>JBBDNT010000176.1:0-21605 GCA_040877445.1 Planctomycetaceae bacterium
CTGACGGTGCGGGTCGCCGCCATTGTATCTGAACAGGCAGACGGCGACAGCCCCGGATTGCACTGCGGAGCTCGCCGGACCATTCGCGGAAGACGGAACGCGTTCCCTGCGGTATGCTGGTCATCGGAGCTTCCTTGCTCGGACGGATTCAAGAGGCCTACGCACCTCGAATCTACCAGCAAGGAGGCTCTTTCGGCTTCACCAGTTTGCTCGAAACGAACCATAATCGGTGGCAAAAGTCGAACTGAGTGGAGGGTCGAGGGTCGAGACTCGAGAACCAGTGCGATCACGGCAGTCGTTCGATATCGCGGACGGGTCCTCCCGCTTCCGAGGTCCGTTCCGGCAGAACGGACCTACAGGCACAGCATGAACGCCACCAGGTCGGCCTTCTCCTGCTGGTTGAGCTTCAACTGCAAGACGACGTTGAAATACTCGACCGTGTCCTCCAGCGTCATCAGCCGGCCGTCGTGCAGGTACGGAGGCGAATCCTTGATGCCCCGCAGCGTGAACGTCTTGATCGGACCGTCGGTGATGTTCTTCTGGCCGTTGATGGTCGTCGCCTCGTAGAACCGGCCGGCTTCCAGGTCGTGCATCAGGTGGTCGAGGTAGAACGGCGCCGGGTGACACTCCGCGCACTTCGCCTTCCCGAAAAACAGTTCCTGCCCGCGCCGTTCCGACTCGCTCGCCGTCTCCGAATCGAGCTTGCCGAGCACGTCGAGCTTGGGCGCCGGCGGAAAGTCGAACATGTTCTGCATCTGGGCCATCATCGAAACCTGGCTCGACCGATCGGGAAGATGCAGCCCCTTCTTCGCGGCGGTCACGTGGTCGCCGTCGAAGTACGCCGTCCGTTGCTCGAACTCGGTGAAGTCCTCGATCGAACGCAGCGAGCGTTTCGAGCCGTGAATCTGCTGGTTGAACATCCCCCGCAACGAAACCGTTTCGATCCGGAAGCGGTGCGACTGCGGCCGCGTGTCCGGGTTCAAATGAAACGTGGCGTTCGTATGCCCGTTGGTGTGGCAGTCGAGGCAGCTTACGCCCAGCGACGGCTCCCGAACCTTGCGGTCTTCGGTCTGGTTGAATTGCTGCTGCGGGAACGGCGTGAGCAGCAGCCGCATTCCTTCCATCTGCACCGGGGTGACTTTTCCCTTGAGGATCGCGTAGTAGTTCTTGATCGTCAGCACCTGTCCCTGCGACACGTCGCCGAGATCGGGCCGGTTGATGAGGAACAGCGGAGGCGGGAACTCCGGCGTCAGATGAGTCGGCAGGTCGAACTCGGTGTCGAACCGCTCCAAGTCGCGATGCTCGGCCTTCAGGATCGAGTTGATCTGATTGTCGGGAAAGACCATCCCGCCGGTCTCGTGCTTCGCGTGGGGCAGCGGGCGGAAGCCCATCGGGAAGAGATCGCGCTGCTTGATCTGCGCGGGGGACATCGCCGCGAGTTGTTCCCAGGCGACGTTGCCGTGCAGCTTCACGCGCACGCCCTTCTGCACCGCCTTCCGCTCGCCGGACATCTTCACATCCGAGGGGTTGTCGCCCAGATCGTAGCGGGCAGCGAGCAGTTCCTTGTGGCGTTGCAGGAACTTGTCGCGCTCGGCGACGTCGGCGTCGTGGATTTCGTCGAACGTCTTGCCGGTCACGACGGGAATGAACAGGTCGCTGTCCGGCTCTTCGTCGAAGTCGTCGGAGGCGCCGGGGCGATGCACCTTGGTGGGCGCGTCGGCGATGTCCCGCTCCGTGCGCCCCTCGCGCGGCGGAGGTTGTTGCCCGACGACCACTCCCTTGCCGATGATCACCATCCCCGCGAGCAATGCCGTCCCGGCGAGGACCGCCAGCGAACCCCTCTTGAACTTCTTCATGGATGCTCCCTCCGGCGATGAGATGCACGTGTGCCGCACCCGCGCGGCCCGCAGTTCGACGTGCCCGGATTCTACCGCGGCGACGCGCGAAGGCGGCGCGCGAATCCGTCCCGGCAGCGCCGTTTTGCGGCGGTTTTTCGGTCGCGCCTCCGGGAAACCCCGGTGACGAGGGCGGTTTCCCGGTGAAATTCCCCGCTGTCGTTCACCGGGGACGACCGGTGCGCTCGTTGTGCGGCTGGCGATCAGCAGTCAGAGGTTGTGACACTTTCGCTATTCGATCGTCGTCCGCATCGTCGTCATTCCCGCGAAAGCGAGAATCCAGCGCGATCCGCGTGCCATGCTGGATGCCCGCCCCCGCCTGCGCGAGGACAGGCGCTGCGCGAGGGCAGGCGCTGCGCGGGCATGACGGTTGAAGATCACGGTTCGGGGCTGACTCAGCGGATACGAAAAGAATCACAAGCTCTCAGCTGCCAGCGATCAGCAATGGTCACTCGTTTCTGGCGGACGGAATACGATTCCGTCCTACGGCGCCCTCAAGGATTGGTTTGGAACGCACGCCCCCGGCCGGCGGCGTCCGCGGGGCGGCGGCGTTCAGCTCGTCGATGAACGTCCCCAGCGGACGATGAATCGCTTTGCGGTGGCGGACGATCAACGCGCGGCCGATGAGCGTCGCCTCGCCGGTCTCCCACGATTCCGGCGCGACGTACGTCTTGACCGCCGCGACGAACTGCCGCGGGTCGTCCCCCGGCTCGACGACGTGATAGACGACCGTCTCGACCGAATCCGGATCGGCGGGCGGCCCTTCGGGAACCGACTTCGCGGGCACGACCTGCCGCCGCAGGTCGCCGAGGAGTTCCGCCACCTCGTCGTGGCCCGAGCCGGAATGACGGATGACGAGCAGCCCGTTCGGCAGCGGCGTGATCGAACCGCCGACGCCGTTGATGTTCAACCACGGCCCGGACGTTTGGTTCTCGATCACGTCGATGAGTTGCGTCGCGTCTCCGTGCGGCGTCAGATCCCGCACGTCGTACACCACCGTGTGCCGCAGTTCGGCGGCTGCCTCCTCGGTCCTGATCAATGCCGTTCCGTACGACGGCACGACACACAGCCCAAGCGGTTCGAGAATCAATCGAAGGGCCACGCGCAGCGGCACGTCCGTCTGTCGCACCGAGACCGGCGCATCCGGCTCGACGCGGGCACTTCGCAGCGCCTCGCGATCGATTCGGAACGGGACGCGCGCCTGCTGGAACACGGCCCCCAGCACCGCGTGCAATGGCAACTCGTGATACTCGGCCGACACCGGTCGCTCCAGCCCCTTCCGGACCGCCTCGTCCGCGGCGGCGGGATACGTCGCGGGACGCACGGGGAACGAGCGTGGTCCCGGCTCGGCGGCGGCCGCTTCGGCGAGCGCCGCGAGAAGCGCGGCGATCTCGTCGTGGTTGCGGCGCGTCTGGCGGATGACGAACACGTTCTCGAAGCTGTCGATGCTGCCGCCGACGCCCTCGACGTCTATCCACGGTCCCGCCGTTTCGTTCTCGATCGCGTCGATCAACCAAGTCTCCGGTCCCTGCGGTCCGAATGGAAACGCGTACGAATTCATCGCCTGCAGCGCGGCCCGCTGCTCCGGCGGAAGATGGCGGTAGCCCAGTTCATCCGGCGGCGGCAACTTCTTGATCGCCTCGTCGATCGCGCGGATCAGCGGACCCGCCGCGTAGCTGTGCGTGACGAAGACCTCCCCGGCCTGCGACGAACTCGTGATCTTCAGGATTCCGTCTTCGATGTACCAATCCAGATCGAGCTGCGGCAGAAGCATTTCGAGGGCCGTTTCGATCGTCACGTCGCTGAACGCTTCGGTCACCGGCGCGTCCGCGTCGATCCCCTCGATTTCGAGCGCGTCGTCGTCGATCCAGTGTCGCACGTCCGCGCGTCGAGCGAGGTCGGCGATCACCAGATCGAGCGCGAACTCGTGATAGTCGGCGGTCACTTTCGACTGAAGTTTTCGGCGCACGGCGCGATCGCCCGCGTCGCGCTCGGCGGGCGAACTCGGCGTGGCCGATTCCGCCTCCGCGGCCGCCGGAGATTGCGACGAGGCGAACCGCCCCGTCCCCGCGGCGAGCGCGACCACGACCGACAGGGTTCCCAGCAGCTTCCAAGAATCGCGGCGCAGCATGACGAATCCCCCCATTGTGGACGGCCCGCTTCGATCGACCGTTCAGCATATCGCGCCGCGCGAGGGATCGCACGAAAAATTCGTGACTCGCGGGGCCGAGGCCCGTTCGTAGTGACCGGGCTTCAGCCGGTCGGACGCGCGGACGCGATTTCCGACCCTCACCCGACCTTCCACGCCGACGCGGCTTCGATGCGGCGATCACGGCGGACGGATTGGCAATCCGTCCTACGGGGTCGCCGGCCTCGCTGCCGCGAAGCGACCCCGACGCTGCGAGCGTCCGGGTCGCTGGAGGCCGTCAACCGAAACGCTTTATCGGCACATGCGGCTCACCTGGCAGAGACCGGCTGAAGCCGGTCACTACGAACCCGCAATCGCGAACCGCATCGCCGTCACGCGATGATCTCGTGCACGACGTTGCCCGCGACGTCCGTCAGGCGGAAGTCGCGGCCCGCGTACTGATAGGTGAGTTGCTTGTGGTCCAGCCCCAGCAGGTGCAACACCGTGGCGTGCAGGTCGTGCATGTGGACCTTGCCCGTGACGGCGTCGTAGCCGTATTCGTCGGTCTCGCCCCACGAGAAGCCGGGCTTCACGCCGCCGCCGGCGAGCCAGATGGTAAAGCCGTTGGGGTTGTGATCGCGGCCGTCGGAGTTCTCGGCGAACGGGCAGCGGCCGAATTCCCCCCCCCACCACACGAGCGTGTCTTCCAACAGCCCGCGGGCCTTCAGATCGGCGAGCAGACCGGCGACCGGCTTGTCGGTCGCGCGGGCGTGCGTCGCGTGCGCCTTGATGTTCGAGTGCTGGTCCCAGCGGGGATTGGCCGTGTTGTCGGCATAGCTGATCTGCACGTACCGCACTCCCGCCTCCGCCATCCGCCGCGCGAGCAGGCACTGCACGCCGAAGTCGTGCGTCGGCTTTTCGTCGATGCCGTACAGCGCGCGGGTCGCCCGCGATTCTTTGGAAAAATCCATCATGCCGGGGGCGTGGGCCTGCATGCGGAAGGCCAGCTCGAACGAGTCGATGACGGCGTTCAACTCGTCGCCGCCCGCCGCGTGCCGCGCCTGCTCGCGATTGAGCGACTGCAACAGCGCGAACCGCTGTTCCTGCTCGGTCTGCGCGAGCGCGGCGTTGCCGACGTGATCGAACCGGGCCTGCTCGGCGGGCAGGCCGGCGCGGCCGAGCACGGTTCCCTGGTAGACGGTCGGCAGGAACGAGTTGGAATAGTTCCGCGGTCCCCCGTTGGCTGCCGAGGGGTTCAGCGTAATGAAGCCGGGGACGTTGCGGTTCTCCGTTCCAAGTCCGTAGGTGATCCACGAGCCGACGGAAGGCCGCACGAGGTTCGTCGCGCCGGTGTGGAGGAACAGCGTGGCGGGACCGTGGGCGACCCCTTCGGTGTGCATGCCCTGAAGGAAGCACAAGTCATCGACGTGCCGGGCGACCTCGGGAAACAGGTCCGACACCCATTGCCCGCATTCCCCGTGGCGGGCGAACTTCCACGGCGACTGCATGACCTTCTCGGGCGTGACCTTCCGCGTGCGGGCGACCTTGAACCGCACTCGCTCGCCGTTCTCCTTTTCGAGGCGGGGCTTGTGGTCGAAGGTGTCGACCTGGCTCGGCCCCCCCTGCATGAAGATGAAGATCACCCGCTTGGCCCGCGGCGGATGATGCGGCAACCGCGCGGCGAGCGGGTCGGCGCTCTCGGCGGCCTGCGCGGGACTCGCCGCCTCGGCCGCCAATCCGGCGAGCGCCAGCGAACCGAACCCGCAGGCGGCGCGGCGGAGCATTTCGCGACGGGACAACTCGGCGATGACCTGCATGAAACATCTCCCCCTGGACGCCGCGCTCGAATTGCCATTTGCTGACAGAAAAATCGATGACAGAAAAATGGCGCTACCGGCGGATCGGCTTGATTCACGGGATCGTCCGGCATCCTTGATTGACGATCCCCAGTCTTCAGAACGACCGAATCACGTGCCCTGCGATTTCGTTCGCATCCTGATTTCTCTGCTTCATTTTTCTGTCATCAATTTTTCTGTCGAGAGATTCGATCAATCCAAATACCGGAAATCGACGCAGGCGAACAGGGCGTGGTAGATCGCCCCCCAGGCCCGTTCGAGATCGGCGGACGATTCCGGATCGGCCGGGTCGAGATACGACAGCAGCAGCTTCCTCTCCGATTGGTTCGGCGGGCGGCCGAGCGTTTCTTCACAGGCGAATGCGATTCGCGCGTCGCGATCGAGTCCCTCGCGGGCCAGCAATCGCTTCGCCGCCCCGCGCGATTGCTCCTGCACGAAGGGGCTGTTCATCAGGTACAGCGCCTGCGTGGCGAGCGTGCTCACGGTTCGGCGGCCGGAAACCATGTTCGGGTTCGCGAAGTCGAACACGAACAGCATCTCCTCGACGTTGTTGCGGAGCATCGGCAAATAGACGCTGCGGCGGCGGCTCTCGTGTTGGTGCTGCTGATCGTAACCGACCGATTGGGGAACGCTCGGTCCGCCGGCCGTCTCGTCCAGGTTGCCGGCCAGCAGCAGGATCGTGTCGCGGATCGATTCGGCATCGAGCCGGCGGCGGTTCATTCTCCACAACAGGCGATTTTCCGGATCGCGCGCGGCGGCCGCATCGTTCGCGACCATCGCCTGCTGGTAAGTGCGCGAGAGCATGATCCGCCGGATCGTCGCCTTCACCGACCAGCCGTCCTCGGCGAAGCGGTCCGCCAGCCAGTCGAGCAGCAACGGATGCGACGGCTTCTCCCCCGTCGCGCCGAAGTTGTCCACCGTGCGAACCAGTCCCCGCCCGAGCAGGTGATGCCAGATGCGGTTGACCATCACGCGGGCGGTGAGCGGATTCTCGCGGCTGGCGATCCAGCGGGCGAGTTGCAGCCGCCCACTTTGACCTTCGGGAATCTCGGCCGCGGCGCCGCCGACGACGCTGAGGAATCCGCGGGGGACTTTCGGGCCGAGGTTCTCGGAGTTGCCGCGGATGCAGATGTGGTAGTCGCCGACAACTTTCAAGTCGGCGACCGCCATCGCGACGGGAAGCGCGGGGGCGTCCTTCCTCACTTCCGCGAGTTCGTCGCGCAGCTTCTGGAGTTCCGCGGTGACGGCTTGCATTCGGGCCTCCAACTCGGCGAGCCGCTCCGGAGAGAGCGGATCGTCCGATGTGGTTCCACCGTCGGTTCGCAGCGCCAGGCCGTCTCCCTGGATTTCTTCCGCCCGCACGAACTGCAGCGCGTCGACGATGACGTGGCCGTCGGTGTCGGTATTGCTGATCGTCACGACGGCGGGGGCGGTTTCGTCGAACCGATAACTCCCGAGCGAGACGAACAGCCCGCCGATGGGACCGGTCAGCCGCTGATTCACCGGCACCGTGATCTCTCCGTCCGCATGACGGATGGTGACGGGAACGTTCGACGCGCGGGTCGCGGCGGCGTTGTAGGCGAAGCGAATTTCGTATTCGCCCGCCTCGGGCAGGGCCGCGGTGAACTCGATGATCTTATTCCCGTCGCGGGAGTTGTCGTCGTGGACGTACTGCTTGCCGACGCGGACGTTCGTGTAAGTGGAAGGTTTCCAGTCTCCGATGAGCTTCGCGTCGTGGTCTTCCAGCACGACCCCCGCGAGCAACGCCGGGTCGAGCGGCCGATTCCGATCGACGCCGGCGACCGCGCCGCCGGGAAGCTGCGCCTTCGCCGCCTGGAGGTCGTCCTCCGCGGCCTTGATGCTCGCGGCGAGTTCCTTCTGGACCGCGGCATTCTTTTCTTGCGCCAGGCGAACCTCCGGCTCGACGGGCACGGTGCGCGTGAGGAACCCCGAGACGTTCCCCGGCGTCAGGGTGTGCGTGCTGCGGAAGATGCCCGCCAGCGCGTAATAGTCGCTGGTGGGGACGGGATCGAACTTGTGATCGTGGCAGCGGGCGCAGCCGATCGTCATGCCGAGGAATGCCGCGCCGACGGTGTCGATCTGCTCGTCGATCGCATCCATCCGCAGCAGTTCCTTGTTCTGCGTTTCGTAGTTGAGGGGGCCAAGTTCGATGAACCCGGTGGCGATCAGCCGGTCCTGATTCTGCTCGAGCGACTCCGCCTCGGGCAGCAAATCCCCCGCGAGCTGCTCGAGGACGAAGCGATCGTAGGGCTTGTCGTCTTCGAACGAGCGGATCACGTAGTCGCGATACCGCCACGCGTCGCGGAGAATGAGCGAGCGGCCCCCGCCGGTGGAGTCGGCATAGCGGGCGACGTCGAGCCAATGCCGGCCCCAGCGCTCGCCGAACCGTGGGCTTTCCAACAGCCGGTCGACCACGCGGGCGAACGCGTCGGGCCGGTCGTCGTCGAGGAATTCGCGAATCTCGTCCGGCGATGGCGGCAGACCGGTGAGGTCGAAGTACGCCCGGCGCAGCAACGCGGGGCGCTCTGCCGGTTTGGCCGGCGCGAGGTTCGCCGCCTCGAGATCCGCGAGGATGAACCGGTCGATCTCGGTCGCGGGCCACTCGGCATCGCGGACCATCGGCGGTTCCGGTTTCGCGATCGGCTGAAACGACCAGAACCGGCGGCCCGCATCGAGGTCGATCTCCTGCCGCGCGACGGCGGCCGTCCCGTCGCGCGGGTCGGGCGCTCCGAGTTTCACCCAGGTTTCGAAATCGGCGATGACCGTGTCCGGCAGCTTGCCGGAAGGAGGCATCTGGTAGCTCTCGTAACGCAAGGCGTCGAGCAGCAGGCTCTCGGCGGACTTTCCGGGAACGAGGCTCGGGCCGGAGTCGCCCCCCTTCCGCGTCGCCGCGCGCGTGTCGAGCAACAGTCCGCCGCGAACGGTTTCGGCGTCGGCCGCGTGGCATTCGTAACAGTGCTTGACGAGTACCGGGCGAATCTTCTTTTCGAAGAACTCGATGTGCTCGGGATCGAGCGGCGCCGCGTCGGAGTCGGCCTGCGACTCGGGGCGATCGGAGGCGGCGGCGTCGCCGGCCGCTTGTGCGAGTTGTCCCTGGGGAACGGTCGCGGCGAATCCCAGCAGCGAGATCCCCGTCCACGTCGCGACGAGTAGGGCGCTGCCGCCGAGCCGATCGCGGAGCATGGCGCGGTCGTCCTGAAATCGAGAATCGAAAGTGAGGAACCGGCGCATTGCCGCCGGTTCACGATTCGCTTCGCCCATCATGGTAAACCGATCAGTGAGCCGGCGAAAGCCCGAACGGGGGCGCGGATCGAATCAGCGTTGCCGGGAATGACGGAAAGCCGGACGGTCTCCAAAGCCGGGGGAGAGGGGACGGCGGCCGCGGCGCGGACTTGAAGTCGCGATGTGCGTCGCACCGCTCGGTGTTCGGCATGGTGCGCGGCACGCCACGCCGATGCGGGCTACAATACCGGCATGATTTCGGACACGAGCGATTCACCACGTCAACGCGTCGCCGGCATCGTCCTGTGCGGAGGGAAAAGTTCCCGCATGGGGCGGCCGAAGGCGTCGCTGCCTTTCGGTCCCGAGACGATGCTCGAGCACGTGGTCGGCACGTTGCTCGAAGTCGTCGCGCCGATCGTCGTGGTGGCCGCCCGCGAGCAGCAGTTGCCGCCATTGCCCGCCGATGTGCTCATCGCCCGCGACGAGCACGAGGCGCTGGGACCGTTGGCCGGCCTGGCGGCGGGTCTCGCGGCGCTGCCGGAGGATGTCGAGGCGGCCTATGTCTCGTCGTGCGACGTCCCCTTTCTGCGTCCCGCGTTCGTAGGGCGGATAATCGACCGGCTCGGCGATCGCGAACTGGCGATTCCGCGCGACGGCAAGTTCCACCACCCGTTGGCGGCGGTGTATCGGAAATCGCTGCTGCCCCGCGTTCGACGGTTGCTCGCGGACGAGCGTTTGCGGCCGTTGTTCCTGGTCGAAGAGTCGAACTCGGCGATCGTCGAAGTGGACGAGTTGCGGGACGTCGATCCGGAGTTGGAGTCGCTTCGCAACCTGAACACGCCGGAAGAGTACGCCGCGGCGTTGGAACGCGCGGGCTTCGGCGTCGATTCCGAATGACGCCCTGGGATTCGTGCGGCGTTTCCGAAGACTGCTTTCCGTCGCGAAACCGCAAGCGTTTGGGTGGACCTGATTCATGCCTGATCCTCGATCATCGACCCCACCAAGTGCCGACGTGCGGATGCGCGGATTCGCCGCCCGCGCGCTGGTCGGCGAAGCGCTGGAGTGGGTCGATGCGCAGGCCATGTCGCTCGGCGGCGAGGGCGCGCCGCTGGACGATGCCGCCGGCCGCGTGCTCGCCGCGGATCTCGTCGCGGGGATCGACGTGCCGGAGTTCGATCGGGCGGCGATGGACGGCTATGCGGTGCGGGCCGGCGAGACGACGGGAGCGGGAGAATACAACCCGATCGCGTTCCGTCTGGTAGGCGAATCGTTGCCCGGCCGGCCATTCGAAGGACACGTCGGCGCCGGCGAAGCGGTCCGCATCATGACGGGGGCGCCGCTGCCGAAAGGGGCCGACGCCGTCGTTCCCGCCGAATACGCCGCCGAAAGCGGATCGCCCGCCCACGCGCGAGCGCCGTCCAGCGAACCGCGATCGGCGACGATCGTGGAGATAACCGCGGGCACGTCGCCCGGCAAGCACGTCGGCCGCCGCGGTGAAGACGTCGTCGCCGGCACGCGGTTGCTTTCCGCCGGACGCCGCTTGCGGCCGCAGGATCTCGGCGTCGCCGCTTCGGTGGGCGTCGATCGATTGGAGGTGGTTCGCCGTCCGCGGGTGCGATTGCTCGTCACCGGGGACGAACTCGTGACGCCCGGCGCGGCCCGCGCGGAGCATCGCATTTTCGACTCGAACGGCGTCATGCTCGCGGCGCTGGTCGCGCGGGACGGCGGGATCGTCGCGGAGCGGCTGCACGTCGCCGATTCGCGCGACGCGATCCGCGCGGCGATCCTCCGGCCCGAAGTCGACGTGGTGATCGTCTCCGGCGGTTCGAGCGTGGGGGCCGAGGACCATGCGCCGTCGATCGTGGCGGCGGAGGGGGAACTCGCCATTCACGGGATCGCCATGCGGCCGTCGAGTCCGACCGGAATGGGCCGCGTCGGCGGGGCGGTCGTGTTCCTGTTGCCGGGAAACCCCGTGTCGTGCCTGTGCGCGTACGACTTCTTCGCGGGCCGGGCGATCCGCCGGATGGGCGGGCGGTCGGGGGATTGGCCTTATCCGCGGATCGAGGCGGAAGTCGGGCGGAAGATCGTCTCGGCGATCGGCCGGGTCGATTACTGCCGCGTGACGCTGCGAGATGGAAAGGTCGAGCCGCTGTCGGTCTCCGGCGCGTCGATTCTGACTTCGACGACGCGCGCGGACGGCTTCGTGATCGTTCCGGCGGAAAGCGAGGGGCACGCGCCCGGCGGCCGTGTTACCATGTTCCTGTACGACGCGCCGCGCTGACGGCGGTTGCGTCGCTTCAGCGCGATTGGAAACAGCCCGCTCATCCCGAGCATGAGGAGCCGCCCATGCCCGTCGTCCTGCACGTCAGCCGAATCCGCCGGGAACTGTACCGCGCGGCGGGGTTCGCCGATGCCGCGGGCGACGGCGACTCGTCGACGCCGATTCTCGGGCGGCTGTTCCACGAGGTCGTCGCCGAACTGCTTGGCGATCGCGGAGCGAACGCCGCCCGCGCGGCGCTCGACGAGTCGGAGCCGGACGCGGCGAGTTGGCGGGCGGACCTCAAGCGACATGCGTGGCGTCGTCTGGCGGGGCCGCGGTTGACGCGCCATCAAGCGGTCCTGCATGAAGCCGGCCGCGAAGCGCTGTCGTTCTGGAGCGCGGTCGAAGAGGCGTGCGACTGGCTCGGCGAACTGCTGTGGACGATGGCCGAGGAACGCCGCGATCCGCTGCATCGAGCGCGGCGGGCGCCCCCCGACGTTTCCGAATGGATGGTCGCCGAGCAGGAGTTGTCGTGGGAGCTGCGCGCGCCCGGCTGGAGCGACGCGGTTCGACTGACCGGCATCGCCGACGTCGTGCTCCGCATTCCCGGTCGCGATCACTGGTGCGTGGTCGAACTGAAGCTCGGCCGGACTTCGCCCGAGGCCGATCTCGGCCAGGCGTGCCTGTATCACCGGATGCTCGCGGCCTCGACCGGCGTTTCGGAAGACGGCGCGCTGGCGGTCGTCGGGTTCGCGCCGCAACGGCGGGAACGATTGTTCGCGGCGACCGAACTGGCCGCGACGCAGGAGCGGCTGGTCGACGTGATCGGCCGGTTGGCGGGCGTCGCGCCCGGCGCGCGCTCCGCCGCGAGCGCGGACGGCGCCGGCGCCGACGGCGATCGAAAATCCGCGCGTCCTCCGGAACGACGAGCTCCCGAGACGCTGCGAACGACCGAACGCGGCGCGGCGCCGATCGTCTCTCCCGCGTCGCGCGAGCAGGCCGAACAGGGGCGGAAACTGATCGAGACGTTCCGCGAGTACGGCGCGGCGGTCGAACCGGACGGCCAGCCGATCGTCGGGCCGACGTTCATCCGCTATCCCGTGCTGCTCGGCCGCGGCGTGCGACTGGGCGCGGTGAAGGGAAGGGCGGTCGAAGTGCGGATGCGGCTGGGATTGCCCGCGCCGCCCTTGATCAACCTTTCGGAGCAGGGGCAGGTCGTCATCGACGTGCAACGGCCCGATCGCCAGTTCGTCCGCTTCGCCGACATCCGCGATCAACTTCCCGCGGGCGATCCGTTGCACGGTTCGTCGCTGGTTCCGCTGGGAGTCGATCTCGACGGCAAGCTGCAATTCGCCGACCTCTCGCAGACCGAGCACGCCCACATTCTCGCGGCGGGAACCACCGGCAGCGGGAAGAGCGAATGGCTGCGGTCCGCCGTCGCCGGGCTGCTCGTCACCAACACCCCTTCGACGTTGCGGCTGGTGTTGATCGACCCCAAGCGGAACGCCTTCCACGCGCTCCGCGCATCTCCCTTCTTGTACGAGCCGATCGTGCACGGCGACGACGAGCCGGTCTCCGCCGTTCTGCGGCGGCTGGTCGAGGAGATGGAAGCCCGCTACGCCCGGCTCGATGGGGCCGACTCGCTGGCGCAGCACGTGGCGCGAAGCGCCGCGCCGTTGCCGCGGATCGTCTGCGTGTGCGACGAGTACGCCGACCTGCTGGGCCGCGGCAAGGAGGAACGCCAGGCGCTCGAGGAGCAGATTTGCCGGCTTGGTGCGAAGGCGCGGGCGGCGGGCATTCACCTGATTCTGGCGACGCAGCAGCCGAGCCGCGGAATCATCAAGGGGACGCTCGACGCGAACATTCCGGCCCGCGTGGGGTTGAAGATGCAAAGCCCGATCGAATCCCGCATGTTGCTGAACGAAGCGGGGGCGGAAAACCTGCTCGGCCTGGGTGACCTGCTGTTCCGCGACATCGGCCCCCCGCGGCGACTGCAATCGGCCTGGCTGCCGCCGGAGGAACGGGTGGCGGTGTTCGGAAGGGTCGCGCAGTGAGCTGGAAGTCGATCCGAGGTCGCGGCACGCATCGGTGGCGTCGTCCGTCGAGGAGTACCGACGACCGCCTCAGTTCCGCAGGGCCGGCCCTACCGCGTCGTCAACCTTGATCCTTGTGGGCGGCCGATGGGCGGGTAGGACGGAATTTCATTCCGTCGTGCCCGCCCGCTTCCGAACCTGCGGTCGAAGTTCCCGTGGTGGGCGGACGTGCCTCGGACGGACTGGCAGTCCGTCCTACGGCGGCTTCGCCCCACGAATTCGAACTTGAAGGCGTACTACGTCGCTTTGCCTGACTGCTCGCGCCGGATCGCCAGCGCGGTTGCCCGGTCGATCGTCACGACACATCCGGCGGCCCACGCCGGCATGAGGACCAGCCGCGCGAGCCACGCCTCGCGAAGGTTGCCCGTGATGATCCCGCCGAGCAGCAACATCATGAACACGAACACCACGCCCAATGCGCCGAAGGCGCGCATCATCTGTTGAGACAGCCGCAAGTCGGCGACGCGGGCGTCCCGATCTTTCGGTTCCGGCACGTAGCGGCACAGCCCCAACGACCGGATCCTGACGGAGACCTCGGGATACCGGTGGATGAAATAGGTCAGCGCGAAGAGGAGCGCGTACTGCACCGCCACGCCGAGGACGATCATCGCGAAGAGCGCAATTCGCTCGAACATGAGTCGATTTCCGCAGTGATTCCACAGCGCCGACCGTGCCGGCCGAATCTTGGGTGACGCCTCGCTCGTGTATGTGTTCGGCGGCGCGGCCGGTCCTCTTGGTTCTCGTCGACAATCGAGGCTCGAGGCTTCCGCCGCGATCCGCTCTCGACGCGCGACACAGCCCGGCAGCGATGGAGACGCGGAAACAATTAGCTGCGTCCCCTTTTCCGCTTCCCCTTTTCCGCTCTGAAACAATTTCCATACAATCACAAGTCTCGGAATCCCCCGCCGAATTCGCGATTGTGCGCAGCCCAGGATAAACCCCTCGGCTCAACGGCTCGATCGAGCCGACCCGACCCTCTCCCTCGCGACGCCGAGGGGATACCTGCCTTCGCCGTTCGCCGATCATGCCCAACTTCGACCTCATCGCCGCCACGACCTTCGGACTCGAGGCCGTCGTCGCGCGCGAACTCGAGCAACTGGGCCATGCCGAGCGGACCGTCGAGGACGGCCGCGTGATCTTCCCCGGCGATGCGGCGGCCGTTTGCCGGGCGAATTTGCGGCTGCGCTGCGCCGACCGCGTGCTGATCCGCATCGGCGAGTTCCCCGCGCGCGATTTCGGCGAGCTGTTCGACCGGACGCGCGAGCTGCCGTGGGAAGAGTGGATTCCGCTCGAGGGGGAATTCCCCGTGCGCGGCCGCTCGGCCCGCTCACAGTTGCACAACGTCCCCTCTTGCCAGTCGATCGTGAAGAAGGCGATCGTGGAGCGGCTGCGGGCCGCGCACGGCGCGCAATGGTTCGCGGAGACCGGCTCGCTGTTCGGCATCGAAGTCGCGCTCAAGAAGGACGTCGCCACGCTCACGCTCGACACCAGCGGTCCCGGCTTGCACAAGCGGGGCTACCGCACGCTGGTGGGGGCCGCGCCGCTCAAGGAGACGCGGGCCGCGGGACTAATTCAGCTCAGCTACTGGAACCGCGACCGGATTCTGCTCGACCCGTTCTGCGGCTCGGGAACGATCCCGATCGAAGCGGCCTTCATCGCCCGCAACCGCGCGCCGGGGCTGAATCGCACGTTCGCCGCGGAAGGCTGGCGGCAATTCCCCGCAGAGCTTTGGAAGCAGGCCCGCGACGAGTGCCGCGATCTGGAACGCCCTCTCGGAACAGGCGAAATCCGCGGCAGCGACCGCGACTCGCGGGCTCTCGAACTCGCCCGGCAGCACGCCGCGGCGGCCGGCGTCGCGGACGACATTCGCTTCGAGCGGGCCGAATTCCAGTCGCTCGACATCACAGGCGAGTACGGCTGCCTGATCGCCAATCCGCCCTATGGCGAACGGATCGGCGAGCAGGACGAAACGGAGAGGCTGTACCGCGACATGGGCCGCATTCTCGGCCAGCTCGCGACGTGGTCGATCTACGTGCTCACGTCGCACCCGGCGTTCGAAAAGTTGTACGGCCGCCGCGCCGACCGCCGCCGCAAGCTGTACAACGGTCGGATCGAATGCACGTATCACCAATATCAGGGACCGCGCCCGCCGCGGCCGATCGAAGAGGTTGCGTCCGTCGAATGAAGTCGCGGGGGGGCGCGGGGCACTCGATGCCGCACCGTCGCCCATGAATCGCAGCAGCCGCATGAGCGGCATGCGAACCCGCCAGCATTCCGGGCGTCGGCGAACGCGCATCGGAAGGCTTGCGACCTGCATTGCGAAATCGGCAACACTTGACCCGATTGGCGGAGGCCGAGTTCGACGCGGCGGCCTTCGTAGGGCGAACTTCAGTTCGCCGAGCGAAGCCCGCCCTCCGCGTAGCTCCGCGGATTCTCGCCGATGTCGATCGATAGTGTTTTCGCCGTCGGGAGTTCGGTGTGCGATGGCGGGCACGAGGAACTGAAGTTCGTCCTACCCGCCCGATCGTCGACCGACAAGGGCGAATCGGTCAATGCGCCATCCCGGTAAGGTGTTGCCGAAATCAAAGGCCGCCGCCTACGGTTCGACCTTCTCCTCGGCCAGTTCGTGTTCCGTTTCCTCTCCCTGGGCGGCGCCGATCGCTTTTCGGATCGCGTTTTCCTGGGCCGAGACGGTGTATCGCGGTCCGGCCATTCGCAGGAAGTAGACCCCCTTGTCCGCCTTCAGAATGATTCCCAGCATCCGCCCGCCTTCCAGCCGCTTCGTTTGCTGGCGGATCGGCGGGCCGACCGGCATCAGGTACGTGCCCTGGATGTCGGCGAACCAGTATTCCCCCTGCGGAGACTTCCCCTTGGTCAGCGTGACCTCGCGGCCTTGCCCTTCGAACTGGGAGATCCAGCGGCGGATGTTGTCGTCCACGCCGCCCCCTCCGCCGGCGAACGAGAACACGGCCAGTTCGGTCGGCTCCTTGTCCCCCATCACGGGCGGAACCTCGAACTGGGCCAGCCGCAGCGTGCTGGCGGGTTGCGTCTGCCGCCAACTGTCCGGCAGCGTGAGCGTGACGTCCCGCACCTTGACCTGCTTGGTGACGACGTCTCCGTCCGATTCTTCGGCGAACGCCGTGCCGGAAAGCGCGAGGGACGACAGCGTGACGAAAACGGCGGCGGCGAAGCGTGTGATCGAGTGCATCGCAGAGGGTACTCCGTGGAAGACTGAAAGCGTTTCGGTCGGCGGCGACGCCATTGTCGAATAGCGCGGCGGGAATTGCAATTCGCGCGGCCGGCGCGTCACGACGACGGCGCGCGGGAACGCCGCGTCGCCACGTATCCCTGCACCACCCGGCCCGCGTAGATGGGGGACGATTTCAATTGTCGGACGTCGAGCCCGCGCACGCGGAAGTCTCCCGGCCGCGTTCCCCGCGGGTTCCAATCGACGAGCACCAGAGGCGAGTCGCCCCGCGGAGCGACGAGCGCTCGATCGAGGGCCGCGTCCCAATCCGGCGCGATCGTGAACCGGGCGCGCACCCACTGCGAACGCAACACGTACTCCAAGGGGGGCGGAATCGTCCGGGGATCGGCGACGATCACGATGCACTCCGACGCCTCCGGAACCGCGCGGAACTTGTCGCGAACGGCCGACAACGCCCGCTCGTCGTCGCCGCGGCGATCGACCGTTTGCAGTCCCATGAAGGCGTTCGCACCCAACGGAGCCAGCGCGAGCGCCGCCACCGCCCAGCGCACGAGCCGCTCTCGTTCGCCGAATCCCTCGCGCAGCCACCACAAAATGCCCAATGCCGCCGCCAACGCCGCCATCACCGGCCAGACCGCGGCGGAACCAGCCGCTTGGGCCCACTCCGGCAGACCGGACAATGGAAGGCCGACGAACACCGTGCCGACCGCGATCGTCGCCGTGCCCACCAGGCCGATCCGCCCCCGCGCGATCGCCTCGAGTCCCGCGGCCGCCAATCCCAGGCAGGGAACGAGCAACAGGGCGTCCCACAACGCGGGAGAGCGTTCCTCCACTCGGAAGACGACGGTCGGCAGCCAGACCAGCGACGCGACGGCGAGCCAGGCCGCCAAGAGACGCCGAGCGCGGGCGTCGGCCTCGTCGCGGCCGGTCGCCGGGCGGATCATCGTCAGCAGTCCCAACAGCGACAGCCAGATCAGGAGTCCGTTGATCGAAATCAGTCGCGCGCCCGCCAGCCCGAAGCGAGTCGAAGACGCATCCGCGGCCGTTGCGGGCGCGAGCTGCCACAGCCACGCCGAGAGGAATTCGCCGCCGTGCCGGCTGAACATCATCGCCGGCCACCACCCGCCGACGGCGAACGCGATCAACGCCAGAACGAGCAATCCTCCCAAGGCGAAAGGGAGATCGAGACCGGGACGGCGCGGTTCCCCCGGCCGCCTCCCGCGGGATTGCCACACCGTCCACAGCGCGAGGATCGCGAACAGCACGACCGCCAACGATCCGCCGGCGAGCACGCACAGGCCCAGCAGAGCGCCCGCCGCGAAGAGCGCCCACGACAGGAATTCGTCGCGTCGCCGCAGCGCGTGCCGGAAGTACGCCCCCGCCGAGGCGACCGCCAGAAACAAGGCCAGCGCGCGCGGCGCGGGGTCTTGCGCGAGCTTCAGGAGCGGCCCGTGGAACGCCGCCGCGAGCGCCACCCAGAACGCGAAGCGGTGCCCCGCGATGCGCCGCCACATCGCGAACAGGGCCAGCAACAGCCCCACCGTCGAAAGGTACGACACGACGAACAGCCCCCCGCGCTTCGCCGCCGGAGGCACTTGAAGCGCCGCCGCGGTCAACCAACTCGCCAGGGGAGACGCCCAGCGGACGCCTTCCGAAGACGGCAGCCGCGACGGATCGATCCACACCCGCGGGTCGTTCGTCGACGCCATCTCGACGGCGCGAATGCCCCACGCGGCGGCCGGTTCGTCGAACGGGCGAACGCGGAGCGCGAACAGCGCCGGCAGCACCGCCAGGAGCGTGATCAAGGGAAGGAACGCCCCGTCCCGGTGCAACACCGGAAACAGGTCTTCCGGCGGCGCGGCCGCCAGCCGTTGCAGCCGTGACTCATCCCAGCCGACCGTGCCGTCCGTCATCGTCCCCCCTGCTGGTCCGCGAACAGCGCCGGAATCCTCCTTCCCTCACGATATCGAAAACCGCGGACCGCGGACACCGCTGCGCGAATTCAGGTCGTTCGCCGCGTCCCCGTCGACTTGATTTCCATTTGGCTCCGAATCCCGTAGAATCGATGATCGTTGATCCATCCACCGCCGCTCGACGCCGAAACGGGTGGGGAGCGAAACCGCACCGCGACCGGCCGGGAGTTCATCCGATGCGAACGATGCTGACCCGCGTCTCGACGACCACCGCCGTGCTGCTTCTGGGAAGCGCGCTCGCGTTGGCCTGTTCCGTCCCGGTGTTCCGCTACGCCCTCGAGCGGTGGCAGGCGGATCCCTATGTGCTGCTCGTGTTCCACGAGGGACCATTGTCTCCCGAACAGCAGGCGCTGATCGAGAAGTTCCGCGCGTTCGAGCAGCCCGCCCCGGGCGAGCCGGGCCGCATCACCCCGGTCAATCTGCACGTCGAGGCGTTCGACGTGAAGGACGACCTGCACGAGGAAGTGGCCGGCATCTGGAAGCGGCACGAGGCGCAGGCCCGCGTCGACGATGGCGCCCTTCCCTGGATGGTGCTTCGCTTCCCGTGGGAGTCGGGACTGCCCGCCGACGTCTGGTCCGGCCCGTTCACCGAGGCGAACCTCGACCGGCTGCTGGTCTCGCCCAAGCGAAACGAACTGGCGACCCGCATTCTCGGTGGCGACTCGGCGGTGTGGCTGGTCATCGGCTCGGGCGACGCGGAGCGCGACGCGAAGGTCGCGAAAGACTTGAAGGCTGAACTCGAAACCGTCGAAAAGCTGGCGATCCTGCCGGAGATTTCCCCTGAGGACCAGGAAATGCTCGCGCCGGGCGGGCCGAAGCTGGAAGTCAAGTTCTCGGTGCTGCCGGTGAACCGCGATGATCCCCGCGATGAGTTCTTCGTACATTCTCTGCTGACCGCCGCCCGCGCCAACATCGAGAACCAGATCGCCGGGATCGACCTGCAACTCGCCGACCGCCGCAAGCGCCTCGAAGAAATGGAGAAGGATCCCGAGGTCGATCCCGAGGCCCTCGCGCAGCGGAAAGAAGGGTTGGTCAACATCACCCGCCGCTACGACGAAATGAAGGAGCACTTGCGGCAGGGAATCGCCGACCTCGATGGGCCGGTGGTCGTTCCGGTCACCGGGCGCGGGCGGGCGATCGACTTTCTCGCGGGTGAAGGTCTCGTGCCGGCGGCGTACTCCGGCTGGTGCAGCTTTCTGCTGGGGCCCTGCTCGTGCGAGATCAAGGGGCAGAATCCCGGCTACGATCTGTTGATCTCGGCGGACTGGATCGGCCGCATCTCGGGCGAGTTCACGGTCAAGCAGGCGCTTCCGCCGCTGACCGGTCCATTCGCGACGATCGCGGCGGTGCCCGCGGACCATTCCTTTCCGACCGAGTCCGACGGGGCGGCGGACGAAAGTGAAGGAGCAGTGGCGAGCGGCGTGGCGACGACGGGGGTCGGCGGCGACTCCGCACCCGCGCCCGGCGTCGCGAACGCGTCCGCGGAGAACGAGGGATCCGCGACGTCCGCTGCCGGGGAAACGGTGTCTGCGTCCGCACCGGAATCGTCATCGCCGGCCGCTGTCTCCGTCGAAGGAGAGAGCCTGCTGCTGCGGAACGTCGCGCTGGCGTTGGTCGGCGGGATCGTGATCGTGCTGGGCGCGGGCGTCGCGCTCCAATGGAAGCGGCGCGAGGGGTGAGGTACTTGCGGGATCAAGCAACGCGAGGTGCTTCAATGGCCGAACTTGTTCTAGCGAACATCGACGACCGCGTACTGGAGGAGCTCCGCGAGCGGGCCGTCGGTCATGGTCGGACTCCCGAGGAGGAAGCGAAGGTCATTCTATCCGAGACGTTGCGGCGGCCCGACCGCGGCGCGTGGGCTCCGGTCGATGCGATTCGCGAGCGACTGGCGGCGACCGGGCGCCATTTCAGCGACAGCGCCGAATTGCTTCGCGAGGATCGTGAGCGATGACGGACGCCGTTGCCGACGCCAGTCTGGGAGTCAAGTGGTTCGTCCCGGAGATACTCTCGAATGAGGCGAATCAATGGCGTGACGCGGTCGACCAGTGGCACACGTTGAACATATTCTTCGATATCGAGATCGGCAACGTCTTATGGAAGAAGATCCGGCGTGCCGAGATCCTTCTCGGCGATGCCAATCGGATCCTCTTGCAACTATCCGGCTTGCCGATGCAGCGCCATTCCGAAGCGTTGCTGCTGCCGGTCGCCCTCGATTTGGCGCATCGGACATCGCGAACCGTGTACGATTGCCTGTACCTTGCGCTTGCCCTTCGACTCGGCGCCCCGGTCGTGACGGCAGACGAGCGCTTCGTCAATTCGCTGTCGGGCACGCCCTGGGAGCCTCACATCCGCTGGGTCGGAAGTCCGCCTTCAGTTCCGTGAAACAGACCTCGACGACGCACACAGGAGACCGCACATGCTCCGCTTCCACAGCCTCACGGCCGCCGCGTCGTTGCTGATCGCGGCTGCGTCGATCGCCTTCGCGCAGCGCGAAGGAGTTTACACCGATCCGGAAAATCCCGGTATCGAATACGCCCTGCAGGGGGAATTCGCCGGTGAGATCGACGGCAAGAAATACGGGGCGCAGGTGATCGCGCTGGGCGACTGGAAGTACGACATCGTCCTCTATGAAGGCGGCCTCCCCGGCGAGGGCTGGACGCGGAAGGACTCGAAGCATCGAGTCTCGGGCAAGGGAGGCAGAATCGAAGGTGTTTCGAGTCTCGGCGGTCAATTCGATCGCTTGACGGTCATGGTGAGCGACACTCTCATGCTTCTACTGGACGAACGCGGCAATACTTCGGGGCGGCTCGAAAGAGCGAGGCGAAAAAGCCCCACCCTCGATGCCAAGCCCCCCGAAGGCGCGATCATCCTCTTCGACGGCGAGTCGGCCGAGCACTTCAAGAACGGCAAGCTCACCGACGACGGCCTGCTGATGGCCGACTGCGAATC
>JBBDNT010000177.1:0-19138 GCA_040877445.1 Planctomycetaceae bacterium
GCGAGCGACCCTGGGCTTTGGAATGCAACCCCTTCGGGGTAGATCGCACGCGCGATCGCCCAAACGGCGAGAGGGTTGGAATTGCTGAGTGACGAAATCGCGTGCCTCCTGCAACCGTGGAACGGTGACGATCCTATCCAGTGGAAACACAATCGCCATTCGACGCGGCCGCCTATGCCGCCCGGTTCCGCGAAGATGGCTTCGCTGTCGTTCCGCATGTATTGGACGAGCAGTGCGTGGCGCGCCTGCGAGCCGCCATCGCGGCGATTCCCGCCGGTGACGCGGTGCGGCGGAAGGCGAATGTGTACGGCGTGCGCAATTTGCTGGAAATCTCGCCCGCGATCTGCGAACTCGCGGCCGATCCGCGGGTGCGGCGGTTCGTGACACCCGTTCTGGGAGACGACGCCTTCGCCGTGCGGGCGATCTTCTTCGACAAGGTTCCCGGGGCCAATTGGGCGCTGGGCTGGCATCAGGACAGCGTGACCTCGGTCCGCGAGCGGCGCGACGTGCCGGGCTTCATCGCCTGGGGAATGAAAGCCGGCGTGTGGCAGGTGCAGCCTCCGCCGGACGTGCTCGCGGGGATGCTCGCCCTCCGCGTGCATCTCGACGACTGCGGCCCGGACAACGGCCCGCTACGGGTGATTCCCGGCTCGCACCGCCACGGCTGGCTCGACGATGAGATCGAAAACTGGAAGCGCGACGTTCCCGCCGTCACCTGCGTGGTGGAGGCGGGCGGCCTCGTGACGATGTGCCCGCTGCTGCTGCACGCCTCGTCGAAAGCGGAGTCGCCGGCGCACCGGCGGGTGATCCACATTGAATACGCGAACCGCGATTTGCCGGGCGGGCTGGAATGGAGTCGCCGGGTGGGGGCGCGCGAGAGCTCCGCTCACAAGGGAAGGTAGCGGATCAGCCCTTCCCATTCCTCGGCTTCCGACGCGCCGGCGATCGGTTTGATCTTGCAAAGCCGTTACGCCGAAGGCGTTGCATAACACAGCCCAGGGTCGCTCGCGCAGCGAGCGCACCCTGGGATGGCGACCCCATTCGATAATCGACCCTGTAAGGGTCGGACAGGATTCTCGATCCGGGCAACCGACGGCATTCGCCCTTGTCGAACCCTTTCAGGGTTCCGGCGCGGTGGGCGCTCCGATACCCAGGGTGGCGCGGCTGCGCCGCTGACCCTGGGCTGTGTTGTATAACGCCTTCGGCGTAGAGGTCTTGGGCTCACCGCGGCAACGTAGTGACGTACGGTGGCTGTGCCCCACCGGCACGACCAAGCGAGTCCCCATCCTCATCCGGGCCAAACGACGATCGACCCCGACCCTTCATTCATGGTGGCATAGCTCACCCTACTTGACTCGTCGGCCAGAAATCTCGGCGGGGTCACCGTGAGGGACTCCCGGCGTCGAGTTGCGCCGCCCGCTGCAGGAGTCGCTCGCGGAATTCGCGGTTCTGCTCTTCGGACTCGCTCCGCAGCTTTTCGAAGAGCACTTCCAAATCAAGCATGTAGCGATCGATTGCCTCGCGGTTCCGAAAGTAGAACGCGAGCGCCCCGTGGACCTGCTCGACGGAGAGCGTCGGGTAGTTCGCGACGGTCTGCTCCGGCGTCTCGCCGCCGCGCCAGGCGTAGACGACCGATTCGAGGCCCACCCGCGTCCCGGCGATCCGCAGCCCGCCTTGCGAAGTGCGGACGATGTACGCGGCGGGCGACAGGTCGAGTGGTGCGGTGAGTTCGGGAATGCTCATGATCGATGCTCCTTCCGCCGGCGGACGGCTGAATTCATCATACGGCGTCATTCAGCCCGCCGGAAGCCGTCGTTTCTCGAATTCGGAAGCACTTGACCCGAATGGCGAAGTGGTCGATTCGGCGGGTAGGACGAACTTCAGTTCGTCGTGCCCGCCGATCTTCGATCAGGCGGCGCCGACTTCGAAAAGCGCATTGATTCGAGGTCGGCCCGTGAATCGAAGGGCGCTGCCGAAGCGGCGAGCGCAGGCTTCGCACGGCGAATTGAAATTCGCCCTACGAAGCCCGCCGCGTCGAATTCGACTTCCGTCGGGATGGAATGCCACGGGGGAGACTTGGCATAATGCCGGCATGAGCGAAGCTCGTCGCAAATCATCGCGGCTGACGTGGATTCTCACGGGGACGGTGGTCGCCGTTCTCGTGATGATCGCTGCCGTCATGCTCGCCGCCGGCTTCCGCCAATCCCAACTTATCGGCGAGATCGAGGCGCACGGCGGCGGGAGCGAGTTCGAGACGATCTTTCCGGATTTTCTGGACCTGTCCCTCGCAACAATCTGCGGCGATCGTCACAACCGAATGTTCGGGGTAATCACCGGTGTGCATACCACCGGGAGGTGGTTCGGCGACGCCGAGTTGCAACGGGCGGGTGGATTTCGGGAGGCGGAGTCAATTCGAATCGACGAATCGGGACTGAGCGAGTACGGACTCGAATCGCTCGGCCCAAACCCAAATCTCCTCGCTCTCGTCCTACAACGATGTACGGTCGAGGGCGAAGGGCTGAGCCGGCTTCCCGCACTTCCGAACTTGTCGGCCCTGTTCGTCCACGGAACTCCGATTACCGAACTCGGCCCCCAAGCCGACACGCGGTTTCCCAGCCTCACACAATTGAGGCTTGATGGAACACGCGCCGGCGACGACTGCCTACGGCAAACCACACTTCTCCCAAGGTTGGAACTTCTCACGCTCGGGGGCACTTTGATCAGCGACGCGGGAATGTCCGCACTGACCGTGCATCCTCGATTGGCGTACCTCTCTCTGGCCAATACGCGAATCACGGACGAAGGCCTGTCGCGGCTGGCGATGTCTTCCACGTTGCGCGAACTATATTTGGACGATACCTCGATCACCGACGCCGGGCTGAAGAGTCTCTCGAGATTGAAGACGTTGGAGCTTTTGTGCGTCGCACGGACGACCGTCACGGCGGCCGGATTGGAGCCGCTTGTCGATCTGCCCCGCTTGAAATGGCTCGACCTCGAGGACCTACGGGTCGGAGACGATGTCGAGCCAATGCTTATGCGCATGCCCGCGCTGGAACGCGTCAATCTCCGCGGCACGTCGGTCTCGCGGGAAGTTGCTGAGCGGATTCGCACGAAGATCGCGATTGTGGAAGGGCCGTGAATCGTTTGTGAACGCTCCAGTCCAGCCTCGCGACCTTGGCGCACTGCCTGGAAACGATTTGACCGTCCCATGACCCGCCGCCCGAAACCCCATCGTAAAGCCGTCCGATGACCCACCGTGTATTCCCCTATCTCCGAATCGCCTCCTGCGTCGCCGTCGTCTACCTTACCGCAACCGCCACCGGTCGCGCCGGCCAGACCGATTCGCCTCCCGCCCGGCAACCCGCCACGCAAGTCTCGATCGAACAGGGCCGCTGGCACATCGACGGGAAGATCACCTATCCCGGCGCACCCGCCGAGGGGTTGTTGATGAATGTCCGCATGGTCAACGCGACCTTCGAGGACCGCCAGCGGACCGACTTCGATCCCGACGCCAGCACCGCCGAGTTCCTCAAGCGGCTGCCGGAGTACGTCGATCAGGGGGTTCGCGGATTCACCTTCTGTCTGCAAGGGGGAATGCCCGGTTACGAAGGGGCGGTCAATTCGGCGTTCGAGGCGGACGGCTCGCTGCGGCCCGAATACCTCGCCCGCATTCGCCGCGTCATCGAGGCCTGCGACAAGGAAGGCGCGGTCGTGATTCTCGGCTGCTATTATCAACGGCAGGATCAGATCCTCCGCGATGCCGATGCCGTCCGCGCCGGAGTCGTGAACGTGGTGAACTGGATCAAGGAAAGCGGGTTCACCAACGTCGTTCTCGAAATCTCGAACGAGTACGATCACGGCGGGTTCGACCATCGTTTGCTCAAGTCGACCGAGGGGCAGGTCGAGTTGATCCGGCTGGCGAAGAAGACGAATCCGAAGCTGCTCGTCTCGACGAGCGGACTCGGCCACGGCCGCATGGCCGATGCGATCGCCGAGGTTGCCGATTTCATTCTGATTCACTTCAACGGCACGCCGGTCGAGCGGATACCGGATCGCATCGCCGCGTTGAAGAAGTTCGACAAGCCGATCGTCTGCAACGAGGACGATAAGCAGGGCCGCACGGCGGCGCGGGCCGCGGAGCTTTCGGTCGCGGGCGGCGCTTCGTGGGGGCTGATGCTCAGCAGGAAGAACCAGTATCGGCCGTTCGAGTTCGACGGGGCCGCGGACGATCCGGTCGTGTACGCGAAGCTGAAGGAACTGACGACCGCGGCCCGGCGGCAGAGCCGCGCCGATTCGAAGCCGGATGCCGATTCGCCGGAGGCCGACGTGCTCCGCGTGATGACGTTCAACATCCGCAACAGCCGCGCCCGCGACGGCGTGAATGCGTGGCCGCATCGCCGCGATCACGTCGCCGACGTCATTCGCGACAACGGCGTCGATGTCGTCGGCATGCAGGAATGTCTGCCGGATCAGATCGATGATCTCGAAGAGCGGCTGCCGGACTACGCGTGGTACGGCGTGGGCCGCGAGGACGGCAAGAAGGCGGGGGAGTTCTGCGCCGTGTTCTATCGCAAGGACCGGCTCGAACGAATCGAGGCGGGGGAATTCTGGCTGTCGGAAACGCCGGAAAAGATCGCCAGCAAGAGTTGGGACGCGGCCATCGAGCGGATCGTCACCCGCATCGTCTTCCGCGACGAGCGCACCGGCCGGAAGTTCGTGTTCTTCAACACGCACTTCGACCACGAGGGCGCGCAGGCCCGGGCCGAAAGCGCGAAGCTGATTCTCAAACGCGTGCGAGCGGAAGAGAAGGGAACGCCGGTCGTCGTCGTGGGGGACTTCAACACCACGCCCGAGTCGGCCCCGTATCGCGTGCTCACACGCGGGAACGAGGGAGACGCGGCGGAAGCGCCGGTCCTCCGCGACGCGCGGGGCATTTCGAAGAAGCCGCCGCAGGGACCGGATTCGACCTGGAACGCGTTTCGCGCGATCGAACCGGGCCGGCGCATCGACTTCATCCTCGTTTCGAAGCCGGTGGAATGCCTGTCGCACCGCATTCTCGACGAACAGCGCGACGGCCGCTTCGCGTCGGACCATCTGCCGGTGCTGGCCGAGTTGCGGATTCCCGAGTGAGCGGCGGGTAGGACGGATTTGTAATCCGTCCGTCGACGTGGCGCAGGCTTTCCAGCCTGCCGAGATCGCACAGATGCGACCACAGCGCGGGGCAGACAAGGATGTCCGCCCCACGGGCGTAGGACGGATTTGGAATCCGTCCGTCGACGTGGCGCAGGCTTTCCAGCCTGCCGAGATCGCACAGATGCGACCACAGCGCGGGGCAGACAAGGATGTCCGCCCCACGGGCGTAGGACGGATTTGGAATCCGTCGTGCCCGCCGGCCGGTACGACTCGCGGCTTGCGGACGACTTTCCCATCCGATTGCCGTCCACGACCCGGAGTCGCGAAAATGCTTTCGGCGGACGGAATGCAATTCCGTCCTACGGCGTCGGCCACGTCGAATTTCGATTACGACCGGCTACAGGCCGAACGACAGGAACAACAGCAGCACGAACACCGCCGCCATGAAGGCCAGAATCGTGAGAAACAGCCGCGCCGCCCGGCGGAGGATCCGCTCCGGAAGCTCGTACCGGCTGGCGCTGTAGACGAGGCTGATCACCGCGGCCAGCGGGATGAGTTGCCAGGTGACGTTGTCCATGGCGCGACGTTTCGAGTGACTGGTGACTGGAGGCGAATCGCGGGCGATTCAGGACGGCGGGGGCTTGTCGGCGGCGAGCGCTTTCGTCGTTGCGAGCGGTTGGGAGGTCGTCGCGGGAGCGCCGCGGGCTTCGTCCCCGTCGATGGACGCGTCGCCATATCCGTAGGCGGGGCCTTCCACCGCGTCCCAGATCGCGAGCAAGTTCAACAGCCCGGCGATCCACGTGCAGACGAACGCCAACTCGAGGATTTTTCCCAGCCGGAAGTTGAAATCGTTTAGCGCGGCTTCCGTCGGGGGGACGGCGAACCAGTTCGAGAACCCCCGGGGGACCGTTCCTTCAAGCAGCCCCAGTTCGCGATCGGCGCCGGGATCGATGACGGCGGTTCGCAGGTAACGCCGGCTGCCGGAGAACTCGGTCGGTTCCCGCGTGCGGAGTTCCCCCCCGTCGGCGTCCAGCCGGCGGAAGGCGACGTCTTCGCTGGCGAAGACCTTGGGACCGACGAGGATCGCCCCTCCGAGCGCGACATCGACGGGCGTGCCGTCCGCGAGCGTGCCGTTATACCGCCCGCGAACCTCGCGGGCGCCTTCGCGGACGGGTTCGACGCTCACGTGGCCGGTCGTTTCGCCGGCGAAACGTCGGCCAGCGGCGTCCGTGTAGGAAATTCGGCCGTTGAACGGCGCCTCGACGGCCTCCTCGAGGGCCGCCCGCTTTTCGGGATCGACGGGGGCGAAGCGTTCGTCGACGGGCGTGTAACGCCACGACTGGACGAGCGCGGGCAGGCTCGGCAATCCGACCCACGCTTGCGCGTAGTAACCGTAGTAATTCGAGGTGCTCGAACGTTGCGGACGATAGACGACCTGCCCTTCTCCCAGGGCGAGGCCGTAGGAAAACGTCCCCAGGATGCAAACCATGTAGAGCGCGCCCTTGAAGACGCGGCCCTGGTAGAGATGTCCGGCCCCCGGAATGAGGAACGCGAGCACCCCCGCGATCCAGGGAGACTTGAGGTCGATACGCGGGTCGGTCATGCGGTATTTTCAGGCTGCGAACGGCGATCCATCAGTCGATTCGAGGCGACCGGACGGCGGGTATTGTAGGTCACCCCGAATCGGAAGGCCAGTCCGCTGTCGGCCGGCCTCCCCGGACCGAAGGCGCGCGACGGAGAAACGATTCCGTCGAGCCGCGACCGCTGCCGCGATCTTGAAATCGGGCAACACTCGACCCGATTGGCGGAGGTCGCGTTCGACGCGGCGGCCTTCGTAGGGCGAACTTCAGTTCGCCGTGAGCGACCGCGCCCCGTGCGCTCCGCATCGCTCCGCGGATTCTCGCCGATGTCGATCGATGGTGCTTTCGACCTCGGGGCATTCGGTGTGCGATGGCGGGCACGATGTTCGCACATTCGCGGTGCCCGGTTCATTCGTCTGTCCTCCTGACTTTCTCGGCCTTCTTCTCCGCGTCCTCGGCGCACTCGGCGGTTCGATGCTTTCCGCGGCGCATGGATCGAACCGCGGAGGTCGCCGAGAGCGCGGAGATCTCCATCGGCGGCGAAGTCCGACTTTGGTTGCGATCAGGAACACTGATCTTCACTGATCTTCGCTAATGATGCTTCCGACGCTTCATCCCGCGCCGGCCGGGATGATCGGGAAAACAAAGTGCGGGCAACACTCGACCCGATTGGCGGAGGTCGCGTTCGACGCGGCGGCCTTCGTAGGGCGAACTTCAGTTCGCCGTGAGCGACCGCGCCCCGTGCGCTCCGCATCGCTCCGCGGATTCTCGCCGATGTCGATCGATGGTGCTTTCGACCTCGGGGCATTCGGTGTGCGATGGCGGGCACGACGAACTGAAGTTCGTTCTACCCGCCCGATCGTCGACCGACAAGTTCGAATCGGCCGCCACGCCATTCGGGTGAAGTGTTACGAAATCGCAAAGTGCGTCGCACGCTCCGTAGACCGACTCGCTCACGGCGCCGCGTACACCGATGCGTGACGATACGGCGTCTGCAGCACCAGGGCGCACATCGCCGTGAAGTACAACCGGCCCGCGGACGAGGCGTACTCGTGCGGCGATCCGTACGGCGTCGTGGGGTTCCAGCTTCCACGAATCCGAGTGTTTCCGACGCGCACCTGTCGCTCGACGATGATCGCCTGCGTGTGGCCGTACCAGTCGCGCCACGCGTCGCCCCCCATGTTGTGCAGCACCTGCGCCTGGTAATACCAGGCATACACGTTCCGCGTTCCGGCTTCCCAGCGCGGCCGGTTCTCTTCCGACAGCAGCCAGCGGACGCCGTCTTCGAGCGGCGGATAGTCGCGCGGCCAACCGAGATATTGCCGGCACAACAGCCCTTCGGCGGTCATCGCGACGGTGACGTTGCCGCTGGGGTCGAAGGGCATGTACTTGTAGCGCGCGCCCCCTTGTTCCTCCACCGAATCGAGGAACGTCGAGGCGCGGTAGAAGTCGTCGTTGGATATGTCGATGCCCGAGGCGCGTGCCGTGTGCAGCGCCATCAGCGCCCATCCCGTGACCGACAAGTCGCCCACCGTCTTCTCCTTCATGGGCATGTACTTCCACCCGCCGAATTGCGGATGCTGCGAGCGCAGCAGGAAGGCGACGGCCCGCTCGGCCGGCTCGCGGAGCGCTTCGTCACCCGTGAGCGCGTATGCCTCGCACAGGGCAATGGTCGCCTGCGAGTGGGCGTAATACGTGCTCGACAGTCCGTATTCGTCGCGATCGTGGAAGTTGCCGTCGAACTCGTCCGGGGGTCCGCGGCGGTTCTGCTGTTCGAGCAGCCATTCCAACCCCTGGGCGACCGCGGCCTGTTGCTCTCCCGCGCGATGCGTGTGCCCCGCGCCGAGCAGCGCCAGCAAGGCCAGCCCGGTCGCCCCGGTGTCGGTCCGCAAGGTCGGCTCGCTCGCATCGGGATAGCCCTGGTGAAGCTGCCAATTTCCGCGCCCCTGTTGCTGCCGGACGATCCAACCCAGCGACAGCTTGATCGTCTGCTCGGTCCGCTGGTTCCCCCCCGCCTGTTCGATCAATTGCGTGCGGCGGGAGTCGCTGCGTCCGTCGAGCAGTTCGGTCACCCGCACCGGCTCGACCGGCATCCGCGGCGGACCGCCCCCTTCGTTCGCCTTGGCCTCGGCGTCTTCGGACTCTTCGGCAGATTCGCTTGGACGATTCGGCAAGCCCGGCAGCTTGATCGGCCCGGGCGCCGCCCGTTCCGTGCGAAGCGCCTCGGTGTTGATCCAGCCGAACTCCGTGCCGGAATCCTCCCCGAAGTGCTGCCGTCCCACGACGACCAGCCACAACAAGAACAACAACATCACATGAAACGCCACGCTGGCGAGCATTCCCGGAACGCCGCGCTTCGCCTCGCGCTCGATTCGCTCGGCGAGCGATTGCTCCGGCGTCTGCTCGACGCGAATCGCGATGCCGCGGCGGCGCGCGGCGGATTGGTCGCCGGAAGCGCGGCGGTTCGCTTTTCCCTGCCGAGTTCCGTCCGACGCCGATGCGCGCTCCCCCGCCGCGGATTCCGAATCGGCATTCGCGGCGGACGACGGCGTCCGCGCGCGGGGCCGCACGGCGGAACCGGCTCCGGGAACCGGGGAGTGGGACTGCGGATCCGACATGCGGAACCTCGGCGAGTCGACGCGGCGGCGAATCGAGACGACGACCGACCATCATAGCCGATCGGACGAATCGACGCGACCGCGTGCGCCCGTTCGTTACCTGAAGGCAGGATGCAGCCACACGGACTCCGCAACCTCGTAGACATTGTCCGTCAAGAACCCCGTCCAATTGATTCGGTCGACCGTCGTACGCAGGTAGGTCACACGCAGGACGTCGTCTTCAGAGGAGTTTCCGAGTTTGTCGACCATTGCGAACGTTCCGACGATGTTCAGTGAGCGAAAATCGAAGGAGGACGAATTGGTCGCCTTGAGGATGTCGACTATATCCATCCTCGCGCCTCCTTTGATGAAACTCTCCGTCAAGTTGTCATCGATTGCAAATCGAACAGTAACCAAGTCTCCTTCGATATCCACCGTGGCCTTCGTCAGGCCACGGTTCGATGCCCCGATCGCCTTGGCGATTTCATGGCGTACACGATCTTCCGTCCCCACTTCTGGAACTTCCGCAGCTACTTCTTGCGCTGCTGGTTGCCGATCGATGTTGTTGTCACCTGAGTTCGAAAAGATGCCACTGCAAATGACGACGACCGCAATTACAACGAGGCATCCGCCACATCCAGCGATTGCTGAATTCTCCGCTTTCTTCACTGGGCTTCCGCACGATGGGCATGCAACTGCTTTGGAACTGACATGTCCTCCGCATTCTTTACACTTTCGCAACGCCATGTCCTGCTCCTCACAACGATAAGGATCGAAACGTCCACACTGTACCTGAGCGTGAATATGTTCGTCCACCTCGATTCGTTCGGGTAAAGACGAAACATGATGAACTCACCGCAGGGGTGGGCTTCTCATCGCTGGTCGGAAAGCGCCTCCAGCGCTGGTCTTCGCGCGCGACCATTCGTTCAGATCATCAACGCGAAACCGCAAGCGTCAGGCGGCGCGCAGGGATCTCGGCCGCAATACGGCCCAATCGAGAAAGATCGCCAGCAGAATGAGAATCACCCCGCCGATCAGCAGCCATGTGAACGGATCGTCCGGCCGAAGCGTCGGCGGGGGCGGTTCGGCCGAGGGGGGAACCTGTTCGCTGCGCAGCCGGGTGAGCGTCGATTCCGCCGGGTCGAAGAAGTTGACCGCGAAGCGATCGACCAGCGCGTCCCCGGCACGAATCTCCCGGACCCCCGGCCGATCCAACCGCTCGACGACGATCATTCCGTCCGCCTCGACGGCGAGCGGCGTCGTGCGAGATCCTTCGACGAGACGGAGCGGCGGTCGCGCGGCGCCATCGCCCGCGGCTTCGCCCGGCGACGAGACTCCGCCCGTCGCGGGCGCCGCCGCCGGAGCGCGGAACTGCAACGGCTCGCCCACGCGGTAGTTCCACCGCCGCAGCCCGGGGAGCGCGTCGCGGCGGAGTTCGACCATGTTGCTCATCAGCACCGGCCAGTTCGGCGTCCGCGGCAAATGCGACGCTTCCAGATCGATGTTCAACAGGTACGCCGTCGTCGCCGTGCCTTGCAGCCGGCCGAGAAGAACGTGCTCGCCCGCGCGAATCAGCGGGTACAGGTCGAGATCGACCGGCTGCGCTCCCGCCCAGATTTCGTTGGTGAACCCCACGCCCGCGAGCAGCGGATGCTGCTTCTCGATGAGATATCCGCCCGCCAGGTGGGAGGCGTTCTTCCGCGCTTCTTCGCCGCGGTCGATCGGGCCGATGCCCAGCCACCACAAGTCCCCCCGCGAGGGAGGGAGTTCGCCGGCCGGCCCGATCAGCAGCTGCGCCGCATCGGCCGGTCCCGCTTGCACGTCCGGAACGCCGGCCAACGCCCGGTCGATCAGCGGACGCGCGGGGTCGTCCGCCGGCAGCGTGACGGCGATGGTGACCAATCGCACCTTCGGCTCGATCAGCGTCGCCGAATCGTCCAACGGCAGGCCGTCGCTCACGGCCCGCAAGTCGATCCGCAATTCGCCCAAGCCGCCGGGCACGTCGAGTTCCAGCGGGATCGCGGAACCGGCGGCGATCGTCTCCCGCCGCTCGAAGACGATCTGCTCCTTCGCCCTGCCGATGATCGCGACATCGGCGGATTGCAGCCCCAGGTTCGACGCGCGCAGAAACACCCGTCCTTGCGCGGTCGCCGAATCGTAATTCCACCGGGCGGCCGTGATCGCAACGTTCTCCAGCGATTCGCCGACCGCGATCGTTTCCATCTTCTCGGGAACCGGAACATCGGCCGAAGGCGGATGGTCGGTGAGGAACAGCAGCGTGCCCCCGGTTTGCTCGGCGATGCGGGCGGCGTAGTCCCAGGCCGGGGCGAAGTCGTGTCCCGGCGCGCTCGGCCGCCACCCGGCGAGTTCCTGCTGCGCCTCGTTCCATGAAATCGCCGAGCCGCCCAGCACGCCCCGCTTGCCGGTGAGCAGCAGCGTGAAGACGGCGTCGCGGCCCAATCCGGCGGCGCGATCAGCAAGTTCGGCGACCGCCCGGTCGCGGAACGTCGATCCTCCCGGCGGACGGGCGGACATCGACGCCGAGTCGTCCAGCACCACCACCAGGTGATGCACCGCGTCGTTCCCGCCGAACGTCGGCCGGGCCAGCGCCAGTGAGAGCACCAACGCCGCGAGCAGTTCCAGCAACAGCGTGGCGGTGATGGGCAGCCGGTCGCGGCGACGCCCCGCCTCGCGGACGTCGACCTCGGCGCCCCACAGGTGCGCGCCGGCGATCACCAGGGGAGGAAACCGGCGATGATAGAGATGAATCCCCACGATCGCCGGCAGCGACAACAGACCGAGCAAACCCCAGGGATTGGCGAACATGGCGTGGCGGGTTATCAGGGGTTCCAGTCGGAATCAAACATCGCACCGCGTTCGCTGCGGGCCGTTTCACGGTCGATGCGAATTCGGCCGAAGGCGCGTTTCCGCATCAGCCGGCAGCGCCGCCGGTTTCACGCTCGACCACTCCGCGCTCGCCGGGACGTACCGCCGGACGCGGGGGCAAAGTGACCAGCCCCTCGGGATTCTTCCGCTCTTCCGCCCGGGCATGCCGGCAGATCGCATCGAGATCGAAATCGAACCGAGCGGCATAGTCTTCACGGATCTTTCGGATTTCCTCGACGATGGGGTCTCGCCACATGGTCAACTCCGGATCGGGTCTTCGTCCACTGATTCTCTCTCTCGTCACGTCGCGAATCAACCTCACCCCGGCACGGTCAGCGGCTCGCCGTTGTGCTCCGGGCCGATCGACAACAGAAACGGCACGGCCGATTTCGCCCATTCGGCGGGCTTCGGGCGACTCGCGGCGCTGTCGGACCAGGCGCTTCGCAGCATCTCGGTGTCGATCACGCCGGGATCGAGCGCGACCGCGGCCATTCCGGCCGGCAACTCCTGCGCGAGCGCCTGCGACAGCCCTTCGATCGCCCATTTCGTGGTGCAGTAGGGGGCGACCTCGGGCGCGGTCGAGCGGCCCCAGCCGGAGCTGAGATTGACGATCACCCCGCGCCGCCGCGCGATCATCGCCGGGACGAAATGCCGAATGACGTTCGCCACCCCCTTGACGTTCACGTCGACGCAGGCATCGAAGTCCGCCGCGGGCACTTCCCACAGAAGCGCGTTCCGATTGATGATCGCCGCGTTGTTGACGAGCAATTCGGGAGCCCCGTGCGAATCGAGCACGTTTTCCGCCCATTCGCGCACGGCAACGTCGTCCGCGACATCGAGCACATCCAAGCGATGCGGCGACCCGTACTCCTTCCGCAACGCCGTGATCGCCTCCGCCGTCCGCCCGCAGCCGATGACGGTGTGTCCGCCCGCGACGAAGCCATCGACCAGCGCACGACCGAGTCCGCGCGTGACGCCGGTGATGAGGATGGCGCGTGAATCGCTCATGGTTCCAAGTCTCCTCATGAGCCGGCGGGTTTATCCCGCGGGCGCTCTCGCGGCTTCGGACAAGGGAGCGCCAGCGTTCGTCGATCGGGCATCCGGTGAGCACCGCGGGGATAAACCCCGCGGCTCATGGTGTGTGCGCGCGATTCACTGGGGCCATCACCTCGTTCCTGCATTCACCCGCACCGCGCATCGTCGGCGCGCACATTTGCAAGCTCGATCAGCGCCCCAGCCACCCGTCCGTTCTTCGTGCGACTAACGTCTGAAGTTTTTGCAGCGTGCGACTTTTCCGACCACGGATGACTCCGATGGCATGGAAATCCGAGGGCTGGACTCACCACCAAGACACCCAGACACGAAACACGAAGCAGCGAAGTCCGCGGCAATTCGCTTTCTTCGCGGCCTTGGCGTCCTTCTGTTCGAAGGCGCTCGTCAACAGAAGGGCGCGAAGTTCGCGAAGCAGCGAAGCCGATCCGGTCCGGCGGTTCGATGGAGTGGAGCGCGCCTCCGGCCGAGCGACGGGTGGCTGGGGCGCTCACCGAAGTCGAAGAACGGTCGTGTCACACTGCGCTAAACGGTTCGATCAACAGTCGACGTTCTGGCCCCAGTTTCCCATGATACGCTTTCGGGCGATTCACTGGGGCGATCGCCTCGCGCGTTCGTTCACCCACACCGCGCATCGTCGGCGCGCACATTTGCAAGCTCGATCAGCGCCCCAGCCACCCGTCGCGCGTGACGCCGGTGATGAGGATGGTGCGGTCCATGCAGGTATTCATCAATTGCTTGGCGGATTCTCGCGGAAGGAAAAATCAAAACGATGCCGGATACGGCGAAGTACGTCGTCCTGGACCGCGATCGCATCACGCGGCTCGAAGTCCGCAGCGTCTGCATACAGCGCGCTGTGTCGATCCGCAAGATAGCGCGCGATCTCCATTATGATCCGATCATCGCCGCTCAACTGGTGCACGCGGGGAGGCGTGACGCCCAAGAGGGAATCATCAGGGCTCTTCGGTGCTTCGACGATCGCCTCGGCGAGACGCCGAATGCGATGACTCTTTTCGTTGGATGCCACGCGCGGCATGAGCTGCACTCCGACGTGCCGTCCCTGTCCGAACCCAAGCCACTTCGAATACTCCCAGAGTGCATTGGGCGGAAGCGACTTCAACTCTTCATGGTTCGGCATGGCTGCCTCCGCACAAACGGCGGCGGGTGGCTGGGGTCGATCTGCCGCGAGCGGTTTTCCACCGTGATACACATTGCCCGGCAGATCGCCCCCAGTCGCGCGCCACTGGGGGCGATTCGCCGGGCGACCGTTTTCAAGTTGGAACGCCGACGGGCGGCGAATCGACCCCAGCCACCCCTTCTTCATTCCTTCCTCACCCGTTCTCATTCCTTCCCCTGCGGCACGCGGTTCATCGAGTAATGGCTGGTGTTCGGCCACAGCGATTCCTTTCCCTTCGGGCCGATGTCGCCGAGCGCGAGGTCGTACACGAACGTCGGCCGCAGTTGATCGACGGTGAGCCGCACCGAGCGGGCGTCGTCGGCGACTTGGACCTTCTCGACCGTCACGCGGTGGTGCCCCGAGTCCGGCGCGCCGTAGCCGCCTTCGTAGACCTTGGTGTAGGCGCCGATGGTGTAGCTGTCGGTCTTCGCCGCGGCGGCGCGGTCGACCGGGGCGGTGAAGGTGACGATGAAGCCGTCCGGCGTTGCCTTCATCTCGCGGATGCCGATCGGCTGCTCCTCGGCCGGCTTCGCGCGGAGGCGGACCATCGTGCCGATGTTCTGTCCGCCGGTCCAGCCGCTGTCGCGGATGCAGCCGACGTAGATGTCGCCGTTCGGGGCGACGCCGACCGACAGCGGCCCCTGGAAGTTGTCGTCGCTCGTGCCGGCGGTCGTGTCGCTGAAGGGATAGCACGCCCCCTGCAATTCGCCGTCGACTTCGTCGATCGTCCACCGCAAGAGGAAGCGATGGTTGTACTCGCACGCCAGGCCGTGGCCGGCGAACTCGCGAATCGGGAAGTGCGGCGGAATCACCGTGAGGCCGTTGACGCTCCGCGTCCAGTCGTGCGGAACCTTCACCGCCGGCTGCGTCTTGGGGATGTCGCGGTCCTTCTCGTGCAGGCTCGGCAGGCCGTAGTGCTTGCCTTCCATGACGTAATTGATCTCGTTGAACGGCTTTCCCTCCCCCTGCTGGTCGCTGACGAACACGCGGTCGTGCCCATCGATGGCGATCCCCATCGGGTAGCGGAACGAATGGGCGAAGGGAATCACCGTGCCGTCGGGGCGAATCTTCAGCACCTTGCCGCGCCACCGCGAGACATCTTCGGCGCGGCCGCGCTGGGAATAGTCGCTTCCCATGCCGACGAACAGGTTGCCTTTCGAGTCGCGGACGAGGCCGCAGGTCCAGTCGTGGTAGTTGTCGTTGTAGCCCCAGCCGGTGGCGACGAGTTCGCGCACGTCGGCCCGGCCGTCGCCGTTCGTGTCCCGCAGCCGTAGAATTTCCGGCTTGTGCGAGACGATGAGATCCTTGCCGTCGGCGATGACGCCCCAAGGCACGGCCAGCCCTTCCTCGAAGAGGGTCAGCGAATCTTCGAGGCCGTCGCCATCGGTGTCCTTGGCGAGATAGACCTGCCCCTTGTGCGAGGTGAAGACGAGCGTGCCGTCGCTGGTCCAGTTGAGAAACGTCGGCATGATCGCCCCATCGAGCGGAAGCTGCACGCCGTCGAAGCCGGGGGTGGTGGTGATGGCCTTTTGGAGATTCGGCTGCGGCGAGTCGAACTTGGGGACGGCGCGGGGCGGTTGAAGGGAGGTGGTGTACGGAACCCGTAATACTCCGCCGGGCACCACTTCGGTATGAGTGATCGAGTATTGCCCTTCGCGCACATTGAAATCCTCAGGTTGCACCGCCGGTTGGCCAGTGGGAAATGGAAGTGGCGCAACTCCGGCGCGCCCGAGGAGGGGCTTGAGCTTCGTATCGCGGACAAAAAACTTGTACCCTTCAGGAATCCCTTCTGCGGATATGACCCGCCAGATGCCGCTCAAGGGTTTCGAAGGCTGGCTTGGATTCTTCCCATCGCGGGTGGTACCGGAGGCGATTGCGAACGCTTCCCGAACATTGACGCTTGCCACCTTCCCCTCGACCTCGAAATCGACTCGATAGGTCAATTCGACTCGCTTGCCGTCGTTTCGATAACTCTTCAGCCGCCCACTCGTCCCGCCCCGCATCTGCGGTCGGATGATCGGCGCTTCGTCCTTCCCCTTGGCGCGCAGCGCGAAATCCGGCGTGCCGTCGAAACCCTCCGCCACCTTCTGCCCGGCGAGTTCCCACGCCCAGCTCTTGCCGACCGTGCTCTGCCGGGCGAAGTCGCCGAAGGACCATTGCCGCACCGCGAAGCGGTCGAGGTCGTAGACGAAGCTGTGGCCGTTGTCGAAGCCGACCGCGAACGCCCGCACGACGTATTCGTCGCCGACCTTGAACACGTCGCGGACGATCCGCGGCCGTTCGCCCGGGGCGACCGTCATGAATTGCTCGACCGCGGCGGGGTTGGTCGGCGGCTCGAACCGCGGATCATTCAGCGCCTGCCACATCGCCATGAGCTGCGTGTCGATCTTGTCGTCGAGCACGCCGATCACCGGCTTCTCGTAAGAAGGCATCTCCATGCCGGGGACGATCCGCAGCGGCGAGCGCGTCCAGCGGAGAAAGTATTCCGGCCGCATCCGCTCGCCGAGCGTCATCAGGTCGGAACCGCGGGTGCCGATCGCCGTGTTCCGCGGCACGTACTTGCCGACCTGGTGACAGGCGATGCAACTGAACCCCCGCGGCCCGACGAGCGTGTGCCCGGCGACGAGGATTTGCGAGCTCTCGAACCCGGCGAGCGGCCGGCGTAAGCCGGCTGGTAGGTTCGGCGCGTCAGTCGCTTGCGCGCCGGAAACGCGGGGTGACTTGGAATCACCGGGGGGCTGACGCCCCCCGCTCGCCGGGGCGTCGTCCGGGATGCGATCATGCGCGACCAGATACGCGACCATCGCATCGAGGTCTTCCTGCGAGTGCTCGAAGCGCGGCATCCGCACGTCGAGCCACGTCAGCCGCGGCTTTTGCTTGCCCTGGACCGCTTCGACGAGCGCGGCGTCGGTGAGCTTGTCGCCGACCGCGGTGAGCGACGGCGGGATGAGCGCCTGAGCGCGTCCCTTGAGATTCTCGTCGACCCGCTCGACGCGCCCGGCGATCGCGGCCATCCCCTGCGACTGGTGGCGATCGTGGCACGAGAGACAGTTCCGCTCTTCGAGCACGCGCTGCCCGCGCGCGAACGGGCTTTCTCGCGAGAGGTTCCCCGCGCGGAGCGTGAGGAACGTGCGGATCGCATCCGTGTCGAGACCGGCATAGCTCGGCCGCCGCTTGGCAACGTCCGGCTGTTCCGCGAGGCACGACGTCTCCCAATCGTCCGGTGTTTGCGAGAGGTCGGCAAGCCCCGCGAGATTCGGTTCGAGATCCCCGATCGCATGACACGCCGCGCACCGCGCCGACTCGACCAGCGCCTTCCCCCGCGCGAAGGACTCATCATCCCGCTTGCGGTTTCGCGCCGCGCCGTTCGGTTCCGATCGATTCCCATCCTCCTTCGAACCGGCCAGATACACCGCCAACGCCCGCCGTTCCTCGTTGCTCGCCTGGAACACCGGCATGCGGTGGTCGGCGTTGAGCTTCTCCGGGTTCGACAGCCAGGTGTAAAGCCATTCGGCGCTGCGGCGGCTGCCGACGTCGGACAGGTCGCCGCCGCCGAAATCGGGCGTCCGGCCGAGATCCCCCGCCGTGTGACACGCCAGGCAGCCCAGCGAGCGGAACAGCGTCTCGCCGGTGGGAGGCGGCTCGCGGCGGCGGCGGTTCGGTTTCGCCGGCTCCGGCAGCTTTTCCAGCTCGACCGGCCGCGACGCGCTCGCCAGATACGCCGCCACGTCGCCGGCTTCGTCGTCGGTGAAGCCGAACTCCGGCATCCGCGCGTGGGCCATCGTCTCGGCGGGGTTCTTGATGCGGGCGATCATGTCGGCCATCGACAGCCCGGCGGACACGTGCGCCAGCGACGGGGCGACCGGGGCGGGCGAATCATTCTCGCGGACGTGGCAGCGATTGCAGCGCGCGGTGGCGAACTGCACCCGCCCCTTTTCGTAGCTCGCGATTTCTTCGTCCGGGCCGTCGCGGAAGAACAGGTGAGCCGGCACCGGCTCGAGCGGGAAATGATCCGACGACCAATACAGCTTCAGCGACGCCGTCTCGTCCACCTTGCGGAAGTGGATGTCGATCTGCCGCTCGCCGAAGTTCAATTCGACCGGCTTGCCGGAGACCCAACTCGCATCGTTGCGGCTGTCGGCGAGGACGACTTTTCCGTCGATCTCGACCGTCACCTGCCCCTGCACGTGGGCGTGGAAGGTGTGCATGCCCGCCTGGCGGATCAGCAGCTTGCCGGACCAGTCGGCGAGGAACGCTCCTTCGGGCACCGTTTGATGCGGCGCGAAGCGGCCCCAGTCATAAGCCACGGTCGGATCGGCCCGGCGGACCTTGCCCCGCGGCGTGTGCTGAATGATGATGCCCGGGGGAAACTCGTCCTCGAAGCCGTCCTGCGCGCGAACCGGCGGGCGATCGATGAGGATCATCGGCAGAACGACCGAGGAAACTGCGGCAAACAACGACAGCGAAAACGGCGTGGGCCGGAACAGACGCATCGAGAAACCCTCGCAGGCAGGACGTTCGCTGGGATTCGGGCGAATCCCCACTATAATCCACTCGCCGGGCGGTGTCAGCGGTGCGTGGGGTGATATGGTAGCCGTGGGGCAGACATCCTTGTCTGCCGGAAGTGGGGCAGACATCCTTGTCTGCCGGAAGTGGGGCGGACATCCTTGTCTGCCGGAAGTGGGGCGGACATCCTTGTCTGCCGGAAGTGGGGC
>JBBDNT010000177.1:19238-20535 GCA_040877445.1 Planctomycetaceae bacterium
GGACATCCTTGTCTTCCGGAAGTGGGGCGGACATCCTTGTCTGCCTGGGGCGGGCAGACAGGAATGTCTGCCCCACTGAACGAATCGGAGCAGCATCTTGTCGGCAGTCGCGAAGCAACGAACCACCGATCAGAACAACCGCGCGAAGTGGGACGAACTCCTCGCGGCGTGGCAAGCCGACCGCGAGAAGATCGCCCAAGGCGGCGGCGAGAAGGCGATTCAACGCCAGCATGAGAAGAACCGCCTCACCGCCCGCGAACGCATCGACCGGCTGATCGACCCCGGCGCCGAGTTCCTCGAAATCGGCCGCTTCGCCGCCTGGGGCATGTACGAAGAGTGGGGCGGCGCGCCGAGCGCCAGCGTGATCTGCGGCATCGCCCGCGTCGCCAATCGCCGCTTCATGGTGATCGCCAACGACGCCACCGTGAAGGCCGGCGCCTTCTTCCCCATGACCTGCAAGAAGGTGCTTCGCGCTCAACGCATCGCGCTGGTCAACCGTCTGCCGCTGATCTACCTCGTCGACTCGGCTGGCGTGTTCCTCCCGCTTCAAGAAGAAATCTTCCCGGACGAGGACGACTTCGGCCGCATCTTCCGCAACAACGCGGTGATCTCCGCGCTCGGCATCCCGCAGCTCGCGGCGATCATGGGGAACTGCGTCGCCGGCGGAGGCTATCTCCCCGTGCTGTGCGACAAGCTGCTGATGACCGAAGGGAGCGGCCTGTACCTCGCCGGCCCGGCCCTCGTCAAAAGCGCCATCGGCCAGGACGTCGAGCATGAAGAACTCGGCGGCGCGGCAATGCACGCCGCCATCTCCGGCACCATCGACTTCCGCGAACCGGACGAAGAAGCCTGCCTCGCCCGCCTGCGAGAACTGTGCGACACAATCCCCCCGGACCGCACCGCGGAAGTTTACCTGGCGAGCGGCCGGCGTGAGCCGGCTGGTAATTCGCACAACCAATCGGCGTCCACCACTGATCCATCGCTCTCGCAGTCGATACCGGTCAGTGGCGGAAATCACCAGGGGGCTGACGCCCCCCGCTCGCCGGGCGACATCTACGACGTCTTCCCGGCGAACCCGCAGGCCCAGTACGAAGTCCGCGACGTCATTAGCTGCATCGTCGATGCCGACAGCTTTCACGAGTACAAGGCGGAGTTCGGCAAGACGGTCGTCTGCGGCTACGCGAAGCTCGGCGGGTTCCGCGTGGGCATCGTCGCCAATCAGCACCATCCCGAGAAAACGCCGAAGGAAGGCCTGCAATACGGCGGCGTGATCTATCACGACAGCGCCGACAAGATG
>JBBDNT010000177.1:20545-21484 GCA_040877445.1 Planctomycetaceae bacterium
CTACGCGATGTGCGGCAAGGCGTTCGACCCGCGTTTCATCTTCGCCTGGCCGACGGCGCAATACGCGGTGATGGGTTCGACCCAGGCGGCGAAAACGCTCCTCGACGTGAACATCGCGGCGCTGAAGCGCGCGGGCCGCACTCCCGACGCGGAAGAACTCGAAGACCTCCGCCGCCGCACGGTGGAAAGCTACGAGGAAAAAACCGACATCCGCTACGCCGCCGCCCGCGGCTGGGTCGACGAAATCATCGCCCCGGCCGACACCCGCCGCGTGCTGATCGAAGCCCTCCACGTCGCCACCCGGCACGCGGAAGAAGAACCGTTCCGCACGGGGGTGTATCAGGTGTGAGCGGTGGTCAGTGGGCAGTGGGCAGTGGGCAGTGACGCGACGCGAAGCGGCGTTCAAGCGACGCTTCATCTTGCGGCGTTCGCCCGTCCGCAGTACAAGACCGTCGCGTCCGGGCGATTCGGGCCGGGCGTGCGGGGCTTATCGCGCGATCTTCGCGCGCCCCGCCGTTCCTACGCACGCCAGACGGCCAGGCACGGATGCTCAATCGGCTGCGACAGTGGCTTTGCCCCGATCTCGCGATCGACCTCGGGACCGCCAACACGCTCGTATCGGTCCAGGGAGAAGGGATCGTCGTCAACGAGCCGTCCGTCGTCGCCGTCGAAAAAGGCTCCCGCCGCGTGCTGGGAAAAGGGACCGCGGTGGGCAAGCTCGCCCGGCAGATGCTCGGCCGCACCCCCGATTCGATCACCGCGGTCCGACCCTTGCAGGACGGCGTCATCACCGACTTCGAACTCTGCGAGGCGATGCTGCGATACTTCATCAAGAAGGCGCGGCGGCAAAGCGGCGGATTGCGCCCGCGAGTGGTGATCGCCGTGCCCGGCGGCATCACGCCGGTCGAGAAGCGGGCGGTGTTCAACAGCGCCGAGCGG
>JBBDNT010000178.1:0-21478 GCA_040877445.1 Planctomycetaceae bacterium
CAGGTTCACGAAGTTCGGGGCGCACCACAGGCCGAGGTCGGCGTCGTCGGTTTCTCCCGGGCCGTTCACCCGGCAGCCCATCACGGCGATCGTGACGGCGTGCTCGCGGGCGTATTGGGTCATCTCCTTCACGTCCTGCGCGAGTTCGACGAAGGCCTCGTTCTCGACCCGAGAGCAGCTTGGGCAACTGATGATGTTCATCGTCGCCAGGCCGTAATCGACCACGCTTCGCACGCGGCCGTTGGCGATGTCGTCGAGGATCTTCCGCCCCGCGTCGATCTCTTCCCCCTTGCGATCGTTGGGGACCGTGAGCGACACGCGAATGGTGTCGCCGATGCCGCGGCTGATGAGCTGCTCGAACGCGATGCGGGTCTTGATGATCCCGTCGGGAGGCATGCCGGCCTCGGTCACGCCGAGATGGATCGGCACGTCGGGCCGCTCGTCGGCGAAGCGGCGATTGACCTCGACCACCTTCCGCGGGTCGGAATCCTTCAGCGAAACGCAATACCGCGTGAAGCCGATCGAATCCAGGAACTCGCAATGGTCGAGGGCGCTTTCGAGCATCGGCGAGATGGAATCGTCCGGCGAATAACGATCCTTCTTGGCGGGATCGACCGAGCCGCAGTTCACGCCCACGCGGAGCGCGCAATCGTGCTCTTCCGCGATGCCGGCGATGTAGCGGACCTTCTCCTGCCAGGGCTTCTCGCGTTCGTGATGATAGAGATGGCCGGGATTGTAGCGGAGCTTGGCGACGTGCGGAGCGACCGTCTCGGCGAGGCGGTAGTTCTCTTGCAGATCGATCGACAGGTTCGTTCGCGTCTGCCCGGCGATCTCGACGAGCGCCTCGGCTTCCTTCTTACTGTCGACGGCGACGCGGACGACGTCGGCCCCGGCGGCCACCAGGTCGTGTACCTGCCGCACGGTGGCGTCGATGTTCGTCGTCTTGGTGGCCGTCATGCTCTGCACGGCGATGCGGTTCCCGGCGCCGATGACGACCGATCCGATGCGGACCGCGCGAGTCGGATTGCGAGGCAGTTCCACGAGGCGGCTCCTGAATGGGGGGCTGGCCGCATTCTAGGAGAATCCACGCAGGGGGAACAGCCTTCGAAGGTCAGCGCGCCTGCACGGTCACTTGCAGCACGGCCGGGTTCTCGCGGATCGACGCCACGACCCGCGTCGACGGGGCCGTGTCGAGTTGCAGCGTGCAGCAGGCGGCGTGCGCGCCGTCGAAGATCGTGTTGTCCATCTCCTCGACGTTGATCCCTTCCTCGCGGAGCGCGTCGAGCACGCCCGCCAGCACCCCCACGCGGTTGAAGTGCCGCACCACCAGCGAATGCGTCGCCGGCGAGCGGCCGCACAGGTTCACCGTGTTCTCCGCCGGGGGCTTGCCCGTCTCGCGGAACACGCGGACGATCCGCACGGCTTCGGCGGCGATCGCCTCGGCGGCCTGCTCGGTCGAGGCGCCGATGTGCGGCGTGCCGGTCACCATGCGGGCCAGCTTCGTGTCGGGGAACTCCCCCTCCCAGCCGGAAGGCTCGTTGTCGTACACGTCGAGACCGACCCGCAGCCCCTTCGTGCGGATCGCTTCGGCGAGCGCGGCCGAATCCACCAGGTCGCCCCGGGCGGTGTTGATCAGGATCGCCCCGTCGCGCATCGACTCCAGGAACTTCGCATCCACGAAGTGCTTCAGCTCGGGCGTGTAGGCGGTGTGAATGGTGATCGCGTCGGCGCGGCGGGCCAGTTCGATCGGCGACTCGGCTCGCTCGACTTCGTACACCGCGGCGAGTTCCGGAGTGAGGCTGCGGCTCCACGCGACGATTTTCATCCCCAATCCACGAGCCGCCTCGGCGACCGCGCGGCCGATGGTGCCGAGACCGATGATTCCGAGCGTCCGCCCGCGCAGCCCGCTCGCTTCGCCGTACTTCTTCTTCAGCCAGTGTCCTTCGCGGAGTTCGGACGCGGCATCGACGATCCGGCGATCGCAGGCGATCAACAGGCCGATCGTCAGTTCGGCGACGGCGGCGGCGTTCTTCCCCGGACAGTTGGCGACGTAGATGCCGCGCTCGCTGGCGGCGGCGACGTCGATCGTGTTGACCCCCGCGCCGGCCCGCACGATCAGCGACAGCGAGCGGCCCGCTTCGATCGCCGCGGGCTTGACCTTCGTCGAGCGGACGACGAGCACGTCCGCCTCGCCGACGCGGCTCGGCAGTTCATCGGCCGAAAGGTCCGGCCGCAGATCGACCGAGACCCCCAACGCCTTCAGCGAATGCACGGTCGTGGCGGACAGCGGATCGGCGATCAGCACATGCATGACGGACTCCGTGAAAACGACGACCGAGTCGGGCGCGAAGGCGACCGGCGACGATGACGCCCGGCGCGAGGCGGCGGGCCGCGACGCCGTCGAGGCCGCAGGCATTGTAGAGCGAACGACCGGAACGCGCGAAGCGGAACGGTCACGAATCGCCCAGCGGCCTCGTGAAGGGTCGGACGGATTCGTAATCCGTCGTGCCCGGTCGAGAGACTGGATTTCCGTTTTTCGATTCGAGGCTGGGGGACATATGTGCGACCACTCGCCGGTCCGTCCGCCGGGCTTCATACGACGGACGAGACAGTCCGTCCCCACGAAGCCGGTCGCTCGCGATCCGCGCCGATCGATGCTTCGTCCCGCGGACTCGCCGGCGCGAAGTCGAATTACGACGGTTCTGCCATGCGCAGCGGCTGGTCTCAAGAAACCGGTCGGTTCGGTTCGATGACACGCCCGTCCGCCGTCACCGCGTCGAGGGGCTTCCTTCATGTACGAAGAATTCTTCGGGCTTTCCCGCCGTCCGTTCTCCGCGACCCCCTGCGCCGAAACTTACGTGGCTCTCGAGTCGATCGAAGAGGCTCGCGCCGCGCTCGAAGCCTGCGTGCGTGGAGGACAGGGGATCGGCGTGGTGACGGGACCGGCGGGGACGGGCAAGTCGCTGTTGTGCCTGCGGCTCCGCGACGCGCTGCGGGACCGCTTCGTCCCGATCCTGCTGTCGAATGCGAATTTCCCGACCCGCCGCGGGCTGCTGCAGGCGATTCTCTTCGAACTGAATCATCCGGGCGGCCCTCTGGCGGCTCAGGAATTGCGCATCGCGCTCCAGGACCATTTGCGAACCGTGCGGCCGGAGCGCGAGGGGATCGCCTTGATCGTCGACGAGGCGCACCTGTTGAGCGACCGGTTGCTCGAGGAACTGCGGACGATCGCCCAGCTTGCGGCCGATGGAGCGCCCCTCGTGCGGGTCGTGCTGGCCGGGCAATTGCTGCTCGAAGAAAAACTGGCGGAACCGGCGCTCGAGGCGCTCAATCAGCGGATCGTCTGCCAGACGTCGATCGAACCGCTGACGCAACGGGAATCGGCCGAGTTCCTCGCCCGCCGGATCGAGATGGCGGGGGGCGAACCGCGCGACGTGTTCCCGGGAGATGCGGCGCAAGCGATCTGCCAGGCGGCGGACGGCAACCCCCGTTGCCTGACCCAGTTGGCCGATCACGCGCTGCTGCTGGCGTTCGCCAACGAAGAGCGTCCCGTCTCGCGGGCGACGGTGCTGCAAGCGCTGGACGACCTGCGACGCCTTCCGCTGCAATGGAGCGAACCGGCCGGCGGGTTCGCCGCGGCCGATGCGGAACCGGCCGCCGACGGGGCCGGCGAAATCGACGGCGCGGATTCGTTCCTCCGGGACGACGCGAACGCCAACGAGAATGACCATCCGTTCGACGATCTGCCGGCCGAACCGAATCTCGAGAACGAGTTCAGCGACCAGGACTGGGACGACGAGCCGGAGGCCGCCTTCGAGGTCGGCCATTCCATCGGCGACGAATCGGCGACGACGGCGACGACGGAGGGAGACGTCGAGGTGGCGCACGCGCTCGAAGTGGGTTGGAACGTGGAGGAATCGCCTCTCGACGACGCGCCACCCGAACCGCCGCCGTTCGTGGGGCCGCCTGAGGCCGACTCGCCGCGGGAGACGTTCTCGGCGCCGGTCGGGGCGATCGAAGAACGGCCGGTGATCGATCGCTATGCGTGGCTCGACGCCGGACTGCCGTTTCCCGAAGAGTCGCCCGCCGCGGCGGGACGAACGGCCGGGGCGGCGCGGGCCGCGTCTCCTGCTCGGCGGATCGACGCGATGCTTCCGCTTCTCAGCGAGGCCCTCCGCCCGCTGACCTGCGGCGAAACCGGTCGCGGCGCGACGACTTGGACTGCATCGTCGGTCCCATCGTCGAACGAGGCCGACGTGCCGGGTGAGACCGAATCGTTCGGCGAGATCGAATCGTTCGCGATGCCGGCCGATTCGTACGCCGGCGAATCGGACCCGATGGACGGCGAGCGCGGCGCGGCCGATGGCGGCGACGATGAGGAGGACTCCTTCGAGGCGCGACTCGGCAACGAAGTGCTCGAAGTCTGTCTGGAAACGCAGCAGGCGCTCGACGCGCGGCTCGCGGCGACGGAGCCTCACCGCGAAACTCCGGCGGAACAGCCGGAGTTCGACGCGACGCGATCCGAGTGGGATGACGCCGAATGGGACTTGAGCGACGCGGACCGCCGCGCCGCATCCGATGCCGGGCACGATGCCCGATTCGACGCCGAATACGACGTGGTGGAGCCGGAGCCGGCGATGTCGTGGCGCGAGCGGACCGGTTCGCCTGCGCCGCGACCGGAGGGGCGGCGGGATTATCGGCGGTTGTTCAGCGCGTTGCGGCGACGCGACACCGCACGCGAGTAAGAGGACGTAGGACGTCGTCCAGATCGAACTGGGATGTTGGAGGCGTGGTAAGACGGATTGGCAATCCGTCCAACGCCGATCAAGCCGGCAGAAATCGAACTTCGGCGACGTCGAGGCTTCACCGACGGATTGCCAATCCGTCCTACTACGTCGTCCAGCATGAATTTGGATGTTGGAGGCGTGGTAAGACGGATTGGCAATCCGTCCAACGGCAATCGAGTCGGCAGTATTGATCGGCGTCGGGCGAGCTGGCGGCCTCACCCACGGATCGCCAATCCGTCCTACGGACTCGAAACCGCAAGCGTGACGATCGGACGACGAGCTATCCCGCAAGGCCGCGTTCGGATTGCGCGTCGACCCAGCGGCGGAATCGGGTTTCGATTTCGTCCAGCGAGTCGATTTCGAGCAGTTCGCGGAGCGCTCTGTCACCGGTCGGGTCCGCCGCGTGGGTGGTGCGGAACTTGCGATAGAACGCCCCGAGCAGCCGCCGTTCCTGAAGATACAGACAGAAATAGCGGGCGTGGGCGTAGTCGATGGCCTCGTGCCTCGGCCGGAGCGTTCCATGCCGCACCAGCGCTTCGAGACTTCGCACCGTTCCTTCGCGGTATCCCAGTGCGAGATGACGGCTGCGCCAATTGGGCAGGCCGGAAATGTCGCGGCCGTCGGCGGAGAATTCGGATTCTTCGTGCAGCGAGGCCAATCCCTCGTCGAACCATTCCGGGATGCGCGGGAAATCGAAGTGGGCGAGCGCGTGCGTCAGTTCGTGGGCGAGCGTGCCGTTTCCCGTGGCGAGATTCAGCACGATGCGGTCTTCCCCTTGCAGGTAGTAGCCGGCGTAACAGTTGCGTCCGGGACCGTCGAGCCGGGCGGCGTGCCGCCGGAAAGAGGCCTCGTCCCGCAGCATCACGATCGTCACGGGGCGGGGCGGGGGGTGATCGAAGTAGCTCGTCCGCAAGGCCCGTTCGAGCGGGACGATCACTTGGTCGTGACGGCGGGCGAGTTCCGCCTCGCCCATGTCGCCGGCGAGCACGTAGGGAGGCCGCACGATCACGGCGGCCGGGGCATCGAGCAGCGGCCGAATGCGCGCGGCGGCCGCGGCGCAAGCGATTTCGAGCGCGCCCCGCGCCGGATCCTTTACGGGCGGCCCGTCGCTTGCGGTTTCGCGCACTCGAGAGCCGTCGTCGTGGGCCGCGTCGGCGCCATCCGCGAAGTCCGGTTCCGTCAGCGCGTACAGTCCTCCGACGATCAACGGAGGACCGGCGATCAACAGGAACAACCGCGCCGCGGACATCGAAATCGAACCGATCGAGAAAGTGAGAGGGGCGATCATCTTTTTCGCGGCCGCCGGCGGACGCGAAGTCACCTCGATTCTACTTTCTTCCCGCCGCCCGGCATGAACCCGATCCGTCATTGCGGGCGAAATATCCGCATTGTCAGCCCGAGCGGCTGTTGATACGATCCAATCGGTCAATCCTCCGCAGGCGGTGCGACTCGGCCATTCGGTCCGGGAAACCGCTGGAGACGGAGGGTGGCGGCGATTGGCGATCGTTTCGTGACGGTTGGGGGATCAACCGTCATCGTCGAACGCGATCCATCGTGCCCCGCGATCCCCTCGACTTGCCGGAAGACCCTGCATGAACGCGGACTCGCGGAGATCCCTATTGGAAGCGGGCGCCCTCGAGCGACCGCCGACCCGACCTTCCCACGAGCGGCAGGTTCGCGACCTGCGCCCGCGCTTCACGCACTCCGAACGACAGGCCATGATGGCTGGAACCTTCGCCGGACTTCACCGCCGACTCGGCGCGCATCTGGAAGAACTCGACGGGCAGGCGGGAACCCGGTTCGCCGTCTGGGCGCCCAACGCGACGGAAGTCTCCGTCTTGCACGACGGCAACGGCTGGACCCCCGGACGCGACTGGCTGCACGGCAGCGACGCCGGCATCTGGTCCGGGTTCGTCCCCGGAATGGGACACGGGGCCGCCTACAAGTACGGCGTCCGCGGCCGCGGCGGCGCGTACACCGAAAAGGCCGATCCCGTCGCCTTCGCCGCCGAACTCCCGCCCAAGACCGCGTCGATCGTGTACGACCTCGGCGGGCACTCGTGGCGGGACGCGGATTGGCTGGAACGCCGCCGCGGCAAGAATTGGCTCGAACAGCCGATTTCGATCTACGAGGCGCATCTCGGCTCGTGGAAGCGCCCCCGCGACGGGCGGCGCTACTTCTCGTATCGCGAACTGGCGCCGATGCTCGTCGAATACGTGCGCGAGATGGGTTACACGCACATCGAACTGATGCCCGTCACCGAGCATCCCTTCGACGGATCGTGGGGCTACCAGACGACAGGCTACTTCGCCCCCACCAGCCGGTTCGGCACGCCGCACGAATTCATGGAGTTCGTCGACGCGTTCCACCAGGCCGGGATCGGCGTGATCATCGACTGGGTGCCGGCCCACTTCCCCACCGACGGGCATTCGCTCGGCCGGTTCGACGGGACGGCGCTGTACGAGCACGAAGATCCGCGGCGGGGCTTTCATCCCGACTGGCAGACGCTGATCTTCAACTACGGCCGGAACGAAATCCGCGAATTCCTGCTGTCGAGCGCGCGGTTCTGGCTCGAGGAATATCACGTCGACGGCCTGCGGGTCGATGCCGTCGCCTCGATGCTGTACCTCGATTACTCCCGCCGCGAAGGGGAATGGATCCCCAATCAGCACGGGGGACGCGAGAACCTCGAAGCGATCCAGTTCCTGAAGGATCTCAACGTGATGCTGCACGGCGAGTTCCCCGGCACGATGAGCTTCGCCGAGGAATCGACCGCGTGGGGGGGCGTCTCGCACCCGGTCTACACCGGCGGGCTGGGCTTCACCATGAAGTGGGACATGGGCTGGATGAACGACACGCTGCGGTACATGCACCGCCAGCCCATCCATCGCAAGCACCATCAGAACGACCTCTCGTTCCGCATGGTCTACGCCTTCACCGAGAACTTCATCCTCCCGCTGTCGCACGACGAAGTCGTCCACGGAAAGCGGTCGCTCATCTCGCAGATGCCCGGCGACTACTGGCAACAGTTCGCGAGCCTGCGGCTGCTGTACGGCTATCAATACGCCATGCCCGGCAAGAAACTGCTGTTCATGGGCGGCGAGTTCGGCCAATGGACCGAATGGAACCACGACGGCGAACTCGACTGGGCCTTGCTTGGGCACAAGCATCACGATGGTCTTCGCCGTTTCGTGGGAGATCTCAATCGTCTGTACCGCGATCACCCCGCGCTCTTTGAGGGAGACTTTCAGTCGAAAGGGTTCTCGTGGATTCAATGCGACGACTGGCAGAACAGCGTGTTCGCCTTTCAGCGCACCCCGCTGCACGGTGGGAAACCGATCGTCGCCGTGTGCAACTTCACGCCGGTCCCCCGGCAGGGCTACCGCGTCGGCGTGTCCCAACCGGGCTTCTACGTCGAGATCCTCAACAGCGACGCGAAGATCTACGGCGGCGGCGACGTGGGGAACGGCGGCGGCCTGTACAGTGAGCCGGTCCCCATCCACGGCCGGGCCCACAGCGTGAACCTCACCGTTCCCCCCTTGGGAATCGTGCTCCTGGAACTGCGGTGAACTCGGCCGAAGGAATCGCATGCCACGATCACGGATGATCGAACTCGCGGGCGGCGCCTGGCTCGCGGCGGCGATCGCGCTGGCCGCCGGCTGCCGGCTCGGTCAGCCCACGATCGAGGCGAACCGGCTGTCGTGGTCCGAGCAGAAATCGCGGATCCACGAGATCGCCCCCGTCGGCACCCCCCGCGACGAAGCGGTCGAGCGGCTGCGGGCCGCCGGCATCGACGGCGAGTTCGGCGCCCGCGACACGATTTACTACTGCGGACTGTGGGAGCGCCCGGACGGCACGCACTGGCAAATGGACGTCGCGCTGTTGTTCGACGCCGACGGGCGACTATACGACCTGCGCCCCGCGGAGGCCGAAGTTCGCCCGCTGACCGAGGGACCGGAGCAACGGGGAACGCGCGGGCGAGACGGCCACGCGACAAGCGTTCGGCGCGGCGAAACCGCCGGCGAAGAGCCGCAACTTCGCGAACGTCCGGACGGGGCGAGGCCGTAGCCCACGGTGAGCCGCGACCCGCAGCCGAGCGGCGCAGCCGCGAGCGCAGGGGAGCGCGATCGCCGCGTCAGTATCCGATCCGCACCGATCCCAATCGCCGCTTCGGGTTGGACTGCAACGGGACGGCGAGGGTGATCGATTCCTCCGTGCGAAGCCCGGCGATGCGGTGCGTGCTCGCCGAGAAGAAGCGGCCGTCGGGGTCGAACAGTTCGCAGCGGACGTATCCGCGGGCGAGCGCCTCGATCGCCAGGCGATCGGACAACACGCCTTCCGCACGCTCGGAGGCCTGCTGCAACTCCGCGTCGGTCCGGGGGAAGCGATCGCCGCGTTCGAGCGTCAACAGCAGGTATCTTCCGTCCGTAGCCAATTCCTTCTCGACGATTCGGAAGTGCGCCGCGAACGGAGCCGCGTCGACCGCGAGTTCTTGCATGTCGACCGGCTTGACGACTCCCGCCAGCCGGCTCAGCAGGCCCGGCACGTCGACGAAGAACGCCGTCACCCCCAGCAACAGGGCGGCGATCGCCAGTCCCAGGAGCGCGTAGCGCACCCGCGCGCGAATCGAAACCGGTGTGGCCGGCGCGACCGTCTGCGCATCGACCACGCGCGTCTCCACCTTGACCGCGCCGTCCGGGGCGACGAGGTACACGCTCTGCACTTCTTCTTTCGGCCGATACTCGGCGCTGCGGAGCGTCGAGAAGACGTTTCCGCGGTCTTCGGCGGGAAGCACTCCCAGAAGTTGCTCGACCGCCTGGGCGATCGCGGTTTCGGGGGCGCTTCCGAGGCGGGCGGTCGAAGCCGGTGCGTCGTCAGGCAGCAGGCTGAACGACGAGCCGGAACAGTCGAGGCTGAACCGCGGCCCCAGCGTCCGCATGAACTCGATCCACTCCCGCAGCTTCTCCTCGGGGGCCGGACCGTTCGCGCACCGTCCTTCCAGAAGTCCGCCGAGCACCAGAGTGCCTTCGACCTTGTCGTTCATGAGAACAGCCGCCGCAAGGCGCCGATTTCGTTGGCCGCTTTCCAGTCGCCCAGTTCCTCGGTCCACAGTTGGGTCGAAGCGTCGAGTTCGCCGGAGCGCAGCAATTCGAGCAGCGCCCGCTCGGTGATCGGTCCACGGACCTCGCCGTGCTCCTCGTAATGCCATTGCCTGCGGCCCGTTCCCTCCGCGGGTCGCGCGTGGTTCGGGAGAGGGGCTGCGCGACCGACTTCCGCATCGCGATCCGCTTCCACGTCCCTCGCCGGCGGGAATTCGTCCGACTCTTGCTCGTGCAGGCCGAGACTGTGGAGGAAATCGTCCGAATCGTCGGCATCGTCGAGATACCGCTGAGGCTGGCCGCCGGGCAGCGCCGTCGGCGCTTGGTGCGTGTCGACGCCGAGATGGCGGTCGTGCGTGTCGAGCCGCTGCGAAGCGTATTGCCGGAAACTCTCGCTTTTCACGCGCTCCTGGTTGAGTTGCTCGCGGAGCCGGCGGTTCTCGCGATCGAGGTACCTCTGCCGTTCCTGTTCCTCTCTCACGTTCGGCAGCACCGCCACGATGACTATGCCGATGAGTGAAAAGAAGAAGCCCATGAAGAACCAACCGATGGCGCTGCGGCCCTTGTGGTGCGCGATGGCGGCCGCGATCGCACCGCAGATGATCCAGAGGACGACGAATTCCATGGCGAATCTCGAACTGAACGTCGACCGACGGCGAGCGGCGATGGGAAGGCGACTCCGTCACCGCTCGACGATTCCAAACGCCTGTCCAGAATACGGCTGGTCTCAGAAGATTTCAATCACGACCAGATTGTGCAGAAGGTGGATCAACATCGCGGGATAAAGGCTTCCGGTTTTCCATTTCACCCATCCCAGCAGGCAGCCGACGCCGAACAGGTACGGGAAGCTCGGCAGCGAGAAATGAACCACGGCGAACAGGAACGCGGCCAGGCCGATCGCCCGCCACGGCCGCAGCGCCGCTTGCAGCCAATGTTGCAACAGGCCGCGAAACGCGACTTCCTCCGTCACCGCGGGATACAGGCAGAACACGACGACCAGCGTCGCTTCGCTGATGCCCGTCTCCCTGAGACGGTCCAGCGGCAGCGCGTGCGGAATATCGTACAAACGCTGCAGGAATGAGGTGTAGGCGAAATTCACGCCGAGCACCGGCGCGAGCAACAGCAGACTCGACCACGCCGCCGGCTTGTCGAACCCCAGCCGCAGGAACTGAGGCAGCAGCGACCTCCAATAGACCGTCGAGAACACGCAGGTCGTGAGGAACACCATTCCGGTCTGGAGGAAGAGCATCAGGTCGGGGCGGTCCTCCTGGAACGCCGCCGCCGACACGAGCCCGCCGAACAAGATGACGCAAAAATAAGTCCAGAACAGCGTGGCGGCCATCGGCGCCCGGCGGCGGATCGACTCTCCCTCGGTCAGCGGCGCCGGCCGCGCCGGTTCGATCACCGACGCCACGGGACGGCACGGCGTCGCGCAGTGCGTGCAGAAGTAATAGAAGGGATGCAGGGCCGCGCCGCAATACTCGCAGACGCGCACTGCGACCGATCGCCGGTCGCCCCCGTCATTCGATTTCGATAACTCGCGCATGATCCCCGCCGATCGAATGGAAGCCCCTATCGTAACCGAGCGGAATGCCCAATGCGAAAGCTTTTTCGCGTTTCCGTCGAATCGGCGGTGCGTAGGGCGTCATGTCGAACGCCCCCGCAGACGAGGAGGTTCAACCAGCGCCCCGGACGCTTCGAGGGTCCGGCGGTTCATGTCCACAACCGAACGCGGAGAGTGATTGTAAAATCGTCTCGGTCGAAAGTATTATGGCTGAGTGGCGACGCCACAGTTCGATGATCGACGAGATTCGCCGCTTTGCGAGACGCGCGACGTCGTCCGCTCGACGGACGGCTGATTGTGTCCGCCGCTTCCGCGACCTGTTCGTCGACCGGGAAGCTGCCATGAACTTCTACCGGCCGCTGATCGCCTACTACGCCGGAACGCTTCTCGCCGGAACCGCCGCGATTTACGTGTGGGCGTTCCACTTCGCCCGGCCCGATTCCGGTTGGAAGTTCCGCGCCCCGGAAGCCGTCTTCTGGTTCAATTTCAAGAACCTGCTGATCCTCGCGGCGATTCCCGCGGTGATCTTCGCTGCGGCGATGTTTCTGATGTGGTGGATCGGGAGGTCGCAATCACCGTCGTGCCTCGCAACGCGGACGTTCGTCGCGGGTGCGCTTGCCATGCTCGCCTGCATCGGCGTGCGGATGCTGACCGAGAACGGCGCCGCGCTCGTTTCGACCTGGCTCGCCGCACCGCTCGTCGCCGCGCTGCTCATTGGGCGACCGCGGTCCGCGCGACGAACGGCGAGTTTGCTTGCGTGCCTCTTGCCGTTCGCCCTCTCGACCACTACTCATGCCGACGATTGGCCCCGCTGGCGCGGGCCGACCGGCAATGCAATCTCCGCCGAGACGAATCTGCCGTCGCGGTGGGACAAGACGACCAACGTCGCGTGGTCCGTCGCAGTGCCCGGCGAGGGGGCGTCGTCGCCGATCGTCGTCGGCCAGCGAGTGTTCCTCACGTCGGCCCGCGAGGCGGGAGGGGTGCGGATCATTCACTGTTTCGATCGCGATTCCGGCAAGACGCTGTGGACGCGCGAAATCAAGGATGACTTTCCCGAGATCACCCTCCCTCTCACCGGCCACGCCGCCGCCACGCCCGCCAGCGACGGCGAGCGCGTCGTCGCGTTTTTCGGGAACGCCGGGGCGGTCTGCTGGGATCTCGACGGCAAGGAACTGTGGCGGCGCGACCTCGGCGACTTCGAGACCGAACTCGGCCTCGCCACCTCGCCGATCATCGAGGACGGCCGCGTGATTCTCGTCTGCGATCACGACGGCGACCGCATCAAGACGTTCGACTCGTTCCTGATCGCGCTCGACGCGAAGACCGGCAAGACCATCTGGAAGACCGATCGCCCGGGGCTTTTCCGCTCGTGGAGCACGCCGATCATCGTGCCGGTTCTTGATGCGACCGGCGAAGAATCCGAACCGCGGCGCGAGATCGTCGTCAGCGCGCAGGACGAAGTCCGCGGTTACGACTTCGCCACTGGCCGCGAGCTATGGAAGGTCGGCGGGATGACCGGCTGGGTCACGCCGTCGCCGGCGCTGGGAGACGGGCTGATCTTCGCCGCATCCGGCCGCGACGGCCCGACGCTGGCGGTGCGGCCCGGGGGCCGGGGAGACGTGACGGCGACGCACGTCTTCTGGAAGGAGAATCGCGGCGCCCCCTACGTCTGCTCGCCGCTGTTTCACGATCGTCTGCTGTACGTCCACAACGAGGCGGGCATTCTCACATGCTTCGAGGCGGCGACCGGGAAGATCGTCTATCGCGAACGTCTCGATGGAAAATTCTCCGCCTCGGCGGTCGCGGGGGACGGTAAGTTGTACGTCTCGAACGAAGCCGGCGACACGTTCGTGATCCGCGCGGGACGGCGATTCGAACTGCTGTCGAAGAACTCGCTGGGTGAAGAGGTTCTCGCCTCGCCGGCCGTCTCCGCCGGGCGATTGTACCTGCGCACGCGGACGCGATTGCACGCGATCGGCGATGCGGAAGGCGATGCGGAAGGGGATGCGGTAGGGGATGCGGTAGGGGATGCGAGTGGGGACCGCGCCGCGGAGGGCAAGTAGCGAGGGCGGGTCGCGACATCGAGACGCGACATGCCGCGGCCATCCGAGGGCGTGCGACGCGCTGTGCGCGGCAATTCGGCATTGAAAATCGGACGAGCCACCGGATAGACTAAGCAAAACTCGACGAAGTCGATTCTCTTGGTCGATTCTCGCGATCCGCGCCGGTTCCGGGCGCGCCTCATATCCCCGTAGCGTTCGCTGAAAATTCGAAGTGCGGCACGGAGTCGTCGCTTTTCTCCTCCGGATGGGCCACCACGGCCGGAGCGGAGTTTCCATGCGGCTGGCGCAGCGCCACGTTTATTTCAATGAATACAACCTCCGCATGGGGCGGATGTGCTATCTCCCCATCGTCGCGGGGATGCTGCGCGCCTACGCGGAGACCTCGGACCGCGTGCGGGCGTCGTACCGCTTCATGCCGTTCATCTACCACCTCGACAGCCTGCCGAACATCCTCGCGCAATACGTCGAGCCGCCGGACGTGGCGGCCTTCTCCATTTCCATGTGGAACGAGCAGCTCAATCTCCGCGTGGCCGAGGAAGTCAAACGAAGGTGGCCGGAATGCCTGATCGTGGTCGGCGGGCCGCAGGTTCCGCACGACCCGTCGGAATATTTCGCGCGGCATCCCTTCCTCGACGTGGCGGTGCGGGCGGAGGGCGAAGAGCCGTTCCGGGCGGTTCTCGAGCGGCGGCTTTCCGGAGAGGACTTCGCCGGCCTTCCGAACGTCGCCTGGCGCGATCCCGCAACCGGCGAGACGCGATTCAACGGCGGCGAGTGGCCGTTCAAGAAGGGACTCGACGATTACCCCTCGCCCTATCTCGCCGGATTGTACGACGAATTGATGGCGACGCAGGACGAGAACCTCGAATTCCAGGCGATCATCGAGACGAATCGCGGCTGTCCGTTCCCATGCACCTTCTGTTACTGGGGACGCGGCGGACTGACCCGCCGCTATCGCTTCCACGATCAGGACCGCGTGTTCGCCGAAATCGAATGGGCCGGCCGCAACGGCATCCGCTACCTGTTCAACGCCGACTCCAACTTCGGCATGCACGAGCGCGATTCCGAAATCGCCGAGTTCATCGTCCGGACCAAGCAGAAGTTCGGCTACCCGGAGAAGTTCCGCACCTGTTACGGGAAGAACACCGACGAGAAGATTTTCCGCATCGGCTCGCTGTTCCACCGCCACGGGCTTGAAAAAGGCATCACGCTCGCCCGGCAAAGCAACGACCCGCAGGTGCTGAAGAACATCCGGCGGCAGAACATCCGCATGGAGACGTACCGCAACCTGCAGATGCGTTTCAACGACGAAGAGATCCCGATCTACACTGAACTGATCCTCGGCCTCCCCGGCGAGACCGTCGAGACGTGGACCGCCGGTCTCGACGAACTGCTGATGGCCGGCCTGAAGAATCAGCTCTTCGTCTACAACTGCCAGATTTATCCCAACACCGAGCTGAACGATCCCGAATATCGCCGGCGGTTCGGCATCGACACGCGGCACATCGAACTGGCGGAAATTCACGGCAGCGTCCGCGACGCCGCGTGGGTCACCGAGTTCGAGGAGATGATCGTCGGGACCGACAGCATGCCGCACGACGACTGGCGGCGAATGGCCGTGTTCTCGTGGCTCACGATGGTGTTCCACAGCATGAAGATCGGCTACTTTGTGCTGATCCAACTGCTCGATCGGTACGGAATCCGTCCCAGCGAACTGCTGCTGCATCTGGCCGACGAGCGGTTCCCCGCCGACCGCGGCGCGATGTTGCGCGGGGAGCTGGCCGAGTTCCGCCGGATGCTCGACCGGATGGTGCTCGAGGGAAAAGGCCGCGGGACCGAGATGCCGGAGTACGGCGACATCTACTGGGACGTCGAGGAGGCGAGCTTCCTGCGGATCGCCGAGGATCTCGATCGGTTTTACGACGAGTTGCAACACGTGGTCGCCGACTTTCTGACTGCGTCCGGCGTCGATTTCGACGAATGCGAGCTGCGAGAGGTCGTGCGCTATCAGCGGGCGCGGATTCCAAGCTGCGATCCGCCGGCGGCAACCACGCACGTGTTCGCATGGAATCTGCCCGAGTACTTCGAGTCGCGGTTCACCTCACACCCCGTGGAACTCCGCGAGTCGCCGCGGCGGATGATTTCCCGGCCCGTCGAATATGCGGGCGACCGGGAACGGTTCGCCCGCGAGACGATCCTGTGGGGCCGCAAGAGCGGCACGATGCTGGTGCCGGTCGAGTGGTCGGCGGTTGACAGTCTGATGGACCATTGCCTCCTCCCGCACCGTTGAGGGCAGACCCTTTCGTGAATCGGAAGGGCGGAATCATGGCCAGGCATCATCCGAACAAGGCGATCAACGCGGCGATCGAATATGCTATGGAAAACGGCTGGCGGTTCGTGAAGTCCGGCCCCCGCGCGCACGCTTACGGCAAGCTATACTGCCCAGCCAGGGAACGCGGGGCGTGCCTGCATGTGGTCTACGGCACGCCGACCAACCCTGAAAAACACGCCCGGCAGATTCGCTGGCGAGTCGATCATTGCCCGCACTGCCCCGACGAAGATGCCGAAGAAGAATGAGGCGTCCGGCCGCTCGCTGACGGGCTCTGCCCCTGAAGAGTGAGAAGTAAACATGACGACTTTCGAATTCATTCTCAAACTGGACATCGAGCAGTTCAGCGACGAAGAGATCGAGCGGCTCTACGAGGCGGGCTGCGACGATGGTTTGCCCGGTTCCGTGGGAGGAGTCGCGGAAATTCTCTTCGGGCGCGAGGCCGAGTCGTTCGGGGAGGCCGTTTCTTCGGCGATGCGCGATGTCGGACGATCGGGGGTCGCGGCCGCGATCGTGAGCATCGTTCCCCTCGATGCCGCGCACCAGACGGACGCCGACGACTTCAACCGCGCACTGTCCCTGCTCGATCGCTTCCATCGGGCCGACGTGCAGGCCTGGCCGGTGGGCCATGCCTGACTGCCCCGCCGCATCGGGCGGCCGTCCCTGCGGGCGGTGTCCGCTGGGGTAGGAGCCAGCGACCCGGACGCTCGCAGCGGCCGGGTCGCTTCATCGCGCCGCAGGCAACGTCGTAGGACGGACTGCCAGTCCGTTCGCCGGCTTTCCACCCGCCCACCAGAAAGAATCGAAATCGCGATAGCGCAATCAGCGAAGTTGAGCGAAGGTCGGTGTTCCCGATTCCCGTCGATCCACACACATCGAGCGACAAGATCGCCTGACCTCGCGCGCGGGCGAACTTCGGAGGCGGTTGTGCTATTCTGGAAAGTGGTTCCTCCGCCCGCCGCTTTCCGTTCGCGCACGAAGGGTTCCCGATGCCTCGCCTTGCGTCCGCTTTCGCCACGGTTGTCGCCGCTGTCTTTCTCGCCGCGAACGCCCTCTCCGCCCAACAGCCGCGCGACGAGTGGAAGGTCCAGCGCGAGGAACGCTTCGAGTTCGCCGAGAAGCCGACGCTGTCGCGCGACGGCGACAAGCTCGCCATCCGCTTCGCCACCACGGCGCGGTGCGACGTGACGGTCGCGCTCGAAGACGGGCAGGGCAAGATCGTGCGGCATCTCGCCAGCGGCGTGCTCGGGCCGAACGCCCCGGCGCCCTTTCAGCGGGATACGCTTCGGCAGGAAATCGCCTGGGACGGCAAGAACGACAAGGGGCAGTACGTCATCGACACGCCGGGCCTCGTCGCCCGCGTCTCGCTGGGTCTCAAGCCCCGTTTCGAGCGGTCGCTGTACTGGTCGCCGAAGAAGCGCGCCGCCGAGGCGCAGGGAACGGGAGTTGCGATCGAGGCGACGCCGGAAGGGGTCTACGTTTTCGACGGCGGGCAGGCGGTCGATCATCTGCGGCTGTTCGATCACCAGGGCGAGTACGTGCGGACGGTGTATCCCTTCCCCGCGGAAAAGATCGGCGACATGCCGGGAATCATCCGGCACGAGTTCCCGCAGGACGGCAAGCGCTTGCCGGTCAAGCCGACCTACCAGATGTGTACGTTCCTCACCAGCGGGAACAACGCGCATCACGTCGTCTTCAAGGACGGCCGCTACTTCATCGGGCCGATGGACCCGGCCCACAAGGGGGAATACGGTCAGGCCGCGACCGATCTCGCCGTCGCCGGCGATCGAATTGCAATGGGGGCGATGCGGCTCAGCCGGTTCGCGACCGACGGCGGCAGCGCGGGTGTTTCGCTGTACGGGCCGAACATCGACATCCGCGATCCGAAGGGCATTTACAAGGCGACCGAATCCGGTCTGGCGGTGAAGCTCGGCGGTTACGGTCTGCTCACCAATCTCCGCCCGCACCGCATGACGTTCGCTCCGGACGGCAACACGCTGTACCTCTCGCGGCACATCCAGAACTACGCCCTCGACATGTTCGAGCACAATTTCTGGAGGCACGGCGTATCTCGGATGAAGTTCGATTCCGACGAAGAGCCGCAGCCGTTTCTCGGCGCCGATGAATTCGGCAACGGGAACGACCGCTTCTTCATGCCCGCCGACGTCGCCTGCGATGCGCAAGGGCGCGTGCTCGTCGCCGATTGCGGCAACCACCGCGTGCAGGTGTTCGACGCCGAAGGGAAGTTCCTGAAGAGCATTCCGGTCGAAGCACCGGCGCAACTCGCCGTCTCGCCGCAGACCGACGAGCTGTACGTCTTCTCGTGGGCGCTGCTCCCCTACCGGGAGGAGCGGATGAAGCTGACCCGCCCCTACGTGCTGCGGAAGTTCCGCTCGGTCGACGATCCCACCCTCGTCGCCACGCACGATTTGCCGCTGACCGACCTCCGCGGCAAGTACGGCCACTGTGCCGCGGTCGATTTCTGGGCGGACCCGGTGACGATCTGGATCAGCCCGGGGCGGCATCCGCTTGGCCCTCTCGGCCCGCGCGACCGCGTGCGGCCGGCGGGAATCATGCTGCTCGCCGAGCGGGGAGACAAGCTCGAACTCGTCCGCGATTTCGACGCCGACATTCGCGAGAAGATCGTCGAGACGAACGCTCCCGGCAGCAATCGCCAGCGGCTGTTCTTCGATCACAAGCGCGAGAAGCTGTACGTCGGCGAAGGCGGATTTCACTTCCAGAACGCGATCCGCATCGACCCGGTCACCGGCGAGCACGAGCAGGTGCCGCTACCCTTCGACGCCGAGGACATGTGCTTCGACTACGACGGCCACGCCTATCTCCGCACGCACAACATCGTCGCCCGCTACGAGCCGGACACTTGGCGCGAGGTCCCCTGGGACTACGGCGAAGAGCGGACCAAGGTCACCTACAACTCGCACTCCGGCCGCCGCGAAGCGAATCTCGTCTCGGGCCTCGCGCTGCCGGTGAACTCCGGCTGGCATCACGGCGGGCTGCACGTTTCGCCGAAGGGGAACATGGCGGTCGGCTGTCTGTATCTCTACGGCCCGGCCGAACGCACGCCCCGCGGGCAGGATCCGGTCGCCGATGGGAGCCCCTTCACGCCGAAGATGTATCCCGGCCGCATCACCAACGCGGTCTACGGTTGCGAGTACGTCCACGTGTGGGACCGGCACGGCCGGCTGCTGCACGAAGACGCCATCCGCGGGCTGGGCACGCTCAACGGCGTCGGCATCGACAACGACGATAATCTCTACGTTCTCTCCGCCGCGACGCGTAATCGCGACGGCAAGCCGCACTTCAACTTTCTTGCCGGCACCGTGATGAAGTTCCGCCCCGGCGAAGGGAAGATCGTCACCGACTACGACCGCGTGCCGATTCCCCTTTCGGCCGAGAACAAGCCCGACCGTCCCGCCGATTTGGGCAATTTTCCGGGACAGGCGTGGGTCGACGGGGCGCAGTGGTTTTACGGCGGCGTCGGCTGGCACGGGAAGAATCACGGTCTCGGTTGCGGCTGCCGCAACACCCGCTTCGCCCTCGACGCCTTCGGCCGCTCGTTCGCCCCGGAGATCGACCGCTACAGCGTGGCGGTGCTCGACCCGAACGGCAACGTGATTCTGCGCATGGGGCAATACGGCAACGTGGACGACGGCGAGCCGCTCGTCGCGGAAGGAGGCCCGCCGACCACGCGTTCGATCGGCGGGGATGAACTCTCATTGATGCACGGCGCCTACGTTGCCACGCAAACCGACCGCCGCGCCTTCATCGCCGACATCGGCAACTACCGCGTGGCGAGCGTGCGGCTGGATTACCATGCGGAGGAAACGGTGGCCTTGCCGCGGGAGTAGATGATGTGAGGGATCCCGATCCGCCCACGACTCCGAACATGTCCGATCTCCCGCAAACCGCCGGACAAAAGGCCATTCGCGCGTTTTGGTGCGTGGGATGCGGACTGTTCTACATATTGGCGGTAATGTTCATTGCCATGTCATTGGCGGAGTGGTTGGCGGAGGGTCCGAGCGATTCGGAAGGAATGTGGGCAGGGCTCCTCGGATTCTGGACATGCTATTTCGCGATCTCCGGGGCGTGGTCTCTATACAGGTTCGCTGCGGGTCGTATAGTCGTAGTCATCTGTGGATTGCTGGGATATGCGTTTCCCATCTACATGTTCGTGTTTATGTTTCTACACGGCGCGTTCGATCCCTGATGTGATTGATGGACGAAACGACGCGATGAGGCGTCACCGCACATTTTCCGGCCTTACCACGTGAGTCGCGATGGAACGATTCATGTTCATCATGGGGCTGGCGACCTGTGTCGTCGGGTGAATAAAGGGGACGCAGCTTATTTCCCGACCTTGCCTCGGGCGTAGGAATGATGGGAGCCTTTGCAGAACTGCGGATTGCGGCGATCGTGGTGATCGCCATCGGCATGTTCCTCACGCTGTTCTACGGCGTCTGGATCAAGAGGCGGGACGTCGGTCCGGGGTTGGACACGCCGGAGAAGCGAATCGCCGTCTATGAAGCGATTGGAATCGGCGCGGGGTTCATCGGCGCAGGCGCGATCCTGCTCTGGGCCGGCGCGTGATACGAGGGTAAAATCAAAGCGGATGCAGCTTATGTGCCGGTCCTTCGGGCCGACGACCGGGGAGGCGGCGATGATGACGATGATGACTCGCATTCGTGCCCGGGCTTGCGATTTCGGCCGTGTCTGGTACGCGACTCGGCTGGCGGGTGCGCTCGCGCTCGTTGCGGGGGGGATCTTCCTCGTGGCGAGAGGCGGCTTCGTCGAGCTGTACGAAAAGCCGAAGCCGGAACGACGGCCCCGTTACCTCATCGCGGAGTCGTTGCTGCCTCCCGAGAACCTCGTCACCCCCGAGGAAATGTGGACCTGGACGCCGGAGTACGTGAAATCCCGCTTCGATTTTCCGCTCGTGGAGAGTGAGTCGAAGAAGGGGGATTACCTGCTGTCCACGAATCTTCGGATGGGTCCACTCGTTTTCGCCTATTCCGCCGACGGACGAAAATCGACCGACGAAATCTGGTTCGTCAGTTTCGAAGCGGGCTGGGACGCGCCGGAGTTTCGCGAATTCGCGCGGGTCATTCCACCAGGGATCGAGGCCGGAATGACCATCGACGAAGTTCGAGCGCGTTTCGATCCCCTGACGGACGGATTCGAAGAACGCACCTGGGATTGCGTCCGGCATGCAGAGCTGACGTACGGCCCAATGGTTGACTGGCGGGATTACCGGATCAATTTCGAGAACGACCGTCTCGTCGGCATTCAGATCGCCGGACCGAGGCAGCCGGATTGAATTCATCCACTCGCCAAGCCGGCCGGGAAGGGGACTCCACCAGCGACGAACGCGTTCCCCGGGGCTGCACACCGGCAAGCCATCGCGAAAAACCGACGCGCACAAACCACCGCCTACCCCAACGACTCGCGAATGTCGAACTGGCGCAACTTCCGCTATGATGGCCAGCCGAGTCGAAACCGCGGAACCTGGGAGTCCCAAACAGCCAACATGACGACGACGGGAAATCGTCGTAATATACATCAAACACTAAGTTCGACTTTTGCCCGCTACAGGGCTTGGGTGACGAGGTCGAGTAGGGAGC
>JBBDNT010000179.1:0-21109 GCA_040877445.1 Planctomycetaceae bacterium
CGGAAGTCGATCGATCTGCCGGCTCGCTTGCCGCTGGAAGGATTGCCAATCCGTCTGACATGCCGCCAACTTCCAAATTCAATCTGGAAGACGTCCTACTACGCCTTCTACCTTGATCTTGTGGGTCGACCGTAGGATGGATTGGCCATGACACGGTGAGGTCGCCAGGTGCGCGGAGGCCGACACGCCAGTGAGGCTTGATCGCATGGGTGCCGCCAATCCGTCTTACCACGGCTTCAACCGCCAAGTTCAAGCCTGAAGCGGTACTACTACGTCGTCCACCTTGATCTTGTGGGTCGACGAACGGGGCGAGTAGGACGAACTTCAGTTCGTCGTGCCCGCCGGCCGAGAGGAACAGCCGCAAGGTCGAAAGCACGGTCGGCGAAGATCAACGAGATTCACCGACGCTCGGCGACTCCGCGAGGCGGGCTTCGCACGGCGAACTGAAGTTCGCCCTACGAAGCCGCGGCGTCGACCTCGATTCCGAGATCCCACAAGAACGAGATTGAAGACGTACTACCCCGCCGGGCGATCGCTTCTTCACGCGCGGGTCAGATTCCCGAGGCGAAGCTCAGCGGTCCGGCGAACAGGTCGTCGTTATCGAGCGTGTGTTCCGCGCAGATCCGCTCGATCTCGTCGCTGATCCGGAAGTACGCGTCGATCACGTGGGCGTCCCATTGTTGACCCGCGCCGCGGCGGAAGATGTCTTCGATCGTCCCCCGGTCCATCCCCTTGCGATAGGGTCGATCGCTGCCCATCGCGTCGTAGCTGTCGGCGACCGCGAGGATCCGCGCGATCATTGGAATCTGCTCGCCGGCCAGGCGATCGGGATAGCCCTTCCCGTTGTACGACTCGTGATGGTTCCTCACGCCGGGAAGCACGTTCTGCAGGTTCCGCAATCCCAGCAAAATGTTGTAGCCGATCACCGGATGCTGCTGAATTTGGCGGAACTCGTCGTCGGTGAGGCGTCCCGGCTTACGCAGAATGCGGTCGTCGACGCCGATCTTGCCGATGTCGTGCAGCAGTCCCGAAATGTAGATGTCGTGCAACTCCCCTTCGGAAAGTTGCAACTCTTTGGCGAGTCGCCGGGCGATGAGCGCGACGCGTTCGCTGTGGCCGCGAGTGTAGGGATCCTTCGCGTCCAACGTCGAGACGAGCGAGCGGACGAAGCACAGCAGCAGTTCCTGGTGCTGCTGATACAAGTCGATGTTGCGGATGTGGGTGCCGAGGATCGTCGCCACCGAATTCAGCAGGTTCGCTTCGACCGTGCCGAATTCGCGCCCGTGATTCAGATTGCAGCTCGCGATCCAGCCGGAGCGATGAACGCCGGCGGCGATCGGGACCAGCACCAGGTTGTCGAGTCCGGGAAAGTCGTTCCCCAGCGGCGTCCCGCGGAGATGATTTCGGACCAGCGGGCGCGACCAATCGTGACCTTCCAGCTGCGCCGCCAGCCGCGTCATGCCGGCTTCGTCGAAGGGCGGGGCGCCGGCGGCGACGAAGCACGGCCGGCCGTTTCGCTCGTCCAGCCAGATCGCGTTCCCGTCCGCTTCGAGCAGCGAATGCAGGCGGTCGACGCACAACTCGGCGAGTTCGGCGGGACTCCGCGAGATTTGCAGGTTGCGGGCCAGGCCGTACAACAGGCTGATCTCTTCGTAAGTGTGTTCGATCTGGATTCCCAGCTCGTCGATTTCCGATTGCAGACGTTCCGCCAGCCGCTCGTTGCGGAATTGGCCAAGCAACATCGACAGCACGTGCTCCAGCATCTCGCGCGGGCAATGGACCAGTCGGCCAAGCCAATCCTGCAACTCCTGTTGCGATCGGCCTTCGTCCGCCGCCGCGATGACCAGATCCTGCGACGAGTGCAAATCCGGCCGAGAGCGGACGTATCCCACGGCGACCGTCGCCGCGGCGTGGTCTTCCGACAACGGCAGCGCGTAGAACGACAGCCCCGACGGGTGCTCCCAGATCGTGCTGTCCGAAATCTCCGGCAGCCGATGGCGAACCGCCTCCGGCAGGAACCCCACGGATTCCGGATCGGTCCGGTCGAGGATCCGGCCGCTGGCCGCATCCACGCCGAAGAACGGGAGCCCGCTGGATTCCGCGTAGCGCCGCAAGAGATCCCGGTCCGCTTCCCGCAACCGCGGAGCGGATTCGTCCGCCAGGACGGTGGACGCGGAATGGCTTTCGGTCGGTCGCGACGTAAGCAGTTCTTGGCCCATCATGTACTCCGCAAGGGACGCAGCCAAAGCGTAGGTTGCGGATCGGGACCGGGCACGCGTTCACGGCGGTCGATTGAACGGATCGCCGCCGCCCCCCAGCCGGATATGCGGATATCGCGGACTATTCCGCGTCTCGGGAGAGTGGGGCTACGGAACGCCCCCACGGTCCGGCTGCGGATCATCCCCAGGGGTCGACGACACGCTTGCGGTTTCGCCCCAAGAGCGGAGAGAACCGATCGCCCGGATCACGCCGGCTTGTCCTTGTGCCGCAGGCGATCGCTCGCCTGTTCGAGGGCGCGGCGTTCGGCCTCCGTGAGGGACTGCATGCCCAGATCGCTCACCTTTTGCAGGAGGGCGTCGAGCTGCTGCTCGGCCTGTTCGAGTTGCTCGCGACGCCGTCGTTCGCGGGCGTGGCGGCGCTTCTCTTTCCAGCGCTCGAAGAACCCGGGCGACCGTCGCTTTTCGACCACGGTCGAATCGGCGGAGCGTTCCAGACTGGTGTAGCCTTGCGAGAAGTCGTACCCCATGAAGGACTCGTCGCCGACCTCGCCTCCCCGCGCATGTTGGACCGACTCCTGCATGTTGAGCACCAGCACGACCGCCCCGATGAACACCAGCCAGACGCTCTGCGCGATCAACCCGCCAAACAACATCAAGAAGGCGACCAGGAACCCGATCCGCAGATAAATCTCGCCGCCGTTCTCCCCCTGCCAGCGCGTCGACAGCGCCGCGTGCAGCATCCGTCCGCCATCGAGCGGATGCACCGGCAGCAGGTTGATCAACAACAGAATCCAGTTCGCAGTGAAGACGAGGATCATCAGGTCCGTCGCCCACGCCTCGCCCAGCGTGATCGCCGGGAACTGGAACGGGTGAAACACGGCGTTGCGGATCTCGGCCGGCGATCGCAGCACCGCGCCGAGAGTCGCCAGGCACAACCCCGCGTCGACCAGCGGCCCCGCCGCCGCCGTCAGAAACCGCGAGCGAAACGTGGGCGCGGGCTGTGTGAAGGCCAGTCCCCCCAGCGGCCAGATCAGAATCTCGTCGCCGTGCCCTCCCGTCAGCCGGGCCGCGAGAATGTGCCCGTACTCGTGCAACAGGACGGAGCAGAACAGCACCAGGGCGAACACGTTCGCCAGCAGGAACCAGTTCTCGAAGCCCCCCGTTTCCGCGACATTCACGCTGCCGCGGTGGAATTGGAACCACAGCACGATCAGCAGCAGCGGAAAGAAAACGCTGACCCGCACCCGTGTCGAAAACCACGTGCCGCATGGAATCGACCAGTGGAGTGGGCTTCCCGAGCCGTTCATGGGGAAACGTCCGTGGAAAAATCGCGACCGCCGTTTCGCCGGTCGCCTTGGGCCGCGCGAAGAAGGTTCATTCTAACACCCGCGGAAAAGTGCGGCAATCGGTTCCTCGCGCGAGTTGACGCACCACGGCCCAAGGGGCAGAATCGCCACGTCGAATCGATCATCGCACGAGCCATCTTCAGAGCGGGACACCAAGCCATGCGACTCGCCCGAATCGAACTGGCCGACGGCCGACGCGCGGTCGGACTGCTGGAAGGGGAGATCGGCGATCGAATCCGATTGCTCGATCTTCGGCAGGTCGAGAATTGTCGCTGCCTGTCCGACATTCTGCACGCTCCCGATCCGCGCGGCCTGGCGGCGTTCCTCGTCGATCGGAACGCCGCGCCGATCGCGCTCGATGAAGTGAAACCGCTCGCGCCGATCGACCGCCAGGAGGTGTGGGCCGCGGGGGTCACCTATCGCCGCAGCCAACAGGCGCGAATGGACGAATCCGAAACCGCCGCGTCGCATTACGATCGCGTCTACACGGCGGAACGCCCCGAGCTGTTCTTCAAGGCGACTCCCGCGCGCGTCGCCGGGCCGGGCCAGCCGGTCCGCGTGCGGGCCGACAGCGACTGGTCCGTCCCCGAGCCGGAACTGGCGCTCGTCGTCTCGCCGCGGATGAAACTCGCGGGCTTCACGATCGGCAACGACATGTCGGCCCGCGACATCGAGGGAGAGAACCCGCTCTATCTGCCGCAGGCCAAGGTCTATCGCCAGAGTTGCGCGCTCGGTCCGGTGGTGCTGCTTCCCGAAGGACCGCTCGACCGCGCGGGAACGAAGGTGACGCTGACGATCTCGCGCGATGGTCGCGAGGCGTTTCGCGGCGACACCGATCTCGGGCAGATGGTCCGCGAGTTCGACGAACTGATCGCCTGGCTGGCGCGCGACAACGAGTTTCCACAAGGGGCGATTCTCCTCACCGGAACCGGCATCGTTCCCCCCGACGAGTTCTCTCTTCAAGACGGCGATACGGTCGCCATCGAGATCACCGGCATCGGCATTCTCGAAAACCCCGTCGTGAAGGGGTGATTTCGAATCTCCAAGACGGCGAAACCGACTTGACCCGCGCGAGGCGAGCATGAGCGACGACGACCGCGCGATCCGCCCGACGTGCCGCGCCGTCTCCGCGCGCGAGCGACCGTTCCTCGCGGCGTTCGCCATCGCGGCCATCGCCGGATTGTCCGTCGCGTCGGCCCTGTTGATGGAACACGCCGCATGGGGCGCGTTCGCCGCGATCGGCCTGCTGCTGGCGACCTGGCGATTCTTCGTGCCGCGAGTCGATCGTAGGACGGACTGCCAGCCCGTCCGCGAGAAGCAGGATCGTAGGACGGATTGCCAATCCGTCCGCCGCGATGAAGGCGATGCGGCGTCGGCCGTAGGACGGATTGGCAATCCGTGGGTGAAGCCTCAAGCTCGTCGAATACCGATTCGTCCTGCCGATTCCATCTCCAAGGAAGGATTGCCAATCCGTCTGACCACGTCTCCAACGTCCGATTCCGCTCCAGGGAGCCACGGACTCGATCTGGACGCCGCCATAGGAACGGATCGGCGATCCGCCCTGCGACACGCGTTCGCCGTCGATCCCCCCGGTCCCGCCGAGCCGACCGACGAGGAACGGCCGATCGTCGAGGCGCTCGTCCGCGAGATCGCCCGGCGGCGGATGACCGTCCCGGCGATCGCCTTTCTGGAAATGTCGCGTCCGCTCAACTACGTCGCCTCGCAAACCTTCACGTTCTTCGGCCCGCTGCTCGCGGCGATCACCGACTCGCGCGGCCCCGCGCATCTGGCCGCCTTCCTCGAACGCCGCGGCTCGATCGACTGGCTGCTGGAGCGACTCGAGAAGGACGAAGGCGCGAATGTCGAAATTCGAAGTCCGAGTGGCGAATGAATGACGAACGTCGAAACGACGATCCGCCGTTTCCGATTCCGTCGTTCAGTAGTTCCAAGTTCCGAGTTGCAAGCTCGGAAAGGGGAAGGACTCCAGCGTTGCTGTCGTGGCGAAGTGGAACTCGGATCCTGGAACCTGGAACCACCGTCATTCGATTGACTTCGGCCCCGGTCGCGGTGCAACGTCTGGTTCGGGCCGACACTGGTTACGGGATCTGCCAATCTTCGATCATGAGGCCAGCAACCCGGCCGAACTCGGCCGTGTTATGGGTAACCAATGTACAGAAGTTCGCCAGTGCAATGGCGGCGATCAACATGTCATTCCCGCCGATGAGCAGGCCCCGCCCGGTCAGGTCCGCACGAATCCGACCATACTGTTCGGCAGCCGCATCATCGAACGGCAACGAGGTGAACTGCGCCCGTAACTGGTCGACACGCACGCCATTATTGGCCCGATGAACCGGGTCGGATCGTTCAACTCCGAACAACAGTTCCGCCACCACCACCGAACACAACACGATGTCGGTCTGCGCTTCAGCCTGAATTCGCGCAACGATCTGCGGTTGATTCTGCCGCAACCAGCCAATGCACGTGTTGGCGTCGAGCAGATAGATCACGACAGCGATTCCCGCGATTCAAGGGGCAATTGCGGAGGCCGCTCGAACGTCGGATCGGTGACGCTTCCCGCCATCGACCGCACGAATGCGCCCCACTCCGCTCGCGTCATCGGCTTGCGGGCGGCTTCGATCACCACACGCACCGGCTGATTCGCGTTCTCGATACCAATCGGCACGTCCAGATGCAAAGTGCCATCGGGTCCGATGACGGAATCAATGACGATGTGACCCATGGCCTTTCTCCTCGTCTGGGAATCATGCCTCGCCGCGTGCGTCAATGCGCCCTTCCGCCTCCGTCAGGGAGCATGCTCCGCGCCTGGGTCAGGCTGGCTTATCTGTCGGACCATTCGGCCAGAATCTCCTCGCGCGGCCGGGACCGCAAAGACTCGAAGGCTCCCGGGAACATGTCGAGGAACCCGGACGAATTGCCTTGCGATTCGGCATCCGGGCCAGCCCTGGTCACAATGCCGAACGGTGCGCCTTCAATCTCCAGTCGCCACTCGATGCCCAGGCGCTCAGCCACCGACGTCAGGAACCGGATAATCCGGCACACATCGAGGGACGCCATCCAGGTGTCGGTGTCCTCGTCGTCAATCATGCAAAACAGCTTGGTGAAGCCGAAGGCCTTCCCGGCCTCGTCCGGTGTATCGGAGAACCAGATCGATTCGCACCACCAATCATACTCTTCGTTCGCCGCGGCCACGAGAGCCAAGAGTTGTCGATGATTGGCGAGTGGAACCGGCTTGGTACTGAAGTATCCGAGCGACACGCCCATCCGCGAACTCCTGGGGCCGAACGTCACCGATCACCGGCCGGCGACGATTGGTTTTTCACTTCGATTTCGTCTGACTTCGCCGGTGCGGTGCATCGGCTGGTTCGTCGTGGCTTGAATCGCGGACGATCCGAGTCCTGCTCTTCGGATTGAAGGCGGTCAACCAAGGCGTCAAGCGTTCCACCAGCCTCGGCCAGCAGCCGTTCGCGGACGGCGTGCAGTTCATCAAGAATCGGATTCTTCGTCATCGTCATCTCCGCCGAGAAACTCTGCAGGCGTGCAGATCAACAATTGCCCAAACCCGTGCTCGTCCAATAACCGATAGACGCGAGGCAGCTCGCGGGCGTTCGCGATATGCTTGCAATTCAGCGTCAGCAAGTATTCTACTCCGGCCGCGGCTGCAGCCGCAACGTGAAGCGCGTCCGCGGCAGCTTTTGGCGGCATGATCGATGCAGAGATGATCGCACGGGCAAGATCTCGAACGTCATCGTCGATGGGCACGGTTGGTAAGCCGGCGAGCAGTTTCAATCGTTCCGCCGCTGCGGTCGGATCGCCAGCCGATGCCTCGTCAATCACAAGTTGTGACGTGACGAGTTCGAACTTCGGCCGTTCGACCGACCACCAGGTCCGCGCTTGATGCTGAAGCGCGGCGATCTGGATGTCCGAGCTTGGCCACGCCGTTGCATGGCTGACAATTGATGTTTCGATGTAAACAATGTCCATCGCAACGTTTTATCTCGACGAACAATCGCGGGCTGCCGGGCCACTGGATACTGATTCTACCACAAAACCCGCGTGGCGAGTCGGGTCAGGTTGAGCAGGTTCGGCAACAAGCGTCTCTGCCGCCTCGCCGCAGCGCTGCCAGCAGTTGCGGATACTGCTCAGGATATTGCCCCTCGATGAACGCGGCGAGCCACTTTGCGTGATCCGCCGAGAGCATGTCGATCGTCCACCAATCAGCGGGCGCCAGCTCGGTTGACTGGATGTACCCGTGGTCGAGGAAGAGGAACCACTCGAGTTCCGTTCGGATGGCGTCGCGCGGCAGGCCGTGGTCCCCCAATGACGAACCCACATTCGCCAATCGTTGGTCTTCTCGCGGTGGCATTGAAAGCATGCCGCCTCCGGTCTGCTCCGCCGAACGGAACAGTTCACCCGCCGCCCGTTGGACGTCGCCATTTTGCAAGACGTTGTAACGGTCGGGTGCAACGACTGGTTAGGCGATCTCCTATCCGAGGTCGCGGGCAAGAAAATGGAACTTGTAATCTTTGAGATCAACTGCGTCGAGTTTGTCCTCAACGATTCGGAGAACCTCAATCTTCCTTTCAATGTGAGTCTTCTGTTCCGGTGTGGCCGAAGTGAGCTTGGCCTCTTCTTCTGCGATCACCGCTCGAACTGTCGCAAGTCCTTCGGAAGCCCGAAACCAGCGCGGACGATCAAATGGCGCGAACGTGTAATCTTGCAAAGAGGGCCGGTCATAGGCATCTGCATCACAGACCATGGCAAACGCGAACTCCTCCGCGTTGATCCCTTCATTGGGATCGAAATCCAATGCACCGGCTACACGGATGAAGAGGCGTTCCGCCCTAAAGTTGGCCATAATCTCTGCTCGCCTAACTTATGATTATTCAGAACCCTTCCGAATAATATGCGCATGTTATTCGGACTCGAAATCATCGAAATCGGCCGGACTGCGGACGCCGCGGCCTCCCTGGTTCGAAACGTGGGGGTAGATCATCGTCGTCCGAACGTCGCTGTGACCCAGAAGTTCCTGCACGGACCGGATGTCGTAGCCCGCTTCGATCAGGTGCGTCGCGAACGAATGGCGGAACGTGTGAGCCGTTACCCGCTTCCGGATATCGGCACGGCGGGCCGCCGCGGAAATTGCCTTCGACACCGCTGGTCCGCGTTCACCATTAGATCAGTTCGTGCGAGGAAGTCAACCAGATTTCCGCGGCGAGATCAGGAGTGACGGCGTGATGCGCAGGCACTGGATTCCCGCCTCCGCGGGAATGACGGGGATGCTGGGGGATGGACGGGTAGCGCGCGGAAAGGACGGGACGGACGGTCCGGCCCGCGTGATCTTCGAGGCTTCGATCCTCACTCCCGCGCCAGGTGCACCGTCCGCGTCGGGAAGGCGAATTCGACGCCCAACTCGGCGAACCGCTCGACGAGACGCAGATTGATTCGCTGCTGGATATCCATGGAAAGGTTGAAGTCGGCCGAGAGCACGAAATACACCACCTCGAAATCCAGCGACGAGGGGCCGAACGACTTGAAGTGCGCCCGGTCGAACCGCACCTGCTCCTGGGCTTCGACCGCCTGCTTCAATTCGTCGGCGGCGGCCCGCAGCTTTTCCGGCGGCGTGTCGTAGGTCACGCCCACGCCGAACACGATCCGCCGCTGGTACATTCGCTTGAAGTTCCGGATCCGGCTCGAGAGCAGATCGTTGTTCGAGAACACGAGTTGCTCGCCGGAGAGACTGCGCAGCCGCGTGGTCTTCAGTCCGACGTGCTCGACCGTCCCCATCATGTCCCCCACGATGATGAAGTCGCCGATCACGAAGGGCTTGTCGAGCACGATCGACATCGACGCGAACAGGTCGCCCAGAATGTTCTGCGCCGCGAGCGCGACCGCGATCCCGCCGACGCCCAGGCCGGCCACGAGCGCGGTCACGTCGACGCCGAGGTTGTCGAGCATCAACAGCGCGACGATCGACCAGAGCGCGAGCCGGGCGACGAAGCCGAGGGCGGAGATCGTGGTGACGGTGGCGGCGTCCTCGTCCGAGCGCCGGCGAACGTAGCCGGTGATGACGAACGTGAGCAGCGCGCTCCCCCAGAACGCCGCTTGCAACAGGGCCACGAGCACGAGCGCGGTCCGAACGACATTCGCCGCTCGCTCGGGGAGCGCGAGAGGGAGCGACGCCAGCCAGATCGCGACCGCCAGCAGGAACCAGTTCCGCGTGGTCTGCAACACTTCGAGGAAACCGTCGTCCCAGCGCGTCTCGGTGCGCTCGGATATCCGTCGCACGCGGCGGACGACGATCGCCTTCGCAGTCCGCAGCACGAGGAACGCCGCCGCGAGGACGGCCGCCGCGATCAGCCAGCGGGCGGCGGGGCTGCCGAGAAATGTCCCCTCCGGAAGCGTGGCCTCGAGCCAGGGGAGGAAGGCTCCGTCGTACCATTCGCGGATCGATCGCCAGGTCATGGATTTGCGCCTTCTCTGAGTCGAAGCGGCCACAGCTTGGCATGGGGGACGATCGATGGCAAGGGGGCGGTCGCACGGCCAGCGGGAGTTGCGGTATGATCGACCGCAGCGGGATGGCCGCGAAACCGCAAGCGTCGCGCCCGCCGAGCTCTGACCTCCGACCTCCCCTGCTCACTCGGTCCACCCGAAGGACTTCCGCCGTGAATTCGATCGAACTCCGCGACCCCGTCTCCGGCTCGACCGCGCGAATCGCACCGCATCGCGGGTTCAATTGCCATGAGTTCCGGGCCGCCGTCGATGGCCGCTCGATCGACGTGATCGACGCCGACCCCGAATTCCCGAACGGCGCGGGACGTCCCAGCGGGCACGGCATCCCTCTGTTGTTCCCCTTCCCGAACCGCATTCGCGGCGGTCGGTACGCGTGGGACGGGCGGGAGTACGTCATCGATCCGGATGAAGCGCTGAACGACGGCCGTGGGAACGCGATCCACGGCTTCTGTCTCGATCGCCCGTGGCGGATGACGGCGCAAAGCGAACGAGTCGCGATTGCCGAGTTCCAACTGTCGCGCGACGCGCCGGACCGAATCTCCTTCTGGCCGGCCGATTTTCTGATCGAAGTCCGCTACGAGATCGGGCCGGCGGCGCTGCGGGCCGATGTGCGGATCGCCAACCCCGCCGATGTGCCGCTGCCGTGGGGGTTCGGCACGCACCCGTATTTCCGGCTGCCCTTGGGAAAAGAGAGCGATCCGGCCCGGTGCGCGGTCCAGGCGGATGCGGCGGAGTGCTGGGAACTGGAAGGCGCCTTGCCGACCGGCCGGCGATTGCCCGTTCCCGTGGAAAAGGATCTCCGCGAGAGCGAGTATGTCGACGTGCTGACGCTGGACGACGTGCTGACCGGTCTGCCGGAGGGGGCAAAGACGGTTCAGAGCCGCATCGTGGACGAACAGGCGGGCGTGGAAATCGTGCAGCGGGCGGACGGGATTTTCCGCGAGCTGGTTGTGTACACTCCGGGAGGCCGCAACGCGGTCTGCCTCGAGCCGTACACCTGCGTGACGGACGCGGTGAATCTGCACGCGCGGGGGATCGACGCCGGTTGGCGGGTTCTGCCGCCGGGGGAAGAATTCCGCACCTGGATCGAAATCCGCGCGGGACTCGTGGTGGCCTAACGGGTATGCTGGAAGGGTGGGGAGCGGTGGTGACGCACCTCGGCGGTTCAGGGAGAAATCGGAAATGACGCGAACGATTCGACCGACGCTTCGGATGACGGTGTTGATGGCGGTCGCCGCGGTGTGCTGCGGGAATCCGCTAGGTGCGGCCGAACCGGGCGCCGATCTCGAGGCCGGAAAGGTCCATCTCGTTCTGCAAGGGGCGGCGCTGGGTGACGCGGCTCAGTTCGGCGGGGACGGCGCGCGGTTCTTCGTCGCCCGCGTCGAAATCGTCAATCGCACCGACGAGCCGGTGACCTTCGTCCGCAAGGACGCGCGACTCACGGCGGACGGCCAACGATTCTCCGATCGTCCATTGCCCCAACAGTCTCGCTATTTGTCGTTCTCGATCGCCGGCAAGATGCAGTCGCTCAACCGCCTCGATCGGCCCGAGCAAACGGCGATTCCCGCCGGCAAGTCCGCCGAGGTGTGGGTGACGTTTCGGGATCTCCCGCGCGGCGCGGCGGTCCCGCGGCTGACGCTCGACTTCGATTTCGGCGAACAGCAGGCGCAGCTCGACGTCACGGCCGAGTCGCGCGACCGGCTGAAGCTGGACGTCGCGCGGATCGGCCCGCACGAGGCGTTGGGACTGCTGACGATTTCGGGCGAGGTGAACGGGATCAACGCGGGCGAGATCGCCGCCGCGCTCGACAAGCTCGTCGAGCGGAAAGTCCGCCGCGCGGTGATTCGCTTCACGAAGGAGGCCCAACCGCTGCCGGGCGACGTGCGGAACTGGCTCGAAGAGGCGGCGCACGCGCCGCCGCAGGCGGAGTCGAACTTTCGTCAGTTTCCCACGATCACCCGCGCCTTGCGCGAGCTGCACCTGGCGCAGCTTCCGGGCGAAAGTTCCACGTCGCGGCGACGAAGCCGCGGCTACGGAATGTACGGCATGATCGAAACCCCTTCGAGGGTTCACGACAGCGACCGCGAAGCGATCGTCAAGGCGCTCGAGAACGTGTACCGCGCCTTGCCGCAGGACCAGCTTCTCGCCGAGCTTCACAGCGAGAACGCGGTGCTGCGGACCGCGGCGATTTCCGGCGGAGGCGGCCGGTTTCCCGTGGAGGCGCTTCCGGAATTGATCGCCGCGACCCGCGCCGGCGACGCGCTCTTGAAGGACGCCGCGATCGCCGCCCTGGGGAACTTCGGAGAGCCGGCCGCCGTCGATCGGCTCGTCGAACTGTCGCGCGCCGGCGACGACGGGACGGCCCAACAGGCGATTCAGGCGCTCGCCGCGTCGCGGTTCGCCGTCGCGCACGCCGCCCTCGACCGGCTGCTGGCGGAGGCCGACGCGAAGTCGCGAACCCGCATCGTGGAGGTGCTCGCGGAGCATCCCGACCCCCGCTGGGCCGATCCGATCCACGAATGCGCCGCGCGCGGCGACTCGCGACTGCGGCTCGCCGCGGTGAAGGCGCTGGTGACGATCGGCCATCCGCGGCTGACGGAGTTGCTGAAGTCGATGCTCGCCGAAAAGGACACCGCTCTCCGCCAGGAAGCGTTCCGCATTCTCGTCGAGCGGACCGATCCCGAAAGCGAGCGGATCGCGCTCGAATACGCGCTGACCCGGTTGGAGGACACTCCTCCGGATCCGCCGACGATCAACCTGTTGAGCCGCACGCGCGATTCGCGGGCCGTGCCGTTGTTGCTCGAACACTTCGAGAAGAGCGCCGCGTCGCGGCCGACGGTCATCAACCTGTTGTCGCGGGTCGGCGATCAGCGGGTGGAGGCGTTCCTGATCGAGAAGTATCCCGAACTGCACCCGCACGAGAAGAGCGCGGCGCTCGACGCGCTGATGCAGTTGCGTTCGACGCGGCTGCGGCCGTTGGCGGTCGAGGCGCTCGCCACCGGCGACGGGTCGCTGGTCGGTTCCGCCTGCCAGGCGCTGCTGACCGACGGCGGACCGGAGGCGGTCGCGGCGATCGCCGCCGCATTCGAGAAATCGACCGACGCCAACGTCTGGTCGCAGACGGCCAACGCGTTGTCGAGCATCGGCACGCCGGAGTGCTACGCGGCCCTCGATCGCGGGCGGAAGTCCGGCAACCGGAACAAGCGCGAGGTCGCCAACAACGCCTTGCGAAACCTGCGCCAGCAATCGCCCGGCTATCAGTACATCTGGCAGGCGCAAGAGCACCTGATGGACCAGAAGTGGGAACAAGGGCAGCGAATGTTCGAAAACGCCATCAAGCTCGACCCGAACCTGCCGGACGCTTACGTCGGCCGCGGCACCGCCCGGCTGCACCTCGGGCAAGTCAAGGAGGCCCGGGCCGACATGGAGAAGGCGATCGAACTGGACGACGTGCACGCCGGAGCGCGGACCGGAATGGGATTGGTGTTGGTGTTCGAGGACCAGCCCGTCAAGGGCGCCGAGTACGTCGAGCGGCACCGCAAGGACTTCCGCGACGACGCCGCCTTCGCCTACAACGCCGCTTGCGTCTACGCCCGCGCCGCCGAGAAACTCGCGAAGATGAAGGACGACGACGACGCGGCGAAGCTGGTCGCCGAGTTCCGCGACAAGGCGATCGCCGATCTGAGGCAAGCGGCGCGGCACGGGTTTCGCGACTACGAGCATTTGCAGCGCGACCCGGACCTGAAGTCGCTGCACGATCACCCGGAATTCGAGAAGGCCGCCACGCCCGGCGAAGACGGAAATCAAGGAGGATAGTGATGCTCACCGACGAACAACGAACCCGCGAGGCGCTCGATCTCCGCAAGTTGAAGCTGCCGGCGAGCCTGCCGGTGGTCCGCATCGAGGCGGAAGACTACACCGATTGGACGGGCGACGACGCGCTGCGGATCCAGGTCGTGCTCGACGAGTCGGTTGATGTTTATCACGTCAACGGCAAGGACGTCGGCGACTTGAAGCGCGCGATCCACGACAGCCTCATCGCCCGAGGAATCACTCTCTTCCCCTACATCTGGCTGGTGAAGCAGAGTGAACTGGACGAGGCCGACGACGATGAGGAGTGAGGATGGTTCATGATGATCTGCTGGCGCAGGCCGAACTGCTGGCGACGATCGACCGCCGCAGGCCGAAACAGGTCAACCTCCGGCGCGCCATTTCCTCGGCTTACTATGGCCTGTTTCACTATCTCGTCGACCAATCGTGTCGAATGCAGATGGGCGCCCATCGAGCCCAGGCCGCATATCGCCACGCGATCGCGCGGGGCTTCACGCATGCGACCATGAAGCAAGCCTGCGCGAGTTTCGGGGGCGGTACGCTCAAGGCGTCGGTCAGCCAGGGACTGCCTCGCAACGCGAGCGGGCGTTACTCGGTTCCGATTCCGGTGCGGGAAATCGCCGGCACTTTCGCCGAACTTCAACAGAAGCGGCATGCGGCCGATTACGATTGGTCCGAGCGGTTCGGTCGTTCCGATGTTCTCACGTTGATCCAGCAGGCGAAACAGGACATCGCTCAATTCGACAGCTTCCGCCAATCCAACGATCGCAAGTTCTTCCTCGCCTGCCTGTGGGCCTGGAAGGAACTCGCGAACCGTTGATCCAAAGTCTTCCCGGTTCGCTTCCGCGAATCCACAACATGGTTTACCTCAACCGCATCTACACCAAATCCGGCGACGCCGGCGAGACTTCGCTCGGCGACGGCGCCCGCGTCCCCAAAACGCACGCGCGGATCGCGGCCTATGGCGGCGTCGACGAGTTGAACGCCGTCATCGGCCTCGCCCTCGCCGGAGAGCCGCCCGAAGACGACGTCCTCGCCAAGCTCACCGCCATCCAGAACGACCTGTTCGACATCGGCGCCGACTTGTGCGTCCCCGAAAGGGATCCGCCTCCCGAACTTCCTCCGCTGCGCGTGACCGCGGCGCAAGTCGCACGGCTCGAAACCTGGATCGACGCCGCGAACGAGCGGCTCGAACCGCTGACGACGTTCGTCCTGCCGGGAGGCACCTCCGTCGCCGCCCGATTGCACCACGCCCGCACGGTCTGCCGCCGCGCGGAACTGGGCGTGGCCGCGCTGATGGAGCGCGAACCGGTCAATCCGCGGGTGCTGGAGTATCTCAACCGGCTCTCGGACCTGCTGTTCGTGATGGCCCGCGCCGCGAACGACGACGGCCGCGACGACGTGCTGTGGAAGCCGGGCGCGGGTCGGGCGGCGGATTCCTGATCGGCGATCCCTCCGCCGCGATTCAGGGCGCACGACAATCTCCCCGCCAACGCCTCCATCCGTCCATGACACCGCGCTGACGCAATCACTTCAATGGGGGAGGACGCCGACCGGCGTCTACTTCGGGTTCCCGCCGCGCCCAGAGCAGGCATGCGATGCCCCCCGCGACGTTCACCCCGACGATCAGCAGGTAGCCGCGTTCGTCGGGGCGGTTGGCGATCGCCACGTACGCGAAGACCGCGGCGAAGGCGAAGAGAACCGCCGCGTAGAGACGAAATGCTCGTCGCGCGTCGCGCCGCGCCTCGTCGCGGCTTCTGAGGAATTGCGAAGCGAATTCGTCCCAGTCCTCTTGGAGGCCGCGGTCGATGCGATCGCGCAGGAGTTGAATCAATTCGAGCCGTTGTGCGTAATTGGCGAAATGCACCACCACGCGCCCGGCGGCGTCGCGAAGAACGAGATTGCCGCGCAATCGTCGCCATCGCGCGTGGTTCAACTCGTCCAACTTCATCGCGCGGCTGCGAAAAACGTCGGTCATTCGGATGCAGTCACGGCTGACGTACAGTCTTTCATAAACGCTCGCGGCAATCATCCAAACGCCGCCAAGCCCGATGAACGACCAAAATCCCCCCATGACCGCCGCCGCCAGCAGTGGGCGGGTGAACGACCCATCGATGTTCCAAAGCGCGGCCAGCGTCGAAACGATCGCGAACGCGAAGGCGACGGAAGCGCTGAAGATCCCCCACCAGAAGATTTCCCTTTTACAGCGGAATTCCCGCGGTTCGTCGGGGTGCGTGGTCGAGTCTTGGTCGGCATTCATTGTTCGATCCCGATCACGGGCGGACGGATTGGCAATCCGTCCTACGGGGTGGTTCTCGCTAATCCGCCGGCACGCAGCGGTCGGCGGCCCAGGCGCGGAGTTCGGCGATCCGCTCGGCCATCAGCACGTACAGCGGGCGCGTTTCCTTAATGGCCGACTCGATGTGCTCGTCGGCGAGTTCTCTCTCCTCCGCGAACGCCGTGAACAATCCCGCGACGATCGCCTGCTCGATCTCCGAGCCGGTGAACCCTTCCGCAACGTCCGCCAATCGCTCGATGTCGAACTGCTCGGGATCGCGCTTCCGCCGCCGCAGATGGATCGCGAAGATTTCCCGCCGGGCCATGTCGTGCGGCAGATCGACGAAGAACACCTCGTCGAACCGCCCCTTGCGCATCAGCTCCGGCGGGAGCGCGGCGATGTCGTTCGCCGTCGCGATGATGAAGATCGGGTGCCGGTGGTCCTGCATCCACGACAACAGCGTTCCGAACATTCGCTTCGACAACCCGCCATCGGCCGAGGCGGCGGAGGCCGAGGCGAACGCCTTTTCGATCTCGTCGATCCACAGCACGACGGGGGCCATCGCCTCCGCCTGCCGCAGCGCCTGCCGCAACTGGCTTTCGCTTTCGCCGATGAACTTCTGATAAAGCAGGCCGGGGTCGAGCCGCAACAGCGGCATCCGCCAATCGGCGGCGACGACCTTCGCGCACAGGCTCTTTCCCGAGCCGGGCACGCCGAGCATCAGCACGCCGCGCGGCGGCTCCAACCCGAACTCGCGGGCCTTGCGGGAAAACCCGCCGCGGCGACGGGCGAGCCAGTGCTTGAGGTTCGTCAGCCCGCCGATGTCCTCCGCGGCGAAATCGACCGCGATCGACTCCAGGCAACCCGCCGAGCGAAGCAGCGCGCGCTTGCCTTCGACGATGTGCGGCAGATCGTCCACCGAGAGCAGGTTGTCGTGCAGGATGGCCGAGGCGACCACGCGCTCCGCCTCGTCGGCGCCCAGTCCGCGAAGGCTTTGCACGAGCTGATCCATCTCGGAACGCGTCAACCGGGCGGACAGCTCTTCGTTCTCGCGCCGCAGTCGTTGATACGTCCGCTTCACGATCTCTTCGAGTTCCGCCGCATCGGGACAGGGGAGTTCCCACTGAATGGCGAACCGGCGAATCTCGTCGGGCAGCGGCAGCGCATCGACGAGGATCAGGGCGGACTTCCGCCGCATGCATTGCGGCAGCAGATCGCGGATCATGCGGTGGACCTGCGCGTCCTTGCAATGCGGGCCGAGATCCTTGAACAGAAACAAGGTCTCGTCGATGTTCTCGGCGATGCGGGCCAGCGCGGGGACCGGGCGCGCCCCGGGCAGGATGAAGTCGATTCGTCCGTCGGGGGTGCGGCGCTGCAGCCCGTCGGTCATCGACCATTCCCACAGCGGTTGCTCGAGCCGATCGGCGGCGGCCCGCACCTGTTCGACGGCCCGCTCTTCGTCGGGAGTGTCGATCGCGATCAGCGGATTGCCGGAGCGAATGAGGAGGTCGAGCATGATTCGGCTTGCTGGCGGAGTCGGGGATTCGAGCAGCGGACCGCACCCTTCGACAACGCATGATGACCGGGGGCGGATCACCGTCGCGGCGCGAAAACCACGACGCGGGGCGCCGCTCGATCGCCAGCGCCCTTTCGAGTCGAGGATCCAGTGCTTTATCGGTTCGAGGATACGGCGGCGCCGGCGGTCAGACAATGCCGCCGACACGCATCGACAACAAGCCGCGCACGAAGTAAGCGGCCCTCTCGCGCGTTGCCCGCTTACTTCGTGCGCGGCTCCTTATTCGTGCGCGGCGCGGCGACGGCGCGCGTGCGCTTCAAACGGGGCGGGATTCGAGCACGCTCACTTCGGTCGCCGTGGGAACGACGCGGACGAGCTCGAAACCGGCCGAGGCGAACAAGGCGCGGTATTGCTCTTCCGTCCGCTCGCGGCCGCCGGGCATGAGGAGCATCGTCAGGTCGAGCAGCTTCCCGACGCACGGCTCGTTTCCCGGCGGAATGATGCTTTCGACCACCAGCAGCCGGCCGTCCGCGGGCATCGCCGCCCGGCAGTGGCCGAGAATCGTGAGGCATTCGGCATCGTCCCAGTCGTGAATGATGTGACGCATGATGTACGCGTCGGCCCCCGCCGGGACCGATTCGAAGAAGTTGCCGGCGACGGTGCGGCAGCGTTCGGCGAGTCCCGCCCCTTCGATCGCCGGACGCGCTCGTTCGACGACCGCCGGGAGATCGTACAGAATGCCTTGCAGCGACGGATTGCGTTCGAGGATCCCGCGGAGCAGCGAGCCGTTTCCGCCGCCGACGTCGGCCAGCGTGCGAATGCCGGAAAAGTCGTACGCGTCGGCGAGCGCCCCGGTTTCGCGGCCGTGGATGCCGACCATCGCCGCATCGAACGTCTTGCCTTTCTCCGGGTTCCGTTGCAGGAATTCGAAGATCGGCATGTGGTAGATGCGCTGGAAGGCGTTGCGGCCGGTCTGCACGGCGTCGATCAGATCCCCCCAAACGTGGTACTGCTCCTCGCCCATCATGATCGCGAACGCCCGCTGCGAGCCGGGCACGTCGCTGCGCAACCGCTCGGCGAGCGGCGTGAGCGCGAACCGCCCGGCGTCGTCCTCGGCGAACACCCCGACGCTGGCCAACGCCCGCAGCACGCGATACAGCGGATCCGTCTGCGAGGCGGTCGCCTCCGCCAGTTCGGCGGCGGTCCGCGGACCGTTCGCGAGCAGATCGGCCAGCCCCAGTTTCGCGGCGACGTACACGCACTGCGAGACCCAATAGCCGGTGATCATCTGCGAGAGATCGTCGGCGGGGGAGGTTTGCGAACGGTCGGACATGATGATTCACTTTCAGCGTTTCTGAATCGAAGATCAATAGTACATCATCAACGTTGATCTTGCGGGCGACCGATGGGCGGGTAGGACGGAATTTCATTCCGTCGTGCCCGCCCGCCGGCGGGACTCGCAATGCGCGATCGTTGCCGTTCGCGAGCGCGGTCGGCAAGGCGAAATGGACCGTATTGCCGGCGGACGGAATTCAATTCCGTCCTACGTGCTCGATTGCCGCGCGACGAAGCGACCCGGACACGTGAAGCGTCCGGGACGCTGGATCGATCGGCGCGCTAGGGGGCGACCAGCACCCCATCGACACCGACCACTTCGCCTCCGAAATTCGTGCACAGCGCCCAGAATTTTACCGGATCGATGTCGGCTGGAATTCGCCAGACCCGGCCGTCCACCGTGACGCACAACAATCCTTCCGGAGGAATCGGCCGCAGGTTCTTCAGCGGGTCGTCCCGATCGAACACGAAGTCGGCCGGCTGCGTCCATGGGACCGCCTTCTCGGCCGGCAGTTCGACCAGCATGATCGTGTTCGACGCGCCGTCGACGAAATCCCCCAACCGCGGTCCCCAACCGATCGTCGCTGCCACGGGCAGATTTCCGTCCCACGCGGTATTCCGGCCGGTCACGAGGGCGATGCGGGTCTTGCCTTCTTCGTTCTCGTCCGGCTTGGTCGGATCCCCGTAAATGGCCGGCATCCGCGCGAGGAACGACTTGTTGGCCTCGCTGTCCCACGGCTGCTCGAAGTCGTACTCCTTGAACAGTCCGCGTTCATCCAGTTGCTCGAGAACGTGGACGCGCCAACTCGTCTGTCCCGGCTCCTTCTCGTCGTACCGCGGGGCTGCCGCCGGGAACTTTCCGTAGATCCCGTGGTGGGCGTGAAGTGCGATGCCGATCTGCTTCAGGTTGACCACTCGCATCTGCTTCCGCGTCTCGGCCCGCATCGCCAGGATCGCGGCGGGGGCTTTCGCCTTAACGAACTCGTCGAGGCCCGCGGGGCGCTTCAACTCGCCGACGACGCGCGTGTCGCCGTCGCGCTTCACCGACAGGCCGTCGAGGAGGCGGCTCGCCATGTCCAGGGCCTCTTTGACCTCCGCTCCCTGAAGGAACGGGACGCCATCCGGGTTCTCCTCCAAGCCCTTCCGCATCTCGCCGAACATCGCCTGGATCTGCTTCACCCCCTGGTCGCCGGTCTCGGCCAGTTGCTTCGCCGCGTCGGCGTCGCGCATCTCGAAGGTGACGTGCAGCGTCGTCGGGGCGGACAGGTCGGCGCCGAGCAGCGCGCCGTCGAGCGTCTCGGCGAAAGGAACCGCCATCTGCACCGGAGGCGGCGCGAACTCGGCCTGCTTCCGGAACTGCTCGCGGAAGGCGTCGGCGGTCTTCTCGTGCCCGCCGACGTGCCCGGCGATGACCAAACCGTTGCCGACCTGAACGCCGGCAAGCAGCTTCCGCAGCGGCGTCGCCGCGGGCTTGTTGTCGAGGAGCTTCGGGATGAATTCCTCCTTGCCGAACACGACCGTCCGGGCGTCGACGCGGAAGTAGGATGGACCGGCCGGGCGGAGCGGACCTTTCACGACTTCGAACTTCTGGCCGCCGTTTTCGAGCACGGGCTGGCCTTCGTCGTCGAACACCGGTTGCGGGAGCCTCTCCGCCGGCTTGAGTGGCGCCTGAAACCACGCGCGGCCGTTGTGCTCCTTCCGTTCGGCCGGCTTTTCGTACTTCAGCATCGCCTGAAGCTGCTCGTCGTTCACGTCTTCGAGGAACCGCACGACGATCACGATCTCCACCGGCTCCTGCGGACCCGGGGTCGCTCCCGGCGGACCGAATGGCTCATCCTCCGGCGCGGCGACGTCCGCGTCGGCCGGTTCGGCCGCTTGCGCGAGCAGCGCCACCGGTTGCGTCGCGGCCTTCTCGAATCCGTCGATCGCCGCGGCCCCGTCCGAGTCGGGAACCGGCGCGGCTTCGGGCGCCTGGTCGGGAATGCGGGCGGGTGCGTCGAATTCATCGACGGCCGCGCCGTCCGGATCGAACGGCACGGCCGGTCCGACCGGT
>JBBDNT010000180.1:0-8054 GCA_040877445.1 Planctomycetaceae bacterium
CAACCTGGCATCCCTCCCCGAACCGGAATTCACCCACAGATTCTGGTGAGGAGGCGAAAATGGTTTGTCACCGTGCGGGGCATCCGGCAGCGTGATATTTAAGTCCAGTTCGTAACCGCCCGACGGGTAGCCCAGGAAACGCATGTGTTTGGGAGCGGAGTGGATTATGAATTTATCACGAACGGCTTTAGGCCGGCTATGCCGGCCGAATCGCCGAACGGATATCGCTCGGGAGTTCCGCCCGAAACGAGTGATGCGTTCCTGCGTGGAGACTGGTTCGATGCCGGTCGGGTGCAGGCACGACGCATCGAAGGCGGGAAAATGCCCGTCGCCACTCCCGCGAGTCAGTCGCGTCCTCCCTTTGGCCGGCACAGCCGGCCCTACGTGACTGCCCAGCGGGGCGGCGATTCGCTGCAGCGTCCTGGTTAGCCTGCATGTCCCGGGTGCTCTGCGTAAGCAGCCAATCTCTTACGATACTCGCGCTCGCTCTCGTCTGCATAGGCTGCTGCATTGGTTGGAGTCAGCACCTCCGTCCGACGCCATACTCCGGCCTCCGTCACGCCGACGGCCGTGAGGACAGTGGGACAACCGCAATCTGCATAAATCTCGAATCGAGCAGGAAGTCGGTGCTCGGATCGCTCATCCTGTGAAATAGCGCAATCCTCATCCACTCTCTGGTCAATCGGCGATGCCTGACTCTGCTCCCAAACAAACAAAGCGCACGGCCCATCCTTGCCCTGCCATTCGAGGCTCGACGCGCCGCACACCGAACATGTGACGTCCGGCTTTGGAATGTAGTAGTCGAACATGCTCATGCGCGTGATGCAGCCCAACACGCCGACGAACTTTCCCTCGTTCCCAAGCTCCGCTTGGGAACGCACGTGCCGGAAGCTCCGCTTCCCGATTCACTCCGGTTCCCGAATCGCGAAGCGGAGCTTCGCGAAGGCTCGTTTCCAAGTGGAGCTTGGAAACGAGAAATGCGTGTCGATCAACGTCTCCCCGCTGGCGTGCGGCCTCACCCCAGCAATTCCCGCCGTACGCGGCCTTCCCCCCCCACCGCCAGCGGGCGGCCCAGGCGGTCGGGGATCGTCGTTTCCGGGTCGATGCCCAGCAGGTGGTAGATCGTCGCCAGGATGTCTTTCGGCGAGACCGGGTTTTCCGCGACGCGGCCTCCCGTCGAGTCGGTCGCCCCGACCACTTTCCCCCGCGCAAAGCCGCCCCCCGCGAACACCGCCGAGTACGCGTCCGCCCAGTGGCCGCGGCCGGGGCCTTTGGACGTCGGCGTGATCCGCGGGGTGCGGCCGTGCTCGCTGATGCAGGCCACGATCGTCTCGTCCAGCAGTCCCCGCGATTCGAGATCCTCCACCAAGGCGACGAACGTCTGATCCAGCCCCGGGCAGAGCAGATGCCGCATCTTCCAGAAGTGGTTGTAGTGCGTGTCCCACGCGCTTTGCAGGTGATGGAAGTCGTCCCAGAAGACCGTGACGAACCGGCCGCCGGCTTCGATCAGCCGCCGCGCCGCGAGCGAGGCCTGCCCGAACAGGTGCATGCCGTAGCGGTCGCGCATCGCCGTCGGCTCGCGGTCGAGATCGAGGGCCGCCCGCGTCTTCCCCGAAAGCAACAGGTCGAACGCCTGCTGATGCCGCTTGTCGAAGCTGCCGGCCGCACCGGCGTCGAAGGACCGGCGGGCAGTTTCGAGTTGTTCGAGCAGGCGGCGGCGATCGTCGAGGCGGGCCGTCGTGTGCGCGTCGAACCGCTGTTCTCCCGCGGTGAGTTGCAGCTTGAAGCCGGGTTCCACCCCGGCGAAGGGATCGCGATTGACGTTCTCGGTGCGCGGGGCGTAGCAGTAGTGCTCGGTCCCTTCGCCTTGGAAGTCTGTCCAGACGGGATCGTAATTCGCCCCCAGGAAATGTCCGTACGGTCCGGCGTCGCGCGAGGGATGCCCGCGGCGCGAGCTGAGCAGATACGGCAGGGCGATGTTCCGAGGCATGTCGTTCCCGCCGCGCCCAGCCCGCTCGCCGAGGTAATCGACCACCGAGCCGATGAACGGCCAATGCCGCGGGTCGCGCGGGTTGAGCTGCAGGGGAATCTCGCTGAGCGGATTCGACGTGAGCGCATAGGCCACGTCGTGATTGGCGTGCGGGCTGGTCATCGAGCGGACGACCGTGAGCTTGTCGGCGATGCCCGCGAAGCCCGGCAAGGTCTCGCAGAACCGCACGCCGGGGAGCTTGGTGGGGATGGCGGTGAACTCGCCGCGAAAGTCGGCGGGGCCTTCGGGCTTGGGATCGAAGGTGTCGTGCTGGCTGGGCGAGCCGAACAGGAACAGCAGAATGCACGACTTCGCCCGTCCGAAGCCGCCGCGATGCTCCGCGGGCGCGACGGCGGCCTGAAGTTTGCGAAGCCGAGTCCACTGGCCGAGCGACAACGCGCCGATCGCACCGATGTGCAACAGGTCGCGACGGGTCAGCCCATCGCACAACCGCTTGGGATTGCCCGCGATTCGCAGCATGGCGGCTTCTCCGGTCACGACTCCCGGGCGACGATGCGGACGCAATAGCCGACGTTGATGTCATCGGCATGATAACCGCATTCGCCGCACGATGCCATCGGATATCGCGCGATTCGGCGAATCGCGTGGTGCCGGTGGCTCGTAGGACGGAATCGTTTCCGCCCGCCTCTAATCGATTCGGGAACGCGGTCTGAAATCCGCCGCCGAGAAGACGGACTGCTGAAGCAACACCCGGACAAGAAGACGAGTCTCATCATGAAACGCCGCAGCTGCGGCTGGATCGACGACTTCCTGATGGAAGTCCTCACGGGCGCAAAGACTTAGTGTGCGATGGCCCTGGTGGGGGCGGACACGGTGTCAGCCGACACGAAATCGATCATCGGACCGGCTTCGAGCTTCAGGAAATTCCGCAGCAGGTCGATGCCCGCCTCCCCGGTGAGGAAGCTCTCCGGGTGGAACTGCACGCCGTGGACGGGCATCGCGCGATGGCGGAAGCCCATCACCTCGCGCGGCTGACCTTCGTCTTCGGTCCAGGCGGTCAGTTCCAGTTCCGCGGGAAGCGAATCCTCGGGAACGATGAGGCTGTGATAGCGGGTCGCCTCGAAGGGGTTGGGCAGTCCGGCGAACACGCCGCGGCCGTCGTGGTGGATGAGCGACGTCTTGCCGTGCATCAATCGCGCGGCCCGCACCACCTGCCCGCCGAAGACGTCCCCCATGCACTGATGGCCGAGGCAGACGCCGAGAATCGGCACGTGCGAACCGAAGCGGCGGATCACCTCGCGGGAGCGACCGGCGTCGGCGGGCGTGCCCGGCCCGGGGGAGATGATGATCCGCTCCGGCGCGAGGGCGGCGATCTCGTCGAGGGTGATGCGATCGTTCCGCGCCACGCGCACGTCGATCGCCGGGTCGATCTCTCCCAACCGCTGGACGAGGTTGTAGGTGAAGGAGTCGTAATTGTCGAGCAAAAAAACCATGCGGTCGGCCTGCGAATGGCGTATCATCCATCTTCAACCGCGGGCGATCGTCACCCACGTCGAATCCGGTTCGACGTCGAGAATCTCGATCTCATGGCGGTCTTCCTCTCCCTCCACCCGGATGATGAGCGTAGCCGGACCGCGCGGCAGGGCTGCCGGCTTGCGAAGAATGAGAAAATCGGCCGCGATCTGAGCGACGGAATACGTCGCTCCGCCGACGATCAGGTCGAATTCCGCGACCGTCGAAAATCGCTGCGAAGAGGATTTCATGGCCATGTCGGAAGTTCCTTCCGCGCTTCGGAAGCGGCGAAACGCCTATTGCCGCGCTCGTTCACGAAAGATCGAAGCGCTGCGTGGCTGGGGGTTGGACGGGTACATCTGGCAGACGACGGACGGCACGATCGTGAAGGTGTTCCGCAAGAAGGGGAAGTTCACGCGCGAGTTGGAGGTTTATCGACGATTGGGGGAGCGGAGATTTACCGCCTGCGCGGCTTCGCGATTCCCGTTCTTCTGGATTATGACGAGAAGTTCGGCGTACTGGAACTCTCGTACGTCAGCCCGCCATTCCTCCTCGACTTCGCCGAGGCGACGCTCGATCAGCCGTCGGCGGAATCCCCCGGTGAGTAGGGTGGACTGTGCCCACCGGAGCGCCGAGCGGCTGCGTCCGTTCCCCTGTCCGTTCGCGGAAGCAATAATCTTGGGGACAATTCGACCAATGCCCAAGCGAGTTTACGATCGCGCGTACGCGTCCGTCCGGTTTTACGGCGACTCACTGGATCCGCTGACGGTTACGCGCGCGTTGCGGCTGCCGCCGGATCATGTTCACCGCGACGGGGAGCCGCGGCTGCGGCGAACGCGTCGAGGAAACGTCGAGGAACTCTCCCCGCTCCATGGCGGAATGTGGTCGATGTCTTCCAAGGAATGGGTGAATTCGCCTCGTCTGGCAATTCACCTCGCGTGGCTGCTGGACCAGCTTGAACCGAAGGCCGACGCGATTCGGGAGTTGCTCGCCGGCGGAGTCGAAGCGGATTTCTTCTGCTTTTCGTCCGGTTCGACCCCGAATCCGCCGGCGCTGCCGCGCGTCATTCGCGACCGCGCGGCCGCGCTGGGCATCGCCGTCGCGATCAATCACTACGGATCGGAGCGGACCAATTCGTAGATTCGACTGTGCTCGCCACGCGCGGGAAGACCGTGTATTTCACCCTGGTGGGCACAGCCCCACCCCACAGGTTCGTCGACTGCCTACTGGCGACTGCCTACTGGCGACTGCCGACCGCCCTCACCCCACCCAATCCTGCAGCGCCTTCACGTGCGGCACGGGGTCTTCCGCGAGCGCCTGCAGCGCCTGAACCACGGCCGTGCAGCCGGGGAGGGTCGTCGTGCAGGGGATGCCGTATTGCACCGCGGCGGCTCTGATCTTTCCTTCGTCGGTGCGGGCGCCCTTGCCGCTGGGGGTGTTGAACACGAACTGCACGTCGCCGTTGGCCATGTGGTCGAGCAGGTTCGGCCGACCTTCCTGGATCTTCTTGACGGTGCGAACCTCGATGCCGGCTTCGCGCAGGATCTCCGCCGTTCCCGAAGTGGCGATGATCTCGAAGCCGAGTTTTCGAAGCTGGCGGGCCGGCTCGATCATCGCTCGCTTATGGTTCTGCGCCATGCTGACGAACACGGTCCCCTCGGTGGGGAGCGCGTTCCCGGCGGCCACCTGGCTTTTGGCGAAGGCGATCGGGAACCGCTCGTCGATTCCCATCACCTCGCCGGTGGAGCGCATCTCCGGCCCGAGGATGATGTCCACCCCGCTGAACCGCGAGAAGGGGAACACGCTTTCCTTGACCGACGTGTAGGACGGAACGATCTCCTCCGTCACCCCCTGCTCCGCCAGCGACACCCCGACCATCACCTTCGCCGCGATCTTCGCCAGCGACCGCCCCGTCGCCTTCGAGACGAACGGCGCCGTGCGGCTGGCGCGGGGGTTGACCTCGAGGACGTGGACGATGTTTCCGCCAGGCGAGCGGCCGGCGTCAGCCGGCTGGTGCTTCGAACCACCTTGTGACTCGCTCGCGAATTCGGCCCGCTGGTCATTGGACGCACCGGGGGGCTGACGCCCCCCGCTCGCCGGGCGCGTGACCGCGAACTGGATGTTCATCAGCCCGCGCACGCCGAGTTCCTTTGCCAGCGCGTGCGTCGCGGTGCGGATTTCGTCGAGCGTTTCCGTCGGCAGCGAATGCGGCGGGAGCGCGCAAGCCGAGTCGCCCGAGTGCACGCCCGCCTCTTCGATGTGCTCCATGATCCCGCCGACGACCGTCGTCTCGCCGTCGGAGACCGCGTCGACGTCGACCTCGATCGCGTCTTCGAGGAACTTGTCGATCAGCACCGGCCGGTCGGGGGAGGCGTCGACCGCTTCGGTCATGTACTTCACGAGGGACGGCTCGTCGTAGCAGATCTCCATCGCCCGTCCGCCGAGCACGTAGCTCGGCCGCACGAGGATCGGATAGCCGATCTCCGCCGCCGCGTTCCGCGCGCGTTCGATGTCGATCGCGATGCCGTTCGGCGGCTGCCTCAGATCCAGCTTCCGCAGAATCGCCTGGAACCGCTCGCGGTCCTCGGCGGCGTCGATCATGTCGGGGCTGGTGCCGATGATCGGCACGCCGGCGGCTTCGAGTCCGCGGGCGAGATTGAGCGGCGTCTGCCCGCCGAACTGCACGATCACGCCGTCCGGACGCATTCGATCGCAAATGTCGAGGACGTTCTCGGTGGTCAGCGGCTCGAAGAAGAGCAGGTCCGACGTGTCGTAATCGGTCGAGACGGTCTCCGGGTTCGAGTTGACCATGATGCTCTCGATCCCGAGTTCGGCCAATGCGAACGACGCCTGGCAGCAGCAGTAGTCGAATTCGATTCCCTGGCCGATGCGGTTCGGACCGCCGCCCAGAATCATCACCCGCTTTTTGCCCGGCTGCTTCGGCGGCGTCTCGTCTTCGTCTTCGTAGGTCGAGTAGTAATAAGGAGTGTAGGCTTCGAATTCGGCGGCGCAGGTGTCGACCTGCTTGAAGGTCGCCACGATGCCGAATTCCTTCCGTCGCGCGCGGACCTGCATTTCGCTGGCGTCCCACCAGAAGGCGAGTTGTTGATCGGAATAACCGTGGCGTTTCGCGCGGCGGATGAGATCGGCGTCGGCGACTTCGAGCCGGGCGACGCCGCGGATTTCGTCCTCGAACTCGACCAACTCGCGGATGTGTTCGAGGAACCACGGATCGATGTTCGTCAGCTCGTGAATCTCCGCGACGCTCATCCCGGCCTTGAATCCGTACCGCACGTGAAACATCCGTTCGGCGTTGGGGACGGACAACATCCGGCGGATGACGTCGACGGCCGGCTGCCGGGCGGTCCCCCACAAGTCCTTCTTGCCCCCGCCCAAACCGAAGTGGCCGATCTCCAGCCCGCGAATCGCCTTCTGAAACGATTCCTTGAATGTGCGGCCGATCGCCATCGTCTCGCCGACCGACTTCATCTGCACGGTGAGCGTGGGGTCGGCGTCGGGGAACTTCTCGAAGGTCCAGCGGGGGATCTTGGTGACGACGTAGTCGATGGTCGGCTCGAAGCAGGCCTTGGTCTCGCGGGTGATGTCGTTGGGAATCTCGTCGAGACGGTAACCGACCGCGAGCTTGGCGGCGATCTTCGCGATCGGGAAGCCGGTCGCCTTCGAGGCGAGCGCGCTCGACCGGCTGACGCGGGGATTCATCTCGATGATGACCATCCGGCCGGTGTCGGGGTCGATGGCGAACTGCACGTTCGAGCCGCCGGTCTCGACGCCGATCTCGCGGATGCAGGCGATCGTCGCGTCGCGCATCCGCTGGTATTCCTTGTCGGTGAGAGTTTGGGCGGGGGCGACGGTGATCGAATCGCCGGTGTGGACCCCCATCGGGTCGAAGTTCTCGATCGAGCAGATGATGACGACGTTGTCGGCGACGTCGCGCATCACCTCCATCTCGTACTCTTTCCAACCGATGATCGACTCTTCCAGCAGCACCTCGTGAACCGGCGACAGCGCGAGACCGTGGGCGACCTTGGCCTCGAACTCCTCCTTGTTGTAGGCGATCCCGCCGCCGGTCCCGCCCAGCGTATAGCTCGCCCGGATGATGATCGGCAAGCCGATTTCGCGAAGCGTCTGGCGGGCCTCTCCCAGCGTGTGGACGACGGCGCTTCGCGGCACGTCGAGGCCGATTTTCTGCATCGCCTTCTTGAACGACTCGCGCTCCTCCGCCTTGGCGATGACCGACTCCTTCGCCCCGATCAATTCGACGCCGAGTTGATCGAGAATTCCCCGGCGGGCGAGGTCCATCGCGGTGTTGAGACCGGTCTGCCCGCCGAGCGTGGGAAGCAGTGCGTCGGGCCGCTCCTTCTCGATGATCTTCTGCACGTATTGCCAGGTGATCGGCTCGATGTAGGTGCGATCCGCGGTGTCGGGATCGGTCATGATGGTGGCGGGGTTCGAGTTGACCAGCACCACCTCGTAACCTTCTTCGCGGAGGGCCTTGCAGGCCTGGGTGCCGGAATAATCGAACTCGCACGCC
>JBBDNT010000180.1:8064-21051 GCA_040877445.1 Planctomycetaceae bacterium
GATGACGATCGGGCCGGAGCCGATGATGAGGATCTTGTGGATGTCGTCGCGGCGGGGCACGTGGTTGTCAGTCGTCCGCTGTCAGTGGTCCGTTGGCGATGCGAAGCGAAGCCCGCGGGGAGCGCCCCGCAGGAATTTTACGCCGGTTCCGCGCGCTCGATCGGCGCGAACGCCGGGCGCGGACGGCGCGCAAACTTCTCAGACGATAACAGGACGCGGGCGATTATCAAGCCACCGCGACCAGAACGGAATCGGCACCGAACGGTCCCACCGCGAACGGCGCATTGAATCCTTCATCGTTGCGCCCGAACGATCCTCACCTACGGCACGCGGATGATCCCCGCGTTTCGCGCCAGTTTGTCGATCGCGGCGGCGACTTGCTCGATGTCGGCTTCGGTTCCCAACAACACCGGGTGATGCAGCACCAGCGCCTGATCGTCGGCCGCGTCCGCGTGGTCGAGCGGGCTGCCGGCGCGATAGCGCCGCTTGCCGTGAGTGCGGTGGAGCGATCGAAAGCCCGGGTCGAGTGCGATTCCCTCCGCTCGCATCGCCGCCGCGAACGCGTTCCGCGGCAACCCTTCGAACGCGGCCGAATCGTAACGGAAGCCGAGCTTGTAGTAGCCGGGTTGCGTCGTGAATTCGTCGGGCGCGTGATCGCGGTGGGTGTGGGGTTCGCCGGAGTCGCCGGGTGGGAGGGCGTCGCGCACGCGGCCGTCGGCGAAGGGGGTCAGTCCCGGATGCGGCCGCAGAAGTTCGATCAGCCGCGCCACGTTGCGCGCGCGAATCGCGTTGCGTTCGTCGAGCCGTTCGAGTTGAGGCAGCAGGACGGCCGCCTGCAATTCGGAGAGGGGGAACGCTTCGTTCCCGCGGTGGGAGTACAGCCGGGCCCGCTGGACGATCTCGGGCGAGTCGGTGAGAAGCGCGCCGCCGCGTCCCGCGGAGAGGAGCTTGCTGCCGCCGAAGCTGAGCACGCCGACGTCTCCCCACGTTCCCGCCATACGGCCGTCGACGATCGCGCCGGGCATCTGGCAGGCGTCTTCGACGACCGCGATGCCTCGGGGACGGGCGAACTCGAGCACCTCGCGCATCGGGACGACGCCGCCGTGCAGATGCGAGACGACGATCGCCTTCGTGCTCGGCGAAACCGCCTCTTCCAGTCGCGACACGTCGAGCTGGAAGTCGTCCCGCCGCACGTCCACGAGCACCGGCGTCGCGCCGACGGCGAGCACGTCGCCGAAGTTCCCTTCGAAATCGTACGCGGCCAGCAGCACTTCATCGCCGGGACCGATCTTCGCACCGCGCAGCGCCAACTCGACCGCGACCGTGCCGCTCGCGCAAAGGACCGCGTGGGCGACGGCATGATGCTCCTTCAACTTTTCGACGAGGGCCGGCCCGTGCGGACCGTGATATCGTCCCCACGATCCATCGGCGGCGGCCCGGGCGAGGACTTCCGCGACGGCCGGATCGTCGATGGGCCACGCGGGCGGACCTTCCGGCCGCACCGGCGAACCGCCCAGCACGGCCGGCGAATCGGTTCCGCGAATCGAGGCGCTCATCGTGCGGCCGGCAGACGATTCTCGCCGACTCCGGGAAGACGGCCGGGCTTGTCGGAGAGTTTCAAGGCGAACGTCTTCCAACCGCCGGCGATCACCAGATGCACGTTGTCGACCGGATCGTACACGTGCCGATGGCGGATGTTCTTGTTGTCGAGCGCGTCGTCGATCTTCGGTTCCAGTTTGTGCCAACGCTTGGCGGCGGGGTCGAAGTAGTGGAAGAAGCCGCTGAAGGCGAGCACGCCGCCGTCCCTCTCGTAGCCTTCGCTGACGACGCGGGCGGCGAGATCGGGGATATCGGCGAGTTGCGGGTTCCGGGAGAACGATCGCGGGCCGTTGGCCTGGTTTCCCGCCGGCCCCTGTGCGGATGCGGGAAGCATTTCGGCCGCGAAGGCCAGGACTGCCGCCACGATCATCAACGCCGAATTTCGCCTCGTGTGCATTGCTCGTTCCTCGTGAGGGCTACGGGTCGAGGGTTGAGGGTCGAAGTCGCGTAACCGCAAGCGGATGGATGCCGAGCGAGCCGCGCTCGACCGAGACCCGCCCGGCGAGTTTCTCCGCCGCGATGTGCTTCCGAGCCGCCGCGACCGCCGCGTCGTCGGCGGCGAGTCCATGCACCAGCAATCGCCGGAGCGCGCCCGAGTTCGGCGGTGAGCTTTCCGTCGGTGACGCCGAGATGCACGCACAGCCCGACGCGAACGCCCCCCGCTTCGAGCAGGGCCTTGCCGCGTGTCGCCGATTCGGCGGACCGGGCCGGATGGCGAGTGAGCAATGCCGCGAAAAGCATCCCACCGAGAATGGACCAAGTCCGCCACGTTCGCATCGATAGCTCTCCCGGGTGGTTGCGGAACCCGACGATAGTGTGCCGCGCGCGTGCTCGAATTGGCAAGTCTGCGTCCGTGCGTTCATAACTCCGCTCTTCATTCGCGCCGGAAACCGAAGATTCGATCATTCTGCTCTGTGAGGGGGCGCATCGAAACGATCCGGCATGTCGTCAAAAGGACGACATCTTGCCTTGCCAGGTGAGGCGGCCAAACATCGTGATTCCCCCCGGTTTTCCGCAGTTTCCGTACTTTTCGCGCGTGCGCGGCGGATTGGCACGCCGCTTGCTCTAATTCAAGTCATGGTCGTTCCGGGGGTGCGATTGAAGCGTCCCCCATTTCCGGCGGTCCTTCCAATTCGGGAGTAGCACGATGAAACGCATGTTGTTCGGCCTCGCCGTCCTCGTCGGCCTGTTCGCTTTCGCCGGCTCTTCGGCCGAGGCGAGTTCGCGGCGTGGGCACTTCCACCAGGGCCACGGCTATGGCCATGGTCATGGGAATTCGTTCCACGGCTACTCGGGCCACTACCAGAGCTTCTACAACCCCAGCTACGGCAATTGGGGGTACTCGCAGCCCTACTGGCACGACACCAGCCACTACGATTACCATCCGACGCGGATCGTGCCTCATGGCAATCACTACGACGTGATCCCCGGCCACTACCACTTGCACCACAGCGGGCATTGGCATCACTAACGCGCGGCTGTGACAAGCCGAGAACTTCTTCGGCCTCGTCGAGAATCGGCGGGAATACGAACCGCGGAACCTGGATCGAAAGAGAGCGGCGATCGCGAAAGACGATTCGCCGCTCTTTCGATCCATTCCGCGGGAAGTATTCGATGGGAGTTCCAGGCCGCTGCGCGATCGCGATCGCCGGCGCCGCGATCTACGCGGTTTCGTTCGCGCTCCCGGCGTTCGTCGTGATGCACGGCGGCTCGCCGGAGTCCGGCCTGGAAGCGTTTCTCGCGGGCGCGCGGATGTGGTATATCGTGCTCATGGACGGGCCTGTCGCACTCATCCGGGGCGAAGTCGATTTCCCCGACTTGGGTGTGTGCGTGATTCTGGCTTCGTGGGTCGCCAACCCGGCGATCGTCGTCGCGATCGGCATGGCCGCGTTCGGCCGCTGGCGATTCGCCGCCGCCGCGTGCGCGATCGGCCTCTGTCTTCTGTTCGCTCCACTATTCTCGCTGTCGTCCGGCTACTGGGTCTGGCTGGGATCGGCCGTGTTTCTGTGGGGAGCGTCGGTGTTCGCGATGCTGTGCGAGCGTCGTCGTCGTCGCTGAATCGTCGAGCGTCGGCGTATTTCACAGCGTAGGACGGAATTGTATTCCGTCCCCCCGTGCAGGTGTTTCCATACTTCGGTCGCCGACTTCACTTGCCTCTCGTCGGAAGATCGCGCCGAGTGGTGGACGGTGGACACGACGAAGCCGCTCGACCCGCCCGATCGTCGAAATCAGCGTCGATCAGCGGAGATCAGCGTTTCTCTCTTCGCGTGTCGAAGAGTTGCCGCCTCGTGGCTCGACGGGAGTCGCGAACACTGATCGTCGCTGAGCTTCACTGACGATGTTTCCAAGACGCCGAGCGTTCCGGCGGGCGGGCACGACGGAATACAATTCCGTCCTACCCGCCCGATCGATCGACCCGCAAATCGAGTTCGACGCCGCAGCTACGATCAGCCGAAATACTCGACGGCGTTGCGAAAGATGCGCATGCCGGTTCCTTCGCCGGTGAGTTTCTTTCGCGTCCACTGCGGATGCTGCGTGGCGTGCAGGAAGCGTTCGGGGTGCGGCATCAGCCCCAGCACGCGGCCGGAGGGATCGCTCAACCCGGCGACGTTGGCGATCGAGCCGTTGGGATTGTCGGGGAAGGGAAGCAGGTTTTCCGGTGGAGCGTGATCGCGACCCCCCATGCGATTGAGGAGCCCAACCTTCGACATCGACTGCAGCATTCCCTGCATGGCTCGAAAATTCTGCAGCAGCTTTTCAACGTCGGATGGCGCGGTGCGGCTGGCGCTCGCGATCCGCGCGCATGCGGTGGCATGGATCGTCTCCGGATGGTCCCGTTCCTCGGGCGTCATCGCGTCGATCATCGTTTCGACGCGCTGTAAATCCTTTTCGGGATCCATCGCTGCAACATTCTCCGCCATCCCGGGGATCATCTTGATGATCTCCTGCATCGGCTGCATCTGTCGAACCAGCCGAAGTTGCTTGCGGAAGTCATCGAACGTGAAGGCGGGTGTCGGCTGATCGTACTTCCCCCTCGGCTTGAACCGCGCCTTATACCGCATCACGATCTGCCCGCGGCTCTCCCAATCGGCGAGCACTCGCGGCGAACTCACGGCGATGCGGCCTTCCGCGTGGGCGACCGGGAGTTCGATGTCTTCCAAGCCTCGCAGGAACGGGTTGTTTCCGGATTCGATCGCCAGCCGCACCCAGACCGCCGTGTAGCGGCCGTTGAGGTTCCAGGTGAGCGTTGCGGGGAGCGGATCGCCGGGGGGCCAGCTCGCGCCGCCGCCGGGAAGAATCCCCGACTTCAACAGCACCTGAAACCCGTTGCAGATGCCGAGCACGAGCTTGTCGGCTTGCAGGAACCGGCCGACGGCGTCGCCCAGCCGGCCGCGGAGTTCGCGGGAGAAGATCACCCCGGCGCCGATGTCGTCGCCGTAGCTGAACCCGCCGGGAATGCACAGAACCTGATGCTCGTCGAGCAGTTCCGGCCGTTCGATGAGCCGGAAGAGATGCACGCGTTCGGCCTTCGCGCCCGCGGTGTCGAAGGCCCACGCCGTTTCGACGTCGCAGTTGGTGCCGGGAGCGCGGAGCACGCAGACGGAGGGAGTTGGCATGTCCTAGTGGTTCGACTACGTCAGGACCGTGGGCCGGACGATTCAGTGGGGCAGACTTTCTTGTCTGCCCGACCCAGCGGTGGAGAAGGATCGGCTGACGGGCAATTCGATTTCGGGCAGACAGGAATGTCTGCCCCACGAGACGCGATTCTACGGCTGATCGAACTCAATCCAGAAACAGCCGTCCATAACCCTCGAACATCGCATCGAGCACGGCCCGGCCTTCCGGCGTGGCGCGGAAGCGGATGAAGTCGTCGCTGCGGGCCGCCTCGACCACGATCGCGCAGTTCTCGTCGTCGTCGAGATACCACACCGGCTGCGCGAAGCGGTCGACGATCGCGAGCAACTCCGCCTCCCCCGCCGGCAGGAACACCTCGCCGTCGAGGAACAGTTGGTAGGCGTACTCTTCGAGCTTCGGCCACGGCATTTCGTCGGCGGCTTCGTCCCCGCGATAGTACGGGGCGACGACCGGCTCGCCTGGCTGCACGTTGGGGTTGTGCAGCATGTCGATCGCGTTCCAGGGGCAGATTTCGAGGTTGTAGTGCTCGTTGCTTTCGGTGGGAATGCGGTAGCACAACTGGCAGCCAATGCATCGCGACGTGTCGATCTGGTGATAGCTTTCCGAGGGAATGGGGCTGACCACTTCGTAGATGCAGTCGACCGGGCACATCATCGCGCACGAATTGCACGAGGTGCATGAGTCTTTATTGATCACCGCGAGGTACCGCGTTTCCTTCTTGCGGTCGCTGTTGCGGGTCTGGAAGTATTCCTCGGCCGAAATCGTCATCGCGCGGCGACTCCCGTCAGGTTCGCTCGAATATCGGATGGGGCTGAAGGCGACGCCTGCGGACCGCTTCCGAGACCATCGGCCTTCGGAACCGCGGGCGTGGAGGAATTCTAGTGGAATCGGCCGACAGGGAACAGGGCGCGGAATGATGGTCGGCGCGAAACCGCAAGCGGTTCGTCGCCCCGTTGGCTCCCCTATCCCGCCGGCGCTCCGTTTATCTGGCCGGAGACCTTCACCGTGTAACTCTTCGTGAAAAGCCGTTCGTCGTTGGCGAGCTGCCGGCCGCGGAGCGTGAACTCCGTCACCCCGGGCGGCAGCAGAAAGTACAGGTTGCCCTCCGGGTCTTCATAGACGCAGCGATACAGCAGGCCGTCGTGCTCGGCGACGGCGTGATAGCCCAGCGGGCCGACCAGCGCGGGCAGTCCCAGCGTGTCGCGGTAGCCCTTGAGATCGGTGATGGCCTCCCGCGCGCTGGGGGCCGCCTCCCATTCCTTGAAGAACTGCACCGCGGACTTGTCGAGTTCGCTCTTCCGAGGTTCGTCGAAGCGGGAAGCGTTCTCCGCGGCGTGCTTCCGCAAGCCGGAATGGGCGGCGACGTTCACGCGGTAGAACATCGTCTCGTCCCCCTCGGCCAACCGCACGCGCAAGCCGCGCTGCGAGCCTTGGAACTCGGTCCACATGTACTTGCTGCGCAGGCTACGCGGCGAACCGCGCAGTTCGTCGAGCACTTGCGAAATCGTCGCCTGCGGGAGTTCCAGCCCAGTCGATTCGACCGTCGCGGTCGGCACGACGAAGTTTTCCAGCGGCTCGGCGGCCAGCGCGCCGCCGGCGCCGCCTCCCTGTCCCCACCACGCGAAACCGGCGAGCACTCCCAACAGCAGGCCGATGCACACGATCGGCGTCCACGGCACCGACTGCTTCCGCCGGGTGCGGCGCTTCAGCTTGCGGGCGTAGGACACCGCTGCCGCGGGGGCCGCATTCGGAACGATGGCGGCTTTCGAATCGACCACGTCTTCCGACGGACCGGTGAATCCGCCGCTTCGCGCGAGTGGCGCCTCCGGATCGAATTCGATCGGTTCGTCCACCGCCATCGGGTCGCCCAACAGGAACGGCGGCAGTTCCTCCGCCGCTTCCTTTTCGATCGCGACGGGCCGCGCGACCGGCAATGGCGGCTCCTCCACCGGACGCGCGACCGGCAGCGGCGGCTCGCCATTGCCCTTGTCCACTTCGGCCGCCGCCCTGTCGATCGGCACGGCACCGGGCGGACCGTTCGGGGATTCGGCCGCGTCGCCGGCGGCACGTCGCGGCTGGGCCGCCTTCCCTTTCGGCTTCCCGGAGGGAGAGAACCATCCGGGCCGATCCGGCGGCGCATCGGCCGACGGTGATTGCGAACGGACGGCATCGGAAGCCGCGCTCCGTTCCACGCGCGATCCGGACGAAGCGCCCGCGCTCGAACGGGCGGCGACCGGCTGCGCCGTCGCCTCTCCCAGGAGGGGAACCATCACCTTCTGGGCGCACTTGGGGCACGTGCCCCGCTTGCCGGCGGCGGAGTCCGCCACGCGCACGGCGGCGGTGCAATAGGGGCAATGGAACTCGATCGCCATCGTGCCCGCCATTCTAACAGGACGACGCGGGCCGACGATAGCCCCGGTCCGGCACGGTCGAATGGGCGGGAGCATTCTCCTCAAAGGTGAATCGCCCTCCAACTTCGTGAGTCGCGGCGCCTTGGGAGATTCGGGAATCGAACGGCGAAAACCGCCGTGGTCATTGACGGAAGAGACGGTGCGGCTATCGTAAGGTTTTCGCGATCGATGCGCGCGGCGATCCGCGCGGCAGCCCGAAGGAATTTCGTCCCAATCGCCAAAGGAGTCGGTTCGATGAGGAAGTCGCAATTCGCGGTCGGTCAGTGCGCCCTGGCCTGGTTGATGTTCGTCGCCCTGGGTTGCGGCAAGGGAGATGAAACCGTCAATGTTCCAACGGGCGGCCCCGAAGTTCCCCACCCCACGCACGACCACGGGCACGGCGCGGGGCCGAAGGGCGGACTCCTGATCGAACTGGGAGACAAGCACGAATACCACGCCGAGATCCTCTTCGACGGCGAGGCCCGCAAGACGACGTTGTACATCTACGGGGCCGACGCCAGGACGCCTCGCCCGCTCGACGCCGGAGCGGTCATCGAACTGCATCTGGAAGGCGAGAACGAAGCCGAAGTCAAGTTCACCGCCCAGCCGTTCGATGGCGAGACGGACGGCAAGTCCTCACGGTTCGTCGCCGACGCACAGGTTCCCGACGCGATCAAGTCCGTAGAGCAGTTCGAGGGACACTACCACGTCACCGCGGGCGAACTGTCGTTTTCCGGCGAGATCACGCACGGCGATCACGATCACGATGACCATGCCCACGAAGAGGGTGACGCGCCGAAACCGGCCCCGTAGAGCAACCAGCGCGGTCCCGAAGCACGCTTGCCGTTTCGCACTGCAAACGTTCGACGTCCGTTCTTCCTGCGCGAATTGTCGACCACGGATTCCACTGATGGGCACTGATGAGGAACTGATCTTTCGGCCGGTTCCTCTCCGAGATCTCGGCGGCCTCCACGGTTTCGAAGATGCCGGGTCGAAGTCGTCGAAGATTTCGAACCGCCGAGTGCGCCGAGGAACGGGAGCGCGAAGCCCTCGAGACACTGGCTCTGCCGCCACGTTCGACCATCGGGTTTCGCAAGTCGGCGAGGGTCGAACAGTGGATATCCGTGTCGATCCGTGCGATCCGTGGTGAAGACTGCTTTGGTGGCGGCTGTGCCGCGCTGGGATTCGACACACGAATCGCCGCCGACATCGCGACCCGGACGCTCTCAGCGTCCGGGTCGCTTCGCTTTTCAAGCCCACCGGCCCATGACTTTGCCGGTCGCGCAAACCGTGCGTCACAAACTTCGCCGATCGTCGCGGGCGGAACGATTCGCTCCATTCCGTCATTGAAAACCACGGCCGCGGATCGCGAATTCACCCGCCTCGATTCCCCCAGGTGGTAGGCTTCTCCCGAACGGCGCCTGATTCAGGAAGACAGGCGCGACACGATTCGACAAGGAGAGCGAACCATGAGTTCCGTCGCGAATTTCAGCATTTCACGGGCCACCGCCAACCTGGCGCTGGTTCTGGCCACGAGCATTCATTCCGCCGCGCCGGCCCATTCCGGTCTGTTCGGGCACTGCAAGCATCGCCGCGCGTGTTGCGACTCGGCTCCTTGCGACGCGTGTCATGGCTCGTCGTTCGGGCACGGCGGCGGCTGGATCGGCATGGCCGGGGGCGCGGGCTACGCACCTCATTCGTTCGGAGGACTCGACGCCGCTTCCGCTCCCTGGGGACATCCGCCGCGTGCGGGAGTTCCGCCGCGGCGGCCGCTTCCCGAGGTGCTGCCGCCCCCCGGCACGCTGGGGACGACCTACACACGCACTTCGCGGCCCATCCCCGAGGACAAGCACCCCCGCATGGCGATGCTCGAAGTCCGCGGCGTCGCCGGCCGGGAAGTGACGGTCGCCGGCATGAAGGGCTACAAGGCGGACGACGGCGTATGGCACTTCGAGACCGAAAAGCCCCTCGTCCCCGGCGCCGCTCCGTTCATCCACGAAGTGCGGGCGCGCGACCCGGCGGACACCTCCGGAGCGGGCGACCTGCGAGTCGTTCGGCTGATCCCCGCCCGGATCGTGACGCTGGATTATTGAAGTCGCGGAGCCGATTCCACCGATTCTCCAAAGGGAGCGATGCTTCCGCACCGAACGATCTCGTCACCGCACCTTCCGGCCGACTTCCCTCATGCCCGCCCGTCCCCCCGCCGGCCGATCGCCGATTTCCGCCGCATCCGCGGGGCCGGGCATTCATTTCCGCCCTTTTCTGCACTATCTCGAAGCCGAGTGCGGGATGGCGGCGAACACCGTCTCCGCCTACGGCTCCGATCTCGAGCAATTCCTCGCCTGGTACGCCGAACATGGGACGGCACGATTGCGGGACATCGACCTGAAGTTGCTCACGAGCTACGTCGGACGATTGCACCAGCGCGAATTGGCCGCGAGCACGATCGCCCGGCACATCGTCTCGATCCGCACGTTCTTCAAGTATCTCGTTCTGGAAGGCGTGCTGGCGGAGAGCGTCGCCGAGTTGCTCGATTCGCCACGCCTGTGGGAGCGACTTCCGAAAGTGCTGGGACCGGAGATGGTCGAACGGCTGCTCGCCGCGCCGACCGCCGACGACCGCTTCCCCCTCCGCGACCGGGCGATCCTATGCACGCTGTACGCGACCGGCTGCCGCGTGTCGGAGGTCACCGGGCTCAAACTACGCGACGTGCATCTCGACGAGAGCTATTGCCGTTGCCTGGGCAAGGGAAACAAGGAGCGATTGGTGTCGCTCAATCCGCGGGCGCGGCTGGCGCTCGAGACGTATCTCGCGCACGAGCGGCCGCTGCTCGCCGCTGGTCACGACGAAGGCTGGCTGTTCGTGTCGAAGACGGGCCGCAGCCTGTCGCGGATTTCGGTGTGGGGTCTTCTGAAGAAGTACGCGGCCCGGGCGGGATGCAGCGCGGCGATCAGCCCGCACACGCTGCGTCACAGCTTCGCCACGCACATGCTCGCGGGGGGCGCGGAGATTCGCGCCTTGCAGGAGTTGCTGGGCCACGCCAGCATCCGCACCACGCAGCTTTACACGCACGTGGAGCACAGCCGCTTGAAAGCGGTCCATCAACGGCACCACCCGCGGGGGTGAGAATCGAGCCGCGCCCGTTAGGAAGCGGACCGGCTTCCTAGACGTTGTGCCACTGCTTGACGGAAGCGGAGTGGATAAGCCATCGCGTCTGGTGCTTTGCGACCGCTTTCGTCAAGCAGTGCGCCAATGGCACCTCGGTCTCCCAACCGCGAGGGACCGACCCTTGGGTAGTGCGGACGCGGCGGCTACGTTTCCTTTGCGGTCTTCGCGCTCTTCGTGTTCCGTTCAACGCGACCGAAGAACAAATTCGAGCGCGGAGGCGTACTGGAAAGTGCCGTCCAATCGAGTTCCTGCTTTTCATCGACCAGCCGTTTTCGCGCGGCTCGTCTTGTCTCCCCGGAAAGTATTCGCGATCATCCCGGCATGCGCACCCGGCGATTCTCGCAGCTGGTGATGATCGGCGCCCTATTAATGGCGGGGTCGCTGGGATTGTGGCTCGACGGATTGCGGAAGGTCGGGCGCGCTCATCTGGAATTCCCGTCGTGGATCTCGCGAGAACGATCATTCGCCGCCGGCATCGGCCTGTTCCACGGGAACGGAGGAATCGGGCTGTTCGTCGAGCATTGGTCGCGCCGGCTCGAGCATCCGGACGACGGGCAGTATTACCGCAGGGGATGGAGCGCGGAATACTCTCGATGGGAACTGGAGCACCTCGCCCCCGACCAGTGGCCAGAGACCTTTCTCAGCGGGCCGCTGCAGTGGCGGTTTCGAGGCTTTGGTCTGTACGACGCCGTAAAACAGGACGTGCATCACCATGTGCTCGAATTCCCGGTCTGGCTGCCGGCGCTTATCGGCGGTACGCTGATCGCATGCCATTTTACGCGCAGGCGCAGAACCCGGAGGAGCGAATCATGTGGCGACCCCAACCCATCGCGTTCTTGAAGCCGCTGCGCACTGCGGTCGCCATCGTGGCACCGTTCCTGTTCAGCGGATCGGCGCACTCCGCGGAGGAGAGTTCGGCGCCGCCCAAGATCGTCTTCATCATGGCGGACGATCTCGGCTATGCCGAACTCGGCTGTTACGGGCAGACGAAGATTCGCACGCCGCGGATCGATCACCTGGCCCGCGAGGGGGTGCGGTTCACGCAGTTCTATTCCGGCAGTCCGGTGTGCGCGCCCGCGCGGTGCGTGCTGTTGACCGGCAAGCATTCCGGCCACGCGTGGATTCGCAGCAACGGCGAAGTGCAGCCCGAAGGACAACGGCCCATTCCCGACGGCGAAGTCACCATCGCCGAATCGCTTCGCGAACGCGGCTACGCCACCGCCTGCATCGGCAAGTGGGGACTTGGATTTCCCGGATCGGAAGGCGATCCCGTCAAGCAGGGGTTCGACCTGTTCTTCGGCTACAACTGCCAGCGGGAGGCGCACAACTTCTACCCGCATCACCTCTGGCGAGATGAGGAAAAGGTGATGTTGGAAGGCAACGACCGCGGCCTCACCGGCAAGCAATATTCCCACGACCTGCTGGAAGCGGAGGCGCTCGAATTCATCAAGACCAACCGTGAGAAGCCGTTCTTCCTGTACGTGCCCTTCACCATTCCGCACGTCGCGTTGCAAGTGCCCGAGGATTCGCTCGCCGAGTACAAGGGGAAGTGGGACGACCCGCCGTATGAAGGGGGCCGCGGCTATCTGCCGCATCCGCATCCCCGTGCCGCGTATGCGGCGATGGTCACGCGGATGGATCGCAGCGTCGGCCGGATTCTCGATCGGCTGAAGGAACTCGACCTCGACGAGAACACGATCGTGTTCTTCACCAGCGACAACGGCCCCACGCACGACGCTGGCGGCGCGGACAGCGGGTTCTTCGAGTCGGCCAAGCCGTTCCGCGGTTTGAAGGGGAGCGTGTACGAAGGAGGCCTGCGGGCGCCGCTCGTCGTCCGCTGGCCGAGGAAGATCGCAGCCGGCCGCGAGTCCGATCACGTCTCGGCATTTCAGGACGTGTTTCCCACGCTGTGCAACTTGGCTGGTGCGAAGTCGCCGGAGGGTCTCGACGGCATCAGCTTCTTGCCCACGTTGCGCGGCGCAAAGGATCAGCCGGAGCACGAGCACCTGTATTGGGAGTTCTTCGGCTACGGCGGCCAACAGGCGGTGCGGTTGGGGAACTGGAAGGGAGTCCGCCGCGGCCTGCACAAGGGGGATCTGGAACTTCAGCTATACGACCTTTCGCGGGACATCGCGGAGTCGAAGAAGGTCGCGGCCGATCATCCGTATGTGGCGGCCCGCATCCGCGCGATCAT
>JBBDNT010000181.1:0-20899 GCA_040877445.1 Planctomycetaceae bacterium
CGTGGATCGCCGGGGATCAGGAACACTGATCTTCGCTGATCTTCGCTGATGATCCTGCCGACGCCTCGTCCTGCGCGGGACTCCTCTTCTTCTTTGCCACTTTATCCGAATAGCGTGGCGGCCGATTCGGCTTGTCGGTCGACGATCAGGCGGGTAGGACGAACTTCAGTTCGTCGTGCCCGCCATCGCACGCCGATCTTTTCGACGTCGAAAACACCATCGATCGACATCGACGAGAATCCGCGGAGCTTTGCGGCGACTCCCGCCGCTTCGCCTTGACACGATTCGACTTCCGGTCCTATACCGCTCTCGCGCCCGCGGTCCGTCCGCGGCGATCGCCGCGCGCCTTCGTCCGGACTCGGTTTCCCGTCATGCCCGCCGACTCGTTCAGTCCCACGCTCGAATCTGCCGGCCGCGCCGCGGGCTTGTCGAGATTGCGGCTGCTGTGCGTCTCCCCCCGCGAGCCGGCGTGGACGAACCTCGCGCTGCAACTCGACGCGGCCGGTTGCCACGATCCGAGCTTTCGCTGGGTCGCGACCTCCGGCGAGGCGCTCGCCGCGCTGCGGAAGGAGAGTTTCGACTGCGTCCTCATCGACGCCGGCGACTCCGTCCGGCGGATGGAGGAACCGCTGCTCGAAGCGCTGCACACGGGCGGGCAGTCGGCGCCGGTCATCCTGCTGACCTCCCGAGCCGACGACCGCCTGCTCGCGGAAGCGTGCGAGAACGGCTGCGACGTCTTGCCGGCCGACCATCCCTGGGAGTCGCGGGCGTTGGTTCCGATGATCCGGCGGGCGATCGCGCGGGGGGAACTGCTCCGCGAGAATCATCGGCTGACGGTCGCGCAGCACCGCCGACTGGTTCACGAGCGCGACGAGGCGGAGCACCTGTTGCGACAACAGCGCGAGATCATCCAGGAACTGAACGGGCTGATGCACGCGGACGAAGCCGGCGTCCCCGCCGACGGAGCGAACCCGCCCGCCGCCGATCCGCCGGAAGTCGAGGTCTCGCCCCCCGCGGACGCCGCCGGTTCATCGCGGTTGCCCGCCGAGTTCCACGGCTACTACCACGAGTTGCTGCGGACCTACGTGATGATGGGGTCGGGGAATCTCGGGGCGGAAATCGGGCGGGTCGCGGAGTTGCTCGCGCTCGCCGGCCTGTCGCCGCGCGAGGCGCTCGAGTCGCACCTGGCGCGCGTCGAGTCGCTCGTTCGCGGATTGGGCAATCGCAGCACCCGCCACGTGATGGCCCGGGCCGACCTGCTGGCGCTCGAACTGATGATCCACTTGGGCGAATGCTATCAGCGTCAGTCCCGCGGGCCGCGTCCCGTCGAGGACTCGTCGTTCGGCGGTCTCGCCGAAACCGCCCGCCGCCTGCGCGATGCGACGCGCGAACTTCATCGTCATTCGACGTTGAAGGCTTCGTAGGACGGACTTGTCGGAGAGCAGCCACCCCGTCACTTCGTTTGGACACTCCACATCCGAATTGATCTTCCCGCACGTGCAGACGAATTTGCCCATGGTTCCGCGGCTCCATGTCAACCTGCTTCAAGGGGCATGCCACCGGCTTGCCGAGCCCTGCTCCGCCTTTCATCGGACGGATCGGCGATCCGTCCTACGTTGCGCCAACCCCGCGAAATCCAGCGTCGCGAAGTAATCCTCCAATGTCTCCGCGCGGCGGATTCGCCGCACGCTGCCGTCCTCGCGCAACAGCAGTTCCGCCGAGCGGAGCTTGCCGTTGTACTGGAAGCCCATGCTGTGCCCGTGGGCGCCGGCGTCGTGGATGACGAGGATGTCCCCCGGCTCGACCTTCGGCAACTTGCGATCGATGGCGAACTTGTCGTTGTTCTCGCACAGCGAGCCGACGACGTCGACCGTCGTGTCGACCGGGGCGTTCTCCTTGCCGAGCACGGTGATGTGGTGATAGGCCCCGTACATCGCGGGGCGCATCAGGTTCGCCATGCAGGCGTCGACGCCGACGTAATCCTTGTAGGTGTGCTTCTCGTGGATGGCGGCGGTCACCAGCCAGCCGTATGGGCCGGTGACCATCCGGCCGTTTTCCATCGAAATCCGCAACGGATCGAGACCGGCCGGGCGGATCAGTTCGTCGTAGAGCGCGCGGACGCCCCGGCCGATGCGCTCCAGATCGACCGGCTGCTGCCCGGGACGATACGGGATGCCGATCCCGCCGCCGAGGTTCACGAATTCGAGCCGCACGTCGCACTTGTCGGCGAGTTCGACCGCCAGTTCGAACAACATGCGGGCGGTCTCGACGAAGAAGTCGGCGTTCAGCTCGTTCGAGGCGACCATCGTGTGCAGGCCGAACCGCTTCACGCCCTTCCGCTTCGCAGTGCGATAGGCGTCGAAGAGTTGCGCGCGGGTGAGGCCGTACTTCGCCTCTTCCGGCTTGCCGATGATGACGTTCCCCTCGCGCAAGGGGCCGGGGTTGTAGCGGAAGCAGAGCAATTCCGGCAGCCCGGCGGCGTATTCGAGAAAGTCGATGTGCGTGATGTCGTCGAGATTGACGATCGCCCCGAGTTCGCGGGCCTTGGCGAATTCCTGCGCCGGCGTGTCGTTCGAGGTGAACATGATCGACTCGCCCGTGATTCCCACGCGCTCGCACAGCACGAGTTCCGCGAGGCTCGAACAATCACCGCCGAAGCCTTCTTCCTCGAGGATCGCCAGCAGGTGCGGATTGGGCGTCGCCTTGACCGCGAAATACTCGCGGAAGCCGGGGTTCCAGGCGAAGGCGGCGTTCAGCCGGCGGGCGTTCGCGCGAATGCCCCGCTCGTCGTAGATGTGGAACGGCGTTGGAAACTCGCGGGCGATCTCGCGGATGCGGGCGAGGTCGAAGGGGAGCGGCTGGACGGGCATCGGGACTCGGCGGGGGCAGAAAGGAATGAAAGACGAAGGGCCGAAAACGAACGCGAGCCGCGGAGACCGGTCCCCGCGGCTCGTCGTTCGATTCTATCTTCGCGGAACGCTAAATCCAGCGGTCGGGACGGACATCTCCGGAAATGGGAACCGCATCGACGGGGACCGCGTCGACCGGAACCGTCGGCGCATCGCTCAGCCATTTCAGCCAGCCGGCTTCGAAGGCTTCGACGTTCTCGAACCCGTAGAACGACTTCAGGCAGTCGTCCCAGTCCTTTTGCTGCGAGGATTCGAGAAACTCCACGTACCGCGGCTTCCCGCCGGATTGCACCAGAAAGTCGGAGAGCGAAAAGCCGATGCAGTACAGCGTCATCTTGTCGTGCGGCTGGTGCGGATAGTCGCGGAGCGACAACAACTCCCGCAAGGGAATGCGGTGGCGGCCGTCGACGATTTCGCGGACGATCAGCGACTGCCGATGCCGTTGCGTCTCGACTTCGGACAGCGTGGCGGCCCCTTCGTCGGCCCAGCGTGGAAGCGGCGCCTTGAAGTGGCTCGCGAGGATCGCGTGCGTCATTTCGTGCGGCAGGACCGAATCGAGAATTCGCTCCATCGGGCCGGAGAGGTCGATCCGCAAGCCGGTCCCCGCGCCATAGCGGGCTCGGAACGTGGTGACGCCGTCGGGCCGCCGTCCCTCCGGCGTGACGAACACCTCGCAGCGTTCCGGCCACACGTCGACTTCCCGCCCCAGCCAATCCTCGGCGATCGTCTTGCGGGATTCCTCCGCCGCCTCGGCGACGCGGGCGGCGATCTCCGCGGTGGGAGCGTGGACGGTGAAATTGGGGGAATCGAAGCTGGCGCCCAGGAGCGCCGGCAGAAAGCCAATGAGGGACAGGAGTCGAAGCTGCATCAGGCGGTCCCCTTCGTGGAGGGAGTGGTGCGGCGTTGCCCCGAGGGGGAAGCGACTCTCCGTCGTCGCCTGATCGGCCCCCCGGGGAATCCCGGATGCCCGCTACAGCTTGAATCCTAGGCGGTGTCCCCGGCGTCGTCAAAGTCCAATTCCCGCCCGAGCTTGGAAATTTCGAAATTCGTGCATTCGTTCCGAACCCGCTATATGACGGTCGGTATGTATACATCGCGGTCATCGGGGAATTCTTGGCCCCCTATCGGGGCAGAGTCAGGGCGTCGCCATCGAACTTACGCGGGGGGGATGCTCCGACGCAGCCGGGGAATTCATCTACCGGCAGCCGACGCCCGTGGATCGAGCCCCGACCGTGAGGGAGCGGACGAATCGGGCCGCGTCCGGAAAATCCGCTTCCTGACGGGCGCGGCTCGATGCGCGTGGCCGCCTTGGCGATTGTTGGATTCCCGCGTGCGCGGGAATGACGGGAAAGCGCGCGAGAATGATGAAGGACGGGGACAGGTCCATTTTCCGCATTGTGCTCAACGAACTTGGTTGACTCGCCAGCGGAAAATGGACCTGTTCCCTTTCCCCGCAGCCGTGCGGGAGTGGGCGAATCGGGCCGCGTTCGAATAACCGCTTCCTTACGGGCGCGGCTCGATGCGCGTGTCTGCGGAGGCCATCAGTAGATGACTTTCACGCCGCTGCCCGACGCGCACGAACTCCGAGGATACGCGTCGGAATACTTCGAGTTCCGCTACCGCCGACTCAATGACCCCGGCTTCATTTCGAACACGTGCTTCGCAGCGGGATCCGCAAGCCGTCGTAGGAGAGTTCCACTCCGTCCGGCAGCCGCGCGTTCGTGGCGGCGTAGTCCAACTGGTGCGAGACGTGGGTGAAGTACGTTCGCCGCGGCCGCACGCGCTCGACGACTTCCAGCGCCTGCCCGAGGCTGAAGTGCGTGGGGTGCGGGTCGTCGCGGAGAGCGTCGATCACGAGCGTGTCGAGTCCTTCCAGCAACGGCCAGCTCTCCTCGGGAATGCCGCTGCAATCGGTGCAGAATGCGACGTCGTCGATGCGAAACCCGAGCACCGGCAGCTTGCCGTGCTCGAGGCGCAGCGGGCGGATCGTCAGGCCGAGCAGTTCGAACGGTTCGAGGCCGATCCGCTCGAAGTGCAGCTTCGGGACGGCGAAGTGATGCGCCTCGGGATCGAGCGGCTCGAACGCGTAGCTGAACGCCTTGCGAAGCATCGTCTCGACCGCTTCCTCGCAGAACAGCGGGATCGACCGCCCCAGGCGGAAGCCGAAGATCCGCAGATCGTCCAGCCCGTAGATGTGATCGGCGTGGCTGTGCGTGTAGACGACCGCGTGGATCAGCTCGACGTTCTCGCGCAACAACTGCAAGCGCAGTTCCGGCGGCGTGTCGATCAGGAAGTCGCCGCCGGGGGCGGAAACGAGCACGCCGGTCCGGGTGCGGTGGTTCCGCGGATCGTCGGAGGTGCAGATCGGGCAGCGGCAGCCGACGACCGGAATGCCGACGCTCGTGCCGGTTCCCAGAAGCGTCAGGCTCGGCGGAGGGCGCTCGGCGGTCATGGGGGGAGTCGGTGATCAGTGGATCGTGGGCAGTGGGTAGTGGGTCGTAGCGGAATTCGCAAGAATTCCGACCGCTTTGGTGTGGAATCGGAAGTCTTGCGACTTCCGCTACGCACCGATTCGTCGTTGCACGCGCAGTTCGCTCAATCCGCCACGAATTCGCTCACGCCGTCGGCGCTCACCAGCAGCAGCCGGTCGCTCAGCGGGTGGTCCATGCGGGCGAAGTCGGCCGCGATCTGCGACCGCAGGCGGCCCACCACTTCCGACGAATTCAAGCTGAACGCCACGAACGTGTCACGGTTCGGCAGGCCCACGGCGAATTCTCCCCCGAGCACCTCGCGGAGCTTCCGATGGAACGGCTCCGACAGAATGCGGGCGGCGTTGTACACGTCCGGCCGGTTCGGCACGAGGATCCGCGGGCCGTCGTCGTCCCCCGCCAGCGTGAACTCCATCGGCGTTCGCTCGAAGTACGATTCGAGGTTCTCCAACGCCCGCCGATGCAGTTCCTCGACCGACACCCCCCACCGCTCGCGGAGCTCTTCGCGAATGTACCAGTAGGCCTCGGCCTCGTCGACGACGTACATCGTCGTCAGCCCGCCGACCCACGGCTCGGAAAGAAAGCCGGTCAGCGCCTCGTGCCGGGCGGTTTCGGTCGAGAGGATCGGCATGATGCGGTCGGCGACGTCGGCGAAGGGCGGATCGAGCTGCGTCGGCCCCAGTTCCTGCGCGCGAACCAGCGTGGTCAGCGCGGGAAGCACGATCTGCTCGAACCGCTCCGGCGCTTTCACGAACGAGCGATAGAAGTTGCCGAGGTTCAGCCGCGACTCGCCCAATCGCAACTGGAAGTCGTCCGTCAGTTCGGTGTCTTCGAGAGGAAACCGCCGGCGGGCGAGGGCGAGCACGCGGTCGGCGAATCGCTCGGGCGGATCGGCGGGATCGTCGGCGAACTCGAGCGCCTGAAGAATCATCACCGCCACGTTCTCGCGTTCGGGATCGCGCGGGCCGGTTGAGGTGTACACCGCGAGGATCCCCACGTCCCCCCGCGCGATCGCCCACGCCCGCCACGGCCGCCATTCCTCGCGCGGCGCGTTCCAGGCGAAGATCCGCCGCCACCACGGCCGGCGTTTCACGGGGGACGCCTCGCCCCGCAGGCCGATCGACTGGGCCTCCATTCGCAGGGGAGGCAACGGGCGGACGTTCCGCGCCTGCACGAACACCGACTGGGGATCGAGCATCCGTTGCAGGTCGACCCGGGCGCAATCCTTCTTCCAGAAGCAACTCAGCACGAGGACGGCGCCGCCGTCCGGCGCGACCAGCCGCACCTGCTGGTCCGTCTCTTCCACCAGCCAGCCCGGTGGAAAGGGAACGCGGAACCAGCCGTTCTCGGCGGCGAATGTCTGCCAATGTCGCATGTTGCCGGTCACGCCGTGCCTTTCCGCGGTGATCCGGTGGGGGCCGCGTCAGGTGTCGCTGGAATCGCCGGATGGGCCGGGTTCGCCTTCGCCGAAGTCGCCGGATTCGCTCGCCGTGTTCCGCTTCGAGACTTCGACGAAGGCCATCCGCAGGTCGTGCAGGGAGGTTTCGATCAGCTTCGCTTCGTCGGCGTTCAGGTTGCCTCGCGCCTTCTCGTCGACCACGCCGAGCAAGTCGATGAAGTGCCGGGCCAGTTCGAGGTGCGGCTCTCCCTTGCCCGTGGCCGGATTGGGAATCAACCCCATCGCGACCAGCGCCTGCGTGGCGAACATCGTGACGAGCATCGAAAAGTCGGCCGGAGGAAGCGGCCCGCCCGCGTCGTCCCGCGTCGTCGATCGCCCGGTCGTCGAGTCGTCGGCCGCCATCCGCCGCTCCTTTCGTCCGGAAATTCGGTTTCCGTCTTAATCATACGGCAGCCGCCGAGAGCCGGGCAAGCACCACGCCGACGATCGCAAGGAATGCAGCGGTTGCCGAAACTGGAGGCTCCCCGTCCAGCTTGCCCGACGCGAACGATCGCTCTCCACCGGGCGATACTTGGGCGATCGGGATCGCTCGCGGTCGGCAATCAGCCCGGCGACGCGCAGAATTGAATGAAGGGCCGCGCGCCGCGATCTCGGCGGCGACACCTCGCGCGCTCGCGGCGGTCGAAGCAGGAAGGGCGAACACGGATGCGACAGGCAGCGATCAGCGAACCACGACCTCATCGGAACCTGGAACCTGGTACGTGGAACTGCTGCGCCGTCCAGATCGAAATCGTGGTGCGCGGCAGCGGGATGAGACGTAGGAGGCGTCGCAAGACGGATTGGCAATCCTCCCTACGGCGTTCGATTCCGCGGAACGGATCGGCGTCGTCGAGCTTGAGGCCTCACCCACGGATTGCCAATCCGTCCTACGGACAACCCACGACCTCGACTGGGACGAGGAACTGCTGCGATCGCATTTCCGCCGTCCCCGCAACCGTCTTCGTTCGCGCGATTTCGGCGATCGTCGTCGCACTGATCGTCGCGGCGCTGGTCTCTCCCGCGCGGGCCGTCGCCGCGTCGCGGGAACCGGCCGCCGAGTTCGACAGTCGCGGCCGTTCGACGGCGGTGGCGCTGAACTACTGCAAGGCGAGCTTCCACCGCATTCGCCGTTATCCCTCGAAGCGAATTCTCGTCGAAGAGCAGGAGAAGATCCTCAACAACCTGAACCTCAACGGCATCGCCGACGAGGCGGTGGTGAAGCTGTATGCCGACGTGCTCGAAGAGATCGGCCACGTCGACATCGCCGAGCACGAGCGGCAGATCATGCGCGACAAGTTCCGCCGGGCGTTCCGCCAGCAATTGGCGGGCAATCTGGCGTCGATGGGACTCGAGGCGGCGAGCGGGCATTATCTGGGGGCGATTCGCGCGGGGGCCGCCTGTTGGTGGGACTATCGCAACATGGGCTGGAACCGCGACCTCGATCTCTGGAAGATCGACCGCGATCGAATGACCGCCGTCACCGAGAAGTCCGCGCGGTTCCTCGACACCTTCTGGAAGCTCGCGCGAGATCAGCACATTCCCGACCGCTGGCTGGTCCGCGACGACGATCTCGACAAGCTCGAAGAGGCGGCCCGCGAGCCGGACCCGAAAGTCCGCCTCCGCGTGCTCGAACGGATGCAGCCTTTCATGGAGTGCTATCCGCCGTACTGGTATTACCTCGCCCGCACCCAGCAGGAACTGGGGCAACTGTTCGCCGCCGCCGAAACCTACGATCACCTCGCCGACCTCGGCCACGGTCACTTCCGCAAGGACGAACTGCTGTGCGGCGCGCTCGCCAACCGGGCCGTCATTCAGGCGTATCTCGGTCAAGCCGCCGCGGTCGAGACCGCCCGCGAAGCGCTCGGCCATTCGACCGGCGTGTGGGAAGCGAACCTGATGTGCGCTCACGTGCTGGCCCGACACGGCCATCATCAGGAAGCGGTGGATGCGATTCTCCGCAACCTCGACGTCGGACTGGAGCGCGAGCAAAGCGCCGCGATGATCGTCGCCGTGCACCTGCATGCGGGCGATCTGCCGAAGCTCGCGGCCCGGCTCGAAAACCCCGATACGTTGCAAGCCTTGCCGATGCCCGCGCTGCTGGAAGCGGCCGCGCGGCTGGGAACGGACCGCGTCCCCGAAGCGGTCGCGCGGCATCTCGCCGCGTCGCTCACCGCGTGGCCCGATCTGCGATTCGGTCCGGACGACTTCGTAGTCCGGACGGCGGCGGCATGGCACGCGGGATCGGCGACGATCTCGCTGACGCTGGGAGGCCGGACCTTCACCCAGCCGCGCGTGCAGACCGTCGAGAATATGCCCGAGGTGCGGTTCGCGAACGTGCTCGACTGGGGCAGCCCGCTCGCCAGTTCCAACGATCGGCCCGACGCGATGCTGACGTTCGACTATCCGCGGATGAAGCCGGTCCGACTACACTTGCGGCCCGCGCCGCGAATCGGGCTGATCAACGCCGGGCCGGGAGCGGGGGACCGCAACCGCGCGGCGCGGGCCAACGCCTATCATCTCGTGGCGATCGACACCGACCAGACGCGACTGCACGTCGTGCCGCCCGATCCCAGGCAACCGCTGCCTCCGATCGCGCCGTCCGCACCCGCCGCGCCTCCGGCGCCGGGGCCGAACACGACGCCGGGAGATGGCCCCGAAGCCCCGCTCGCGATTCCGACCACTCCGCCGATCGAACTGGCGCCGCCGACGCTGCCGGAAGCGAACGCCGGCGAACAGGACCAACCGCACGCCATCCCGCCGGCCACGCCCCCCGTGCAGCTTCTCCCCCCCATCAGCCGTTGAGCCGAGGGGTTTATCCCCGCGGTGGTCTTGCGGCGACGGCGACGAGCGACGTGAGTTTTCCCTTGCGGCCGACCGTGTTCCCACCGAGGGGATAAACCCCTCGGCTCCTCGTTTCCTTCGTGAGTTCGCGCTGAGAATTCGCGCACACGACGGCGGCAAGCCCGCGCGCCAGCAGCAGCGAAAACAGGATCGACCGCGAGCATCGATGCGAAAGTTGCACGAAAACCGATTCCGGATAAGCCGGGGGTGGCAATTTTCACTGGCGTGTGGCAAGAGTCGGGTGGCGGGGGCGCTTCGCGAAGCGAAAGCCCCCGGCGCGCGCCACGGGGGCTTCCGCGTTGCGGAGCGCCCCCGCCACCCATCGCCGAAGAGAGTTGGCGTCGCCAAAAACTCTTGCCACACCCTAAGCCGGCCCAAACGAAAGTCCGGTTGAAAATGGAATCGCCTCTCGATAACGTGATGGCATCCGTCCTCGTACGAACCAGAGAGGCTCCCCATGATCTCGCGAATCGGCAAGTCGGGAATCGTTTCGTGTCTCGTCGTCGGCCTCGCTTTGGCGTTCGCGAACGTCGCGGCGGCCCAGGACCGGCCCCTCAATCAGCCCCCGGAAGGCTTCACCGCCTTGTTCAACGGCAAGGATCTCTCGAATTGGCGGGGACAGATCGCCGAAGACCCCCGCGCCATCGCGCGGTCGACCCAGGGAAAGTCTCCCGAGGAAGCCGCGAAGTTGCAGGCCGATGCCGACAAGCTCACCATGGAGCACTGGCTGGTCGAAGACGGCGTGATCCACTACGACGGCACGCGGCGCGTCGGCAACCTCGAATCGCGCGAGCACTTCGGCGACTTCGAGCTGTACTGCGACTGGAAGATTCCCAAGGGTGGCGACAGCGGCATCTTCCCCCGCAACATGCCGCAGATTCAAATCTGGGATCCCGCCGGCGGACGCCGCAACGTCGTCGGCTCCGGCGGACTCGACAACAATTTCACCGAGGCGGAAGGCTCGCACCTCAATCCCACCAAGGTGGCCGACAAGCCCGTCGGCGAGTGGAATACGTTCCACATCAAGATGGTCGGAGACAAGGTGTGGGTCACCCTCAACGGCGAAGTGGTGGTGGACGGCAAGCCGAAGGGGAACCTCTGGGCGAGTTTCAAGGAGCCGCCGCCGGAACGCGGACCGATCGTGCTGCAAAGCCACGGCACCGACCTGTGGTTCCGAAACGTCTTCATCAAGGAACTCCCCAAGGCGACGGCGACGCGCTAGTTCGCCTTCGAACTCGATTTCGTGGATCGACTCAAGTGGCGGGTAGTACGCCTTCAACCTTGATCTTGTGGGTCGACCGTAGGATGGATTGGCCATGACACGGTGAGGTCGCCAGGTGCGCGGAGGCCGACACGCCAGTGAGGCTTGATCGCATGGGTGCCGCCAATCCGTCTTACCACGGCTTCAACCGCCAAGTTCAAGCCTGAAGCGGTAGTAGGACGGAATTGTATTCCGTCGTACTCGCCGCCGCGGGTTGCGCCTTCGGTCATCGGAGGCGTGGCAAGACGGATTGGCAATCCTTCCACGGGGGAATGCGATCGGAAGCGAGGATTGCCATCCAACGAGCTTGTGGCCTCGCTCACGGATTGCCAATCCATCCTACGAACGCCGCAGTTGCGGTTTCGCGAACTCCTTCGGAACATCGACCTTCGGAAGCCGCGGTGGATCTTCAAGGAAAAACCGCGATCGTCACCGGCGGCGCGGTCCGCTTGGGCCGCGCCCTGGCGATCGGACTGGCCGAAGCGGGCGTCGACGTCTGCGTGCATCACGCCCACTCGACCGCCGCCGCCCGCGACACGCTCACTGAGATCACCCGCCGCGGCGTGCGCGGCATTTCCGTCCAGGCCGATTTCACCGAACCGGTCGCTGCGGCCCGGAACGTCTTCGAGCGCGCCATCGCCGAGTTCGGCCGCGTTGATTTACTCATCAACAGCGCCGCGATCTTCGAGCCGGGTCTGCTGGCCGAGACCACCGAAGACCAGTGGGACCGGCACTTCGCGATCAATCTGAAAGCGCCGTTCTTCCTGGCGCAGGAGTTCGCCGCCGCGTTGCCCGCGGAGTCGCGCGGGCACATCGTGAACATCGCCGATTGGCGCGGGCTGCGACCTCCACCCGGTCACGACGCCTACACGCTCACCAAAAGCGCGCTCGTCGCGATGACGCGAATGCTCGCCGTCGAACTCGGCCCGCGCATCCAGGTCAACGCGATCGCGCCGGGGTTGATTCTTCCACCTCCCGGAGAGGACGAGTCGTACCTGCGCCGGATGGCCGAGGCGATTCCCCTCCGCCGTCCCGGCTCGCCGGCCGACGTCGTCGCGGCGATGCTGTATCTGCTGCGGTCCGACTTCGTGACCGGCGATGTGCTTTCCGTAACCGGCGGCGAAGGGTGATCACGGCTCGTCGGAATCGGCCGCGGCCCCGAGCGCTTCGCCGATCGCCGTGCCGATCGTCTCGTTGCCGCGCTGGTTCATGTAGCAGCACGAATCGACGTAGATCGGCTCTTCGACGTCGGCGAACAGCGGCGTCAAGTCGTGGAAGTTCACCCCTTGCTCGCGAAGTTCCAACCCGCCCCGCCACAGCCGCGGGTATCCCTTGCGGACCGCGTCGCGGAAGGGATGCTCGGAAGCGAACGCCCACGACCGCTCCGCCTCGCCCATCGGCTTCGACGCATCTCCCGGCGGCGGATCTCCCTCGTGCAACGGATTCACCTTCAGTTCGACATACTGATTCGGCTGCAGGAAGTGGTGATACTCGATGCCGTTCGCCCGGCAGACTTGCGCCAATTGCAGCGAGCCGCGCTTCCAGTAGTCCGCCAGATCGTCGAACAGCGCGCCCTCGTCGTCGGGGTCGAATTCCGCGCGCGGCCCCGTGAATACGAACTCCGACGGGCCGCCGCTCGCGCCGCGGGATTTCGATTCCGCTTCGCGCGCCAGACTGCCGTCCCAAACGCGCCACGTCAGGTTGACGAGCGGCGACCACGAGATCGCCGCGGGCAGGTTCCGAAACGTCATCGCCCAGTCCCGCCGCGCCTGCTCGTTCGCGGTGGCGCCCCGCGGCGGATCTCGGAACATCTTCAGGCGGTCCGGCCAGGCGAGCGGAAATCCCGGCGACTGCTCGACGAACCGCAACTGATGGCTCGCGTGAACCACGTCGTTGACGCCGTCCAGAAGCACCAGCGCGTCGAATTCGGCCCCCAGCGTCAGCAGGTAGTTCACCAGCAACAACGGCTGAGGCTGCTTGTAGGCGGGAATCGCGAGCGGAACGACGACCACCTCCCGCCCGGCCAGCCGCGGCGATTTCGCGAGCGCCTCCGCAAGCGCCTCCGCCCCCGCCTGCGAGACGCCATAGGCGATCGAGCCGCCCATCAGCCCCACGATGAACTTGTCGGGCGATTTCTTGCGAACCGGGCTGTCCTTGCCGAACAGCCCGAACTCGTTGATCGGCTCGGGCCGCAGCTCGCTCCGCGGATCGAACACGAACCCGATATAGGGGTGCGGAATGTTGTCCCCCGCGACGAAATCGGCCGGCCGTTCCAGCGTCCCCACGACGACGCGATGGTCCCCCCCGACGAACCGCGTGCTGCCGGTCGAGACTTCCAGCGGATGCGCCGCCGCGAACTGCGCGCGGTGCAGCGCGGCGATCGACAGCCCCCCGTCGAGCCACCACAAGGCGATCGCCGCGAGAATCTCCGCGACGATCCAGACCGCGAGAATCCACACCACCCCGCGCAGCCACCGCCGGCCTCGCGCGGGCTTCTTCGCCGCCGTGGCGCGCGCATCCGCGAGGGAAGGAGAAGCGTCCGCGGCCGATTTTCTCGCATTCGATTCCGACGCCATGCCGATGCTCCCGGTTCGGGTCGAGCACATCGTCGGTCACGCCTGGTGATTTTGCAATCGAGTCGCGGCTTTCACGGCCCCACTGGCGGGTAGGACGGATTTGTAATCCGTCGTGCCCGTCGGCCCGTAGGATGGATTGGCAATCCGGCGGTGCGGCCGCCACGTCGCCGGAAGCCGAATCTTCCGACACGCTCGATCGCCGTTGGAAGGATTGCCAATCCGTCCGACCCCGCCGCGAACCTTCAAGTGCGAACTTGGCGGGCGGGTAGGACGGATTTGTAATCCGTCGTGCCCGCCCGGTTGCGAACGTGCGGGCGAAGTTCCCGTCATGGCCGCCATGCGCCCGTAGGATGGATTGGCAATCCGGCGGTGCGGCCGCCACGTCGCCGGAGGCCGAATCTTCCGACAAGCTCGATCGCCGTTGGAAGGATTGCCAATCCGTCCGACCCCGCCGCCGATCTCGTGGTTCGACATCGAGGGCGTAGTGCGCAGGCACTGGATTCCCGCCTCCGCGGGAATGACGGGAAGCGCGCGGGAATGACGGAAAGGGCGCGGGAATGACGGAAAGGGCCTGCTCGGGAATTACGGGACCGCACCCGCGCGTCATGCCCGCGAAGGCTGGCATCCAGCAGCGGCGCGGACGGGGTGCCACCTGCGTCCCGCGCGGGCACTGGATTCCCGTCTCCGCGGGAATGACGGGAAGCGCGGGGGAATGACGGTCGGACCGATCGGACTTCAATCCGGCGCGAATCGGAAGTTGCCGAGGTCGCCGGAGGCGGTGAACAGCGCCCGCAACTTCTCCGCAGGAAGGTCGCTCCGCACGAAGTGCCCCGCGCCGTCGACGGCAACGCAAATGAAACCATCCCCGTGATGCCCCACCAGGTTCTTCCACGGATCGTCGGGATCGAGCGGCCAATCCTCCGGCTTCGTCCACTCGACCGCCGCCTCGTCAGCGGCTTCGATCACCATGATCGTGTTCGTGGTGCCGTCGTTGATGTCCTCGAACTTCTTCCCCTCCGGTCCGGAAAAGACCGTCTTCTCGCCGACCGGCACGAGGTACCCCGTCATCCCCGGCTTCAGGTTCGCGAAGGGGCAGCGGTAGATATCCGGCATCCGCGGGATGAGCTTCTTGTTGTGCTCGCTGTCCCACGGCTCGTCGAGCTTGAATTCGTCGTAGAGCTTCTGCTCGTCGAGATAGGGCAGCACCAGCACGCGCCAACTCAATAGCGGCTTGCCCTCCTTGTCGCGACTAGCCGCCTGGGGAAAGCTGCGGTGCCGGTGGTGATAACTGTGCATCGCGATGCCGATCTGCTTCAGATTATGCATCGTCCATTGCCGCGCATGCCGTTTAGCCGATGTGAGGATCGCGTCGCGCAGCGCGGTAATGACCAACCCGTCGTCGTCGAGCGACAGCACGAGCCGGTCATTCCTGACCGCCGTTTCCAACAACCTCGCGAGGTCGTCGAGCGCCGCCGCGCGCGTTCGCGCTTCCGGCGTCTCCGGTTTCGCTTCGCCCTCGGCGGGAGCGTCGGCCGGTGCGTCGTCGCGGGCCGCGTCGAGGACCGCCTGCGCGAACGTCCGCAGCCGCGCCGCCGCCGTCTCGTCCGCCGCCTGAATCGTCGCGGTCCATTTCCACTTTCCCTCGGCCGGCGCGGCGGTGAACGCGATCGAGCGGACGCCCTCGCCCAGCAGCGGGCCGGTCTCGGTACCGAACGCCGCCGGCAGGCCGTTCATCATCTCGCGGACGACGCGGCGATGCACGGGCGACAGCGTCGCGATCAGTTGCACCGGCGCATCTCCCGCGGAGCCGAAGGCCGCTTCCAGTTCCGGCCGCGGATCGGGCTTTTTCGCCTTGACCCGTTCGAGCGCCTCACTCGTCCCGGCGAACAGCGCGTCGCCGATGCGCTCGACCGCCTGGTAACGCCAGTGCTGAGACATCCAGGGCGGCCGCGACTCCAGAGGCTCCGGCCGCAGCAACCGCACCAGCGCGGCCTCGTCCATTCCCGCGCGCAGCGGGATGACGAGCGAGGGCGGATTGTGCATCGGCGGAATCAGCAGCGGCCCGATTCCGGAACGGCCGCCGGAGTACGACCGCGCCCACAATCCTTCCAGTCGCAAGTCGTCGAGGCCGACCACGACGTAGAGTTCGCTGCCGCCCGCCTTGCGAAACTCGGCGAGCCAATTCCGCAATGGATCGAGCGGCGACATTCCGGGGGGGAACTTCGCGTCATCGCCATAGTGCAACCGCTCCATGCGCCGCGAGAAGTCCTCGAGCCCGCCGGCATCGAAGCGGCCGACGATGACGGTCTGCGCATCGAGAAACGGCGCGACGACGGTCGCCCGCGCGGCGGCCTCGGCATCAGCGGCGTGCGCCGCGATTGGCGATGAAATCAAAGCCGCCGTCATCAGGGCGACCGTGAGAGCGATTCGCGCGCCAACAGGAGCCGAGGGGTTTATCCCCTCGGTGGGAACGCGGTGGCCTTCAGAGCGGTGCTGCATTCGCGGTATCGAGCCTCGGTGAGCACCGAGGGGATAAACCCCTCGGCTCATCGGCGTGAGCAAAGTACAATGGCGGTTCATGGCCTCTCTCCGGGGAATGCGTTCACCGTTGATCGCTGCGGTCACTTCGCGATGGTCACCTCATACCGCTTACCGTCCTGCGCATGACGTTGCACGGGCGGGCGAACGTCGATCACCGCCGTTTCTCCGTCGAGCCGGTATTCGAACGGTTCGCCGGTGAATGGATCGGTCGGAATCGGCAGGTCTTCGATATCGTCGAGCGTCGCCGGCAGCCGCCCGTCATGCGTGGCGGCATAGTGCCGCAGCGCCTCGATCAACCGCATTTCGGCAATTTGGCGGTCGAGGCGCAGTCCCGCCACCCGGAAGGCGTCGAAAGCCGGAATCAATTCCGAAAGACTGAACGCGTTGCCGTAACTCAGGGCGGCGCGTTTCAGGTCGTTACTGCGCTCGGGATGGCCGGCCGCCTGCCAATAGGGGACATGAAGCCATTTGACGATATTCTGCGTGAGTTCGTCGTAGGTGTCGGCGATGTCGATCATCAGCACGCGCGCCGCGGGCATTCGTTCGACTTCCTCCGGTGCCCATCCCCGCTCGATGAGGCGTTCTTTCGCGGTCGGATAGTGCTGGATCGCGAGAAGCGCCAGTGTCGCCTTGTCCTGCAGTGGCGCGCGTGCGGTGTCGTCGCCGCCCCGATCGCGTCGGAACATTCCGCCGTATCGCCGCACCTCCGCTTCGAAGAGGCGCTGCCATTCCGCATCGGTGTGCGATGCGGTTCGCGCCTCGCGGAACGCTGGGAACATCTGATGCGCCTGCACGAACTCGGCTTCGAATGCTTTCCGCATGTCGATGAACGGCCGGGGGAGTGCCGTCAATGACCAGTACAGGTTCGGCGAACCGGGCAGTTCGCGCATGTCCTCGACCGCCTGCGAGATGATCCAGGCATCGGCCGTTCCGACAATTGCGGACATCATCCAGGGCGCTTCGCTCAGATGCCGAGCGAACGCGTACCCGGTCTGAATCGCGCGAATCGCCGCCTGATGATCGCCGTCCCGAAGTGCAACGCGTGCCTGCAACGCGAGAAGCCGCGCCAAACTCCGCGATACTTGGACATCCGCAGAGTGGACGCGGATCACGTCGCGATTCCCGCGGAGTGGAAGATCCCAGTCGCAACGTTCGCGGCGAGCGCCGCCGTGAAGCTCAGTGAGTATGTACTCCGCCCGCCGAAGGGTCGCGCGAGCCTTCTCCATTGGGAAGTCGTTCAGCGGAACATCCAGCCATAAACTGGCCTCGGCCTCGGGGAGACGATGAGGCTCGTTCCGCCTGGTCATTTCCCACAACAGCATCGCCCGGTAATACAGCGGGGCCGCGTTGCCCTCCGTCTGCTCCAGGTACGGCGGCAGCAGCGGGTATTTCAGCGGCGGGTTGGGGACTGCGGCGGGTTGCAGGTTCACGCGCACGATCGGCCGCGGATCTTCCTTGCTGACGATCGGCCGCTCGTCGCGGTCTTGTGCGGTCGCGGGGACGGCGGCGATCGTGAGGGCGATCGCGAGAGCGATTTCGACGAGGCGCCGGCTGGAAGACGCCGCGACGCGCCGGCATTCAGGAGCCGAGGGGTTTACCCCCTCGGTTGGAACGTGGTCGCCTTGAGAGCGATGGAACTTCTTTCTTGCGGACGCCGTCAGAGCACCGAGGGGATAAACCCCTCGGCTCATTGTCATGAGCGAACTGCAATGGCGGTTCATGATCTCTCTCCGGGGAATGCGTTCGCCGCCGGCCGGTGCGGCGTCACTTCGCGATGGTCAATACGTAGCGCGCGCCCTGAACGTGGACTCCGTACCCATCACTCGTCGGGTCGCGGACGTCGATGACTGCCGAGTCGCCTTCGAGTCGGTACTCGAAGGGCTTCCCGGTGATCGGATCGTCCGGAAGCGGCAATTCCTCGATATCGCCGAGCTGCGCGGGGAGCCGGCCTTCGTGGATGGCGGCGTAGTGCCGCACGGCCTCGATCAACTGCATCAGAGCGATCTGTCGATCGAGACGGTCCTGGGCTCCGCGCACCGCCTGCATCGCCGGAACGATCGACGTCACGAACGCGAAGTCGCGATCCGGATCGATTTTCTTCCATCGCCGCCGCGGGTCGTTCGCAGGCGCTTCCGCGGGCGGGACGTGGTACCATTTCGCGTCCTGTTGGACGGCTTCGTCCCATGTATCGGCGATATCGATCATGAGCACCCGCGCGACGGGCATCCGTTCGACATCGTCCGCGGCGCGGCCGCGCTCGATCAAACGCAGCTTCGCCGCGGGATACGCATTCATCGCGAGCAACCCGAGCGCCGCCTTGTCCCCGAGCGGTCCCAGCGCGCCGTCCGATTCAGCGGGCCTCTTCTCGAACACCATCATGCCGAGCATCTTCCGGTAACGCTCCATCTCGCTTTCGAAGACGACTTGCCATTCGTCGTCCGCCCGCGAGGCTGTCCGCGCTTCACGGAAAGCGGGGAACATTTGATGGAGCAGAACCATCTCGACTTCCACCGCCCGCCGCGAGTCGATCAGCGGGCGCGGAAGGGCAGCGAGTGACCAGAACAAATTGGGCGACCCCGGCATCTCGCGCATTTCTTCCACTGGCTTGGCGATCAAACCGGCGACCGACATCGCGGAAAGACTTGAGACCAACAGGGGGATCTCGCCGACGTGGCGGGCCAGCGCGTACCCGGATTGGATCGAGTAAACGGCGCCATCGAAATCACCATCCAAGGCCTGTAGGCGGGCGCGGAGGGTCAGAAGCCGCGCCAACGAGCGCGCGTCGAGGCTCTCGGGTGTCAGCAACGCGACGATTTCGCGGTTGCCGCGAATCGACAAGCCCCACTCGCATCGCTCGCGGCGGGCGGCGGCATCGACTTCGTCGAGGATGTGCCGCGTGTTCTTCAGCGCGTTCCGCGCCTCATCGAGCGGGACATCGGCAAACGGAGTTTCCCACCAGCGAACGATATCCCTCCGAAGCGTCTTATGCGCATGCCAAGTCGATTCCCAGTTCGCGAGCGCCCGCCGATACAGGTGCGCCGCGTTCCCCTCCGTCTGTTCCAAATACGGCGGCAGCAGCGGGTATTTCAGCGGCGGGTTCGGCACCGCGGCGGGTTGCAGGTTCACCCGCACGATCGGCCGCGGATCTTCCTTGCTGACGATCGGGCGCTCGGCCGCGTCCTGCGCGATGGCGGGCGCGCTTGCGGCGGGCGTGAGGGCGATCGCGAGGGCGATGGCAATGATGAATCGCGGCATCCGGGCGCCCGCACGGCATCTGCGATGGGACGCCTCGACTCGTGAAAGAAAGGACCGGGGCGCGCCGTGAAACCCAGTGGGTTCTTCGGGTGCCCCGGAGGGGCGCGGGAGTGTAGCCACGGGTGAAGCGCAGCCCGCCGGGCGGGCGGAGCGGAACCCGTGGTCGCGAGTTGCGCGCGGGCGTCGCCGCCCCGGCAGGGGCGGGGGAAGCGGATCACGGTCCACTCGTCGATAACCATCGTCGTCGCGTTGAATGCCCTCCTTCGCCCCTGCCGGGGCGATTCCCGCGCATCGATCGATCGGATCCACGGGTTCCGCGACGATCCGCTGCGCGGTCGCCGCTCCACCCGTGGCTACATTCCCCGCCCCCTCCGGGGGCAAAGCGGCGTGCCGACGAACCGCGGAATCGCGACACTCCAATATCATTCGCTGGGCGATCAAGCCGGGTGGGTGCGTTTTGGACGATGGGCGGCGGTCGTTCATGAATTCTCTCCCGGGAACGAAGTCGGGGGCAGGGCGAGATCGCGTTCCAGGCGTTCCGGATGCAGGCGGTATTCGCGCAGCCAGTCGCCGTACGTCATCGGTTTGATCGGGGGATAGGCGACGCCGGAGGACGGTTCCGGAAGCGGTTCGCGGGCGTCGAACGCCGGCAGCGAGTCGAACCCGTAACGCAGCACGCGGTCGCGCAACTGGAAGTAATCGAGCGAGGCGAGCGGGACGTCGTCCCACGGACGGGCGGGGTGGCCGAAACGAGACGCCGCCGAGAAGGAGTGGTCGAAATGAGAGGGATGCTCGGCGAGCACCGCTTCCTGAGGAGCGCGGCTCGGTTGAGCAGCGACCTGTTCGGCGCGATGGTCGGGATCTTCGTCGGCCACATCCGCTTCCTGACGGGCGCGGCTCGGTTCGACTTCATGCGACACGACCGGCGGAGGGGCGTTCGGCGTGCCGGCGGCTCGCGCCTGCATCAGCGCCAGGCAGCCGACGCCGAACAGCAGCGACGCCGCCGCGGTCGAAAGGGACAGCGCCTTCGCGCGGCGATCGGCGCGGCGCTGAGCGGCGCGGCCGGCGAGGTACATCACCCGGTCGCGGTCGATTCCGCTGGGTACGGGACGCAGCGCGGAGAGCAGCGATTCGATGCCGCTCGCGCCGCTGGAATGCGTATCGTGCGATTCGTTCAATTCGGAGGACATTTCACGTCGAGCCTTTCCCGCAAGGTCTCCAGCCCCGCGGCGTAGCGGCGGTGGGCGGTGCTGGAGGAGGTGCCGAGCACCTCGGCGATTTCGATGAACGACAACCCGCCCCACAAGTGGGCGACGATGATTTCGCGCTGTTCGATCGGCAGCGCCTGAAGCGCCTCGGCCGCGGTTTGCGCATCCAGCCCGGCGGTTTCCGTGGAACTGTTTTCATCGACGAACCACCGCGAGTTTTCGGCCGCGGCGCGTTCGTGCCTCTTGCGGCGGTCGGCCGAACGGGCGGCGGAGATCGCGCGATTGCGGACGACGCGGTACAGCCAGGGAACGACGTTCCGCGGCATATGGCACGTGTTCTCGATGCCCCAATGACTCCGCACCGCGTGGGCGAAACGTTTC
>JBBDNT010000182.1:0-20823 GCA_040877445.1 Planctomycetaceae bacterium
GGCGATCTCGCGGCGGCGGTCGGACATCGAGTTGTAGATGCTCACGAAGATCCCGACGCCGGAGACGACGATGATCAGCCCGGTGAGCACCGACAGCAGCATCCGCGTCGGGCCGACGAAGTTCGACATCAGCCGCTCCATCGGGCGGATCGGATTGATGGCGATCGCCTGCGGTCGGGAGGAGATTCCCCGTGCGTAAGGAATCGCCTGGGGAGACGGGTCGAAGTCGTCGACGCCGGGAGGCCGCTTGAGGTTCAGGAAGATCGCCGAGACCGACTTGTGCAAATCGGGAATGGGTCCGTGGTGGTGTTCGTGCCGGCCTCCCCTCGTGCGCAGCCATTCCGGATCGTCGAGGGGCGCGTTGTCTTCGTTCGGGCCGAAGAAGTCGCGGTCTTTCTGGAGGACTTCGCGGAGCGTCTTGTCGTGCCCGGCGATCGCGAAGAAGCCATTGAGGTGGAGGAACACCGTCTTGTCGTTCGGCGTTCCAGTGGGAGCGAGGATGCCCACGACGGTGAACTTCTCGTCGTGAACGTGATCGCTTTCGGCCCCGCCGTGAACGAGCTGGAACTGCGAGCCGAAGGTCCAGTCGTTCGTGCGGGCGACGTCGTGCCCGATGATCGCGTCGAACGGATCGCGGAAGACGTTGCTCCCCTTTTTCAGTTGAAAGCTCTTCTCCGGAGCGTATGGGAGTTCGAAGTACCTCTTGTTGGTCCCGACGATCGGAAAGCTGCCCTCTTCCGGCTTGGTGAAGTCGCCGACGGTGATGGGGACCGCGTCGCGGACGAGCGGATCGTTCTCGAACTCCTTGAAATACTTATAAGGCAGCGTGTCGCTCGCCGGAGTCAGCCGGTAGACCGTGCTCATCACCAGTTGCAGGTCGTTCCCCTTGGGACCGATGACGATCTCGTATCCGAACGACTGCTGGCTGAACGTCCGCTGGACGATGCTGAAGATCACGATCACGGCGATCATCAGCATCACGCCGAGCGCCACGCCGAGCGCCGTCAACGACGAGGCGAGCGCCCGCTGGCGGATGCTCTTCCACGCGATGTGGGCGAGATTCATGCCGCTCCTCCCGCCCCGTTCCCGCGAGCAGCTCGATTGAACCGAGCCAAGTCTTCGACGCGCTCCCACCGCGAGGCGACGTCCGGCGAGTGCGTGACCAGCAGCAGCGACACGTTCTGTTCGCCGCACACTTCACGAATCAGCTTGAGGATCATCTCCTGATGTCCCCGGTCGACGCTGGCGGTCGGCTCGTCGGCGAGCAACAGCGTGGGCGAATTGGCGAGCGCCCGGGCGACGGAAACCCGCTGCTGTTCGCCGACGGAAAGCTGCCCCGGCCGATGGTGCAGTCGCCGCTCCAGACCGACCCGTTCGAGTAGGGCCAAAGCCCGTTCGCGGTTCGCCTTCCGACCGGAGAAGCTCATCCCGAGAAGCACGTTTTCGAGCGCCGTGAACGCGGCCAGCAGGTTGAAGGTCTGAAACACGAAGCCGATCCGCAGCGCGCGAAAGCGGTCGCGGGCCGGCTCCGACAGCCGCACGATGTTCACGCCGTCGATCGTCACCGTACCGGAATCGGGCATCGTGATGCCGGCGATCACGTTGAGCAGTGTCGTCTTCCCGCCGCCGCTTTCCCCCACGAGAACAGCCTGCTCGCCGGCATCGAGCGTGAACCGCTCGACGTCGAGGACGGGGAGAACGTCGCCGTTCGGCTCCCGGTAGTTCTTGCGGACGTTCTCCAGCACCATCGCCATGCCGTGATTTCCTGCGAACCTGCAACAGTGCGGAACGGGCCGTGGGACGGGCTTAACCCGTCCTACGGTCCCTCTCCCCATCCAGTTGCGCATCTTGACGGCCCCGCGCCGCCGCCGCAACCCAACGATCACGCCACCCTACGCCCGCCGCGACGCATGTGTTGGAAATTCTCCGGTTAGCCGCGACGCGCCAGCGGAGCGCGCCCCCGCCAACACCGCCCCCTCGCGCACTCAGACCGTCCCATTCACCGAAATTTCCCCGGAACTTCCCACGTTGCGTATCTCCCTCTGCGAGGATTCCCCTATTCTTGAACGGGGGCGATCGGCTACAAGTCGGGTGCCGCGCCTCGCGCGAACGGCCATTCACCGCGTCCAGGATGTCGCGCGGCACGCAGGAAAGGAATCGCACATGCTGGTCGACGCGATCATTTTCGGCGGGGGTGCCGCCGGGCTGTGGACGCTCGATGAACTCGTCGCCGCCGGCCGCTCGGCGTTGTTGCTCGAAGCCGCCGAACTGGGCGGCGGACAGACCGTCGCGTCGCAGGGGATCATTCACGGTGGATTGAAATACGCCTTGCAGGGCTGGCTGACCGGATCGGCGAAGGCCATTCGCGACATGCCGGGCGTCTGGCGGGATTGCCTGGCCGGCCGCCGTTCGCCCGATCTCGCCCGCACCCGCGTGCGTTCCGAGTGCTGCCACCTGTGGCGGACCGACACGCTCGCCTCGCGCGTGGGAATGCTCGGGGCGCGGTTCGGATTGGCCGTCGCCCCGCAACTGCTGAACCCCGACGAACGCCCGGAGGCGCTCCGCCGCTGCCCCGGTCCGGTCGCCCGGCTCGACGAGCAGGTCGTCTCGCCGCGAAGCTTCATCGAGAACCTATTCGACCAGCATCGCCGGCGCATCCTGCGGATCGACGCCGACGAGGGTCTGTCGTTCGACGTCGACGGGTTCGGCGACGTGCGGTCCGTGGGCTTGACGAACCCCGAAACGGGCGAGCGGTTCCGCTTGTCGCCGCGAAACGTGATCTTCGCCGCCGGCGCGGGGAACGCCGAACTTCGGCGCCGGGTCGGACTCGCCGCTCCCGTGATGCAGCGCCGTCCACTGCACATGGTGCTTGCCCGCGGCCCGTTGCCCGAGTTGAATGGCCACTGCGTCGACGGCGCGAAGACGCGGGTGACGATCACCACCGACGTCGATTCCGCCGGCCGCACCGTGTGGCAGATCGGCGGGCAGATCGCCGAAGAAGGAATCGCCCTCGAGGGCGACGCTTTGATCGCCCGCGCGCAAGCCGAACTGACGCACGTCATTCCCGAGCTGTCGCTGGCGGGCGTCGAGTGGGCGACCTACCGCGTCGATCGGGCCGAGGCGATCGCCGCGGGAGGGAAACGGCCGGAAGACGTGCAGGTGCTGCGCGATGCGAACGTCGTCACTGCCTGGCCGACGAAGCTCGCCCTCGTCCCCCGCCTGGCGCGGGAACTGGCGCGGGGCATCGACGCCGGCTCGTCCCCGTCGATCTTCGAAACCCTGTCGCTGTCCGAATGGCCGCGGCCGTCGATCGCGCTACCGCCCTGGGAGACCGCCACGCGGTGGGCGACGGGAGATCTCGCTCGCACGACGGGAGACCGGGCTGCTTGATTCCGCGAAACCGCAAGCGTGCGGCTACCGTTTCGGCCGTCTTGACTGCCGACTGCCAACTGCCGACTGCCAACTGCCATGCATCGCCCCCTCGGCCGCACCGGCCTTACCGTCTCGGCCATCGGTTACGGTGCCGTGAAAATCGGTCGCAACCAGGCGGTGAAGTATCCGCGGCCGTTCGATCTGCCGGACGAAGCCGAGGCGGCCCGCGTGTTGAACGCCGTGCTCGATTGCGGGATCACGCACATCGACACCGCCCCCGCCTACGGCTTGAGCGAAGAGCGGATCGGCCGGGCGCTCGCCCATCGCCGACCGGAGTTCGTGCTGTCGACGAAGGTCGGCGAGGAGTTCGTCGAGGGCGTCTCGCGGTTCGACTTCTCCGCCGCCTCCATCCGCCGCAGCGTGCACCGCAGCCTCGCGCGGCTGCGGACCGACGTCCTCGACCTGGTGCTGATCCACTCGCACGGCGACGACCGGGCGATTCTGGAAGAGACCGACGCCGTCGCCACGCTGCTCGACCTGCGCTGGCGGGGCCTGGTGCGGGGAATCGGCCTGTCCGGCAAGACGCTCGCCGGGGCAGAACGCGCGCTCGACTGGGCGGACGCGATCATGGTGGAATACTCGCTCGACGACCGCACGCACGCCGCCGTGATGGAGGAAGCCCACCGCCGCGGCGTCGCCGTCCTCGTGAAAAAGGGCCTCGGCTCGGGCCGGCTGCCTGCGGAAGCGGCCCTCGAATTCGTCCTCGCGAACTCCCACGTGACGAGCGTGGTGGTCGGCGGACTGAACGTCGAGCACTTGCGATCGAACGTCGCGACGGCGGAGCGGATTGCGGCGTGAACGAGCCTCAACGTGCGCAAAGAGCCGCGCACGAAGTAAGCGGCTGAGGAAAAGCGGACGCAGCCCATTTCTCGGGTTTCCTGGAGGCGCATTTCATGCACGTATCGACGTTCCGAAAGCGGATCGAAGTCGCGGTCGTGCTGATCCTCGCCTTCGCGTCGATCGCCCGGGCGGAGGACGACTCGATTCCGAAGGTCGTCCCGCGGGTGTTCGCCATCGAACTGGTCCGCCCGGAGCGGGCCGGAAATGTCTTCGAAGTTTCGCTGCGCGCGGAGCGGAAAATCGGTTATCGAGGGGGACCGCGTGCTGACGACTCTATCGAGAAGGCGAAGAATGCGAGGGTCCAGACGAGATCGCAATTGATTGAACTGGATGCTCATGTGGAGGTGCTGAAGGTCGACAGCGAAGGGCGCGTGCTCAAGCAGGCACTGACCGTCACGCGGTGGAAATTCGACGACGATGACGACGGGGATCTCGAGTTCGATCTGCTTCGGAAGATGCTCATCGCGGAGACGATCGACGGGGAAACGCAGTTCTCGATCGACGGCGAGCCGGTGAATGAATACCACTGCGAACTTCTGCGGATGATCGTGACGACTTACCGCGGCGGCGGCAGCGTCGATGCCGAATTCGGATCGAGGCAGCGTCGTAAGGTCGGCGAGACGTGGCCTGTCCATCTCGATGACGAGGCTAAGGCAGCCTTTGGAAGAAGCCTGCCCACCGAGGCGAGTTGGCAGAAGGCATTGCCGGCCGGGACCGCGAAGCTTACGAAAGTGGCCACGGTCGCAAATGTGCCATGCTTGTTCCTTGACGTCGAGTTCGAGTGTTCCAATAGTCCGGCTTTAAGGGAATTGTTCAGCGACTCGGGCGACGAGAATGTGCCAGTCGAGCACACCGAATTGACGTACTCGTTTTCCGGCCAGTACCCGGTTGACAGTGCTCGACATTGCGCGAGGCAGCGTGAAACGTGCAGGTTCATGGCCATCACAACGACGACCGACGAGTCCTATTGGGTGCAACAGGTGGTTGAGGACACCGTCACGCGAGAATTCCGCAACGCGCGCGAGAAAGATTGATCGCGCCCAAGAGCCGCGTGGCGAGGGCGGGTTTCGGCTGCGCCCCAGCCGCGCAGTGAGCGGCGGGTGCGGCAACTCCGCTTACTTCGTGCGCGGCTCTTCTGCCACGAATTCGGCAATCCGCGCGAACGAAATTGATCGCCTTCTCGTAAATGACGGCGCGCGGCTTCGTCGCATCGCGATCGCGACGAAATCCGCGGCGGCCGTCGAGGAAGCGTCGGTTCGATCCCAGCGATGCCGAATTGTCGGACCGAGACCGCGCCCGGCGCTGCGTCGCCGCGCAATCGCTGCATTCGATTCGATCGGACCTTGAGAGGCGACTGCGGCCGGTTCCGGCGCAATCCGCTGCGGTGAAGTGGTCCGATGATCTATGTTTTCAGGGACCACGCATCATCCGATGGTCATGCGATCGATCCCCGCGCGTTCCCTCACCGATTTCAGAGTATGGCCATGCGTCGGCTGACACACTCGCCGGCCCTCGCGGCCCGGGCCGAGACGCTGCTCGAAGCGCATCAGCAGCGCATTTATCGGCGGACCGACCGGATGTTCGCGGTGCTGATGTTGCTGCAATGGGCCGCGGCGATCATTGGGGCGGTGTGGTTGTCTCCGCGGACCTGGACCGGTTCCGCCAGCAGCGTGCATCCGCACGTCTGGCTGGCCGTCTTCTTCGGCGGGGCGCTGTGCGCGCTGCCTGTGACGCTGGCCTGCCTCGCTCCGGGAAAGGCGATCACCCGCTACACGATCGCGGTGGCCCAGGTGATGTTCTCCTCGTTGCTGATTCACGTCAGCGGCGGGCGGATCGAAACGCACTTTCACGTGTTCGGCTCGCTCGCGTTTCTGGCCGCCTATCGCGACTGGAAGCTGCTGATTCCCCCCACGCTGGTCGTGGCGGCGGATCACTTCCTCCGCGGAGTCTACTGGCCGGAAACCGTGTTCGGAGTGCTCAGCGCCGGTTCGTGGCGGTGGCTGGAACATGCCGCCTGGGTGTTGTTCGAGGATCTGTTTTTGATCATTTGCATCGAGCAGTCGGTGCGGGAAATGCGGGCCATGGCTTTGCAGACGGCGGAACTCGAATCGAATCATGCCGAACTGCAGCAGGCCAAGGAGCAGGCCGAATCCGCGAACGCGGCGAAGAGCGAGTTCCTGGCGAACATGAGCCACGAAATTCGAACGCCGCTGGCGGGCATCCTCGGATTCACCGACGTGCTTCGCCGCAACGTGGGATCGCCGGAGCAGCGCGAGGAGTATCTCGACACGGTCCACTCCAGCGGCGAGCACCTGCTGACGCTGATCAACGACATCCTCGACCTTTCCAAGATCGAGGCCGGTCGAATGGAATGCGACCGCATCCGCTGTTCCCCGCACGAAGTTCTGTCCGACGTGCTTTCGGTGCTGCGAGTCCGCGCGCAGGAAAAGGGACTCCGCCTGGAATGCGAATGGACTACGCCGGTGCCCGAGACGATCCTGACCGACCCCGCCCGGTTGCGGCAGTTGCTCATGAATCTGGCCGTCAACGCGATCAAGTTCACCGAAACCGGACGAGTCACGATTCGCGCCGCGGTGCATGCCGACCAGCCGGAGCCGCGGTTCGTGTGCGAGGTCGAAGACACCGGCATCGGGATTCATCCCGAGCATGTGGAGCGGATCTTCCTGCCGTTCGACCAGGCGGACAACTCGATCACCCGCCAGTACGGCGGGACCGGGCTGGGATTGACGATCTGCCGGCACATCGCCCGCGAGTTGGGCGGGGACATCTCGGTGGAAAGCGAACCGGGGCGCGGCAGCAAGTTCCGCATCGCCATCGACAGCGGTCCCCTGGAGGGCGTGCCGTTCGTCGAGGAGACCTTCTGTGAAGCGTTCCGCTCGCCGGCGAAACGCGACGCGACGGAGCCGGCGCTCGACGCGCTGCCCCCCATCCGGGTGCTGTTGGTCGAGGACGGAGAGACGAACCGCGAGCTGATTTCGCTGGTGCTCACCGAAGCCGGCGCGTCGGTCGTGTGCGCCGAGAACGGGCGGGAAGGCGTGAGCAGGGCCAGCCGCGAAGCATTCGATCTGATCCTCATGGACATGCAGATGCCCGTGATGGACGGCTACACTGCCACGCGGACCTTGCGGTCGCTGGGGTGCGAAGTTCCCATCCTGGCGTTGACCGCCCACGCGATGCGCGGCGACGAGGAAAAATGTCTGGCCGCCGGGTGCAGCGGATACCTGTCGAAGCCGGTGCAGATCGACCGGATGCTCGAGACGATTCTCGCCGCGGTCGACGACCCGGACGACATCTCGGTCGATGTTCTCGGCGGGCTGAACCAGCCACATGAGCCGGGTTGCGTGGAAGCCGACGACGAGGAGCGGGACACGTCCCCCCTGGTCTCGACTTTGCCGATCGAGCTGCCGCAGTTTCGGCGAATCGTCGACGACTTCGCCCTCAAGCTTGCCGGGAGAATGGATGAAATGCACGCTGCCCATGCCAGCGGCGACTGGGACGAACTGGCCCGGCTCGCCCATTGGCTGAAGGGGTCGGGCGGCACGGTGGGATTCGATTCGCTGACCATCCCGGCCCAGGATCTGGAGCAATCCGCCCGCGACCGGAATCAACGTGCCGCGGAGAAGGCATTGGACGAGTTGCGAGCGCTCGTGGACCGCATCGCCCTCGTCCCGATCTGAAGATCACTACGAGAAACCTTCGAAAGAGCTTCGCATGCCCCTCGTGGAATCACCCCCTCATCATTCGAACAGTCGAGCTTCGGGAACGATAGCGAAGACCGAGTCGCGACCGCCGCTGCGGGACATCAAGCAGTCCCGGATCCTGATCGTCGACGACGAATCGCTCAACATCGACGTCGTCCGCGGATATCTGGAAATCGACGGCTATCGGAACATCCAGGCGACCGAAGACGCGATCGAAGCGCTGCCGCTGCTCGCCGAGTTCCGACCAGACCTCGTGCTGCTCGACATCCACATGCCGCACCTGAGCGGCCTGCAGATTCTCCAGGCGATCCGCGCCGACTCGGAATACTCCACGATCCCGGTTCTGATCCTGACGGGCAGCTCGACGAGTTCGACCAAGCTCGAGGCGCTTCAGGGAGGCGCGACCGACTTGCTCTCCAAGCCGGTGCATCGGGAAGAGCTGTTGGCCCGAATTCGCAACGTGCTGATCGGCAAGGCGTACCAGGACCAACTCTCGCGGCATTCGGAAGAGCTGGAAGAGGCGGTGCGGCGGCGGACAGCCGACCTGGAGGCGTCGCGGCGGGAAGTCATCCACTGCCTGGCCCGCGCCGCGGAATACCGGGACGACGACACCGGGCAGCACATTCTCCGCGTCGGCCGCTATGCCCGCATCATCGCCGCGCAACTCGGGTTCGTCGCCGAACGATTGGAGGTGCTCGAGCTGGCCGCGCAATTGCACGACGTCGGCAAGATCGGCATTCCCGACGCCATTCTGCTCAAGCCGGGAAAGCTCTCGCCGGAAGAGTACGACTTGATGCAGAAGCACTGCGGCTTCGGCAAGAAGATCGTCGATTGCCTTCCCGCCGACGAGGCGCAGATCGCCCGCGGCCATGCCGAACTCGGAGCGAGCATCATGGACGTCGGCGGCTCGCCGATCCTCAAGCTGGCCAAGCGGATCGCCCTGACTCACCACGAACGTTGGGACGGATCGGGCTATCCGCTGGGGCTTGCGGGCGAGGACATTCCGCTCGAAGGCCGCATCACCGCCGTGGCGGACGTGTTCGACGCGCTCTGTTCGAAACGCTCGTACAAGCCGGCCTTTCCGCTGGAGAAGTCCTTCCGGATCCTGGAGGAAGGGCGGGGGAGCCATTTCGATCCCGCCGTCGTGGACGCCTTCTTCGCCCGGCGGGACGAAATCATTCGCGTCCAGATCGACCTCGCGGACACGGATTGATTCGCACTCGGGCCGCGTTTCCGAGAGCCGGCGTCCGCACCGCCGTCATTCCCGCGAAGGCGGGAATCCAGTGCGACTCGGTCGTCGCCGCACCGCCACTGTCCGCCGCGCTGGAGATGCGTTGGACCGCCACGGTCTTGGAACACCTCGATCGTCGATCCGGTGATGAACGAATTGCAAGATCTCCGCGAGGCGGTCGGTTCCCAACCGCCGGGGCGACTGCTACGATTCCAGTGGATTTTCTTTTCGTCGTTTCCCGGAAGGATCGACCATGGACTGGCGATGGAAAGGCCTGTGCGCGATGCTCGTCTCCGGAGTCGCCGTCTCCACCTGCGCGGCCGCCGATGCGGACGCGGACGGATCGAACATCAAGAAGGTCGCTGAAATCGAAGGCATCTCCGAGTACCGCCTCGACAACGGCCTCAAGTTGCTGTTGTTCCCCGACGATTCGCAGCCGACCGTCACCGTCAACATGACGGTGTTCGTCGGTTCGCGGCATGAAGGGTACGGCGAGGCCGGCATGGCCCACCTATTGGAGCACATGCTCTTCAAGGGAACCCCCACGCACCCGCAAATTCCCAAGGTCTTGCAGGAGCGCGGAGCGCGGTTCAACGGCACCACCTGGGTCGATCGCACCAACTACTACGAGACCCTTCCCGCACGCGGAGACAACCTCGAGTTCGCCATCCGACTGGAAGCCGACCGACTGATTCACAGCCACGTGAAGAAGGAAGACCTCGTCTCCGAAATGACGGTCGTCCGCAACGAATTCGAGGCGGGCGAGAACCGGCCGGCGAGCGTCCTGTACCGGCGAATGCTCGGGACCGCGTACCAGTGGCACAACTACGGGAAGGCGACGATCGGGAACCGGGCCGACATCGAGCGCGTGCCGATCGAGAGCCTTCAGGAATTCTACCGCCGCTACTATCAGCCCGACAACGCGATGCTGATCGTCGCCGGGAAGTTCGATCCCGACGAGGCGCTCGAACTGATCGGGAAGCACTTCGGGAAGATCCCGCGTCCCGAGCGGGTCTTGCCGAAGACGTACACCGAAGAGCCGCCGCAGGACGGCGAGCGGCTGGTGATGCTCCGCCGGGTGGGGGACGTCGCGGCGGCCGGGGCGGTGTATCACATTCCCTCCGGGGCGCATCCCGATTACCCGGCGATCGACGTGCTGGAAAGCATCTTCACGATGTCTCCCTCAGGCCGGCTGTACAAGGCGCTGGTCGAGACGAAGCGAGCCTCGAGCGTGTCCGGGGCGGCCTTCGCCTGGCACGACCCCGGGGTGATGCTGTTCCTGGCGGAAGTTCCCACCGGGAACGACCCGCAGGTCGCCCTCGACGTGATGACCGAGGTCATCGAGCAGGTCAGCCGCGAGGGAGTCACCGCGGAGGAGGTCGCGCGGGCGCAAGCCAAGCTGCTCAAACAGCGCGAGCTGCAAGCCGCCGACGCCACCGATCTCGCCGTCGATCTCAGCGATTGGGCGGCGATGGGAGACTGGCGGCTGTACTTCCTTTACCGCGACCGGCTCGAAAACGTCACTGCCGAGGACGTGAAGCGCGTCGCCGAGAAGTACCTCGTGCGAACGAACCGCACCGTGGGGCTGTACGTGCCCGTGAAGTCGCCGGACCGCGTGGATGTCCCCGCGACCCCGGACCTCGCGGAGATGATCGGCGACTACAAGGGCCGCGAGCAGGTCGTCGCCGGCGAAGCGTTCGACGTCTCCCCCGAGAACGTCGAAGCCCGGACGAAGCGCGTCACCATCGCCGACGGCGTGAAGGCCGCCCTGCTGCCCCGCAAGACGCGCGGCGGCATGGTCTATCTGCGGATCACGCTGCGATACGGAACCGCCGAGAGCCTGCACGGCAAGACCAAGATCGCCGAACTGATGCCGACGATGATGCGCCGCGGCACCGAGAAACACACCCGCCAGGAGTTGCAGGACACGTTCGACCGCGCGCGGGCCGAACTGAGCGCGACCGGCACTCCCGGCGAAGCGACGTTCACGTTGCAGGTGAAGCGCGAGCAACTTTCCGACACGCTCGACCTGTTGGAACAGGTGCTGCGGGCGCCGACCTTTCCCGAGTCCGAACTGGACTTCCTCAAGCGAGCCCAGCGGGCGACGTTGGAAAAGCAACTCACTGATCCGCAAGCCCTCGCGGTGAACGAAGTCCGCCGGCATCTCGACCCGTTCGAGAAAGGCGATCCCCGCTATCAGCCGACCCCCCAGGAGGAGATCGACGAACTCGACGCCGTCACCCGCGACGACCTTGTCGAACTGCATCGCCGCCATGTCGGGGCCGGCGATGCGACGCTCGCGCTCGTCGGCGATTTCGACGTCGAGCCGACCGTCGCGAGGTTGGAGAAGATGCTCGGCGGCTGGAAGAGCGGCGAGCCTTACGCCCGGCTCGAGCACCGCGTCGACGGCGACGCGCAAGGGGGCGAGAAGACGGTCCTCACGCCGGACAAGGCCAACGCGATGTACTTCGCCGGTCTCGCGGCGCCGATGAGCGACGCCCATCCGGATTACCCGGCCGTCACGCTGGGGAACTTCGTGCTGGGAGGCGGCTCGCTCACGTCGCGACTGGCCGATCGCGTCCGCCAGCAGGAAGGGCTGTCTTACGGGGTCGCGTCCGGCTTCAATGCCCGCTCGCTCGACGACCGGGCCGCGTTTTATCTGTATGCCATCTACAACCCGGCCAACCGGGATCGCGTCGACAAGGCGATGCGCGAGGAATTGCTGCGGATGCTCGACAAGGGCGTCACGAAGGAGGAACTCGACCAGGGACGCGAAGGCTGGCTGGAACGGCAGAACGTGGCCCGCAGCGACGATTCGGGCCTCGCGTCGATCCTCGAATCGACCGTGCAGGCCGAACGCGACATGCACTACTACGCCCGACTCGAAGAGGCCGTCCGCAAGCTGACGCCGGAAGAAGTGCTCGCCGCAATGCGGAAGCACATCGACCCGAAGAAACTGTACGTCGTCATGGCGGGGGATTTCGAGAAGACGAGTGACGAGTGACGAGTTGCGAGTGACGCGAAACCGCAAGCTTGCGCTCCCCCCGCTCACGCGGGAGGCTCGCCATCCAGCACGCTCGCCCACTGTCGACGACTACTTACTGCCGACTGCTTTCCACCATGCCGGACGCCTTTTCCTCCGAAGACCATCTCCCCCCCGTCGAGCCTCCCTCGGCCGGGTTCATCGTGCAGTTGTTCGTCGTGCCGGCGGTGATCGTGCTGGCGATCGTCGGCGTCTGGCTGCTGTTCGGCAAGATGGCGGCCGGCGATCAGAACTGGCAGTCGCTCATCGCCGAGTTGGAAGTCCCCCCCGACCAGGCGAACGCCCATCGCCGCGACCGTGCGGCGCTCATGCTCGCCCAGATGCTGAGCGCCGCCCAGGCGCGAACCGATCACGGCGACGAAGCCGCGCCGCCGCTCACCGAGAACGTGCAGCTCGCGGAGGCGCTCGGCCGCGTGTACCGCAAGCGGCTGTCGGAAAGCCCGAAGTCCGAGGCGTGGCATCTGCAGCAGTTGTACCTGTCGCGGGCGCTGGGAATGCTCGACGTTCCCGAGGCGCTCCCGCCGCTTCAGTTGGGAACCAGCCCCGCCAACGATCCCGAAGTGCGCCGCAACGCGCTGATCGAGATCGCCGTGATCGCCAACCGCGCCGCGGAGAAGGAGCCCGAACGGCTGGCGAAGATGACCGCCGATCGCGCGCTGGAAGACGACCTGATCGCCGCCTCGACCGCCGACGAGCCGGCCGTCCGCCACGTTGCGGCGTACGCGTTGGGGCTGTTTCCGACCGATGCGTCGCGCGCGCGCCTGGAAGTGCTGCTGAACAACGCCGACGACTCGACGCGGGCGAACGCGGCGATCGGCCTGGCCCGGCAGAAATCGACCGCGGGCGTTCCGGTCTTCGAGGAAATCTTCGCCAATGCCGCCGAGCCGCCCGTCGTCGTGGCGGAAGCGGAGGAGGAAGCCGGTCCCCGTCTCAATCTGCATTGGATGGCCATTCTCGGAATTCTCGCGGTCGCCGCGACGGTGTGGGGGGCGTTCGAGCTTCGCTGGAGACGGCCGGTCGCGGATGAGGAAAAAGCCGCGGGACGACGATTCCGCGTTCGAGTGGGGCTGGCGATGCTCACCGGACTGGCGATTCTGATCGTGCTGGCGGAGCCTCCGGCGACCACGACCGAATCCCCGCTGCGCGAGTCCCCATCAGCGTCTCGCGCGGAGAGCCCGGCGACGGCGCCCGCGCCCGATCCGGCGGACCTGACGGCGAACTTCGAGTCGCTCGTCTCGTTGCGGGCGTCGCTCAAGGCGGTGCGCGAACTGGCCGACGAATTCGATTCCGACGAGCGATCCCGCTTGTCCGAGCTGTTGCACTCGCTGGTGGAGAAGCACCGCTTCGCCGAAATCCGTAGCGACGCCCGCGACGCGCTGGCGGCGATTGAACATGCAGAAACCGAATGAGCGACGCGGGCTGCGGGAGTTGCGGGCCGAAATTCCCTTCCCTGGTAGACGGTTCTTAGGTATCGTTAATCAGGAGAACGTGAATGCTCGATTCGCTCGAGGGCCATGTATGGCTCTATCGAGGAGTCCCGGCGGAGTCGCCGGAAGTGAGTCAAGTCGAGCATTTCGGCGAGATCATTCCACCTCGACCGGACCGAGTCGGCCATGAATGGCGATGGAGGCATTCCGCGGGACGAACGGAAACCGGCTACACGAGTTGGACGACCGATCGTTCCTTCGCGGAGGCTGCCTCGTTCGAATGCAGTTACGGGGAACGTTTGAGCGGGAGATGGCGAATCATCCGTGTGCGAATCGCGTCTCTCGATCGTGAGCGACTCTTCGAGGGTCGAGCGGATGAAGACGAATGGTTGATCGAAGGGACCGTGGAGAGCGTCGAGTTTTCCGACGACCCGGCGGACGATGAAGATGACTGAGCACCCAAATTCGCGAACGTGGTTGCACGCGGTCGCCGAGGCCGCACGCGAGCAAAATGTTTCTCTGCCGCCGTTTTCCGGCCAGGCGATGGGAACGGCTTGCATGTCGGCCTCTTCGGGTGGGCGGGTCGTGACGTTCAAGCGCCGGCTCGTGCCGGAGTCGCAGGCCGCGGTCGACGGCGTCGAATGGACGCTCTGGATGGATCAGGACGATGTCCCCGGGTTGGTCGCCGCCTTTCGCAAACCCACCGTGCCGACGCCTGAAGATGTGCGGGAATGCCTTGTCGTCATCAAGGGCTGGCTGATCGACCAGTGGACGCCGGACGAAGCGAAAGCCGCAATCCGAAGCCGGCGGACGCTGCTGACCGAGCGCGTGCTCCGTCGGACGGGAAGTTAGGAGCGGCGTGCCTGATCGCTCACGGAATTGCAGCGACGGATCGCGGGTCGAAACTCCGAGGTGGTGCGTCATCCGGGGAAATTTCACCATAGGATCACGCGTGTCGGAGCCAGTATCGTTGCCAGCGCGGCCGCCATCCGTGACTTCCCTCCTCTACGACTGCCCCATCCGCGAAATCCCCGATTCGGATCGGGTAATCGTCGAGACGCTCCCCTGCCCCGTGTGCGACGCCACGCAAGCGCGGCCCGCGTTTCAGATGGTCGGGCTGCCGTTGCGAGTCGTCGTCTGCGCCGATTGCGGACTCGGGCGGCTGCATCCATTCCCGCAACCCGACGAGATCGCCGGGTTCTATCCCCCCGAATACTACGGCACGGCCGGGGCCAAATTCACTCCCTGGGTCGAAACGCTCGTCCGCCGCACCGCCGCGCGGAGCGCGAAGCAACTGGTCCGTGGATTGCCGCGCGGGGCTTGCGTGCTCGATGTCGGCTGCGGCCGCGGCGTGTTGCTCGGCACGCTCGCCGATTTGGGGATGGAGGTCCACGGCTTCGAGGTGAGCGATTCCGCCGCCGCCGGCGCCGACCCGCGCGCGGAAATTCGCATCGCCCCCGATTTGAACGACGCGGAGTATCCCGCGGAGCGATTCGACCTGGTGGTGATCTGGCACGTGTTGGAGCACGTGTACGATCCCCGCCGCACGATCGCGGAAATTCATCGCGTGCTGAAGCCGGGCGGACGGGTCGTCGTCGCGGTCCCGAACTTCTCGAGCTGGCAGGCCCGTTGGGCGGGACCGGCGTGGTTTCACCTCGACCTGCCGCGGCATCTGCACCACTTTCCGCTCGCGGCGCTCGAGCGGCTGCTCGCGCGGTGCGGCTTCGAGTGTGGAAAGGTGCATCATTTCTCGTTGCGGCAGAACCCTTTCGGCTGGGTGCAAAGCGCGCTCAATCGATCGCACCGCTATCCCCGCAACACTCTCTATACGCTGTTGCAGACGAAGGGGGGCGGCGAGAGGCTGCCGAAGCGGCTCCGCGGGGAACTTCGCGCGGCTTATCTGCTCGGAATGCCTGTGGCGCTCGGTGTGAGCCTGTTCGCCGCCGCCCTTCGGAGCGGCGCGACGATCGACATCACCGCTCGAAAACCCCACGCCTGACGCGGACGGCTTCGCGACTCGCTTCCGCGGTTTCGCGCGACGATCAGGCAGTCTGGCGAAATTCGCCCGATTCCTCCGGTCGGCCAAGCCGGGCGGCCTCTTTCGAACACGGGGGATTTCCCCATGCGCCGATTCTGCCGCGCATGGCAAAATCCCTCACCACGTCACGAACCCGGGGCCGATTCGGAACGGGGCCATTGCCCGCTCTCCGGATGGCCGTCTCCGCGGCAAGAAATCACATCACGCCGCGGCTCGCCGCTCCCGCAACTCGACACGTCCCAGGAAGCTCGACGCATGACGCGCTCGAAGGCTCGGCGGAAGAACTCCGCAACGTCCCGGCGGCCGAATGTTCTGGCCGTCTGCATCGCGGTCGCCGCCATCGGCGTGTTGTACGTCAATTTCGATCCACCCCCCGCCGGCGCGGGGGGAACGAGCGGAGCGTACGCCGCCCCCGTCGCGCCGCCGCCGCCGATGGCCGTCACGGTTGGAGAACACGAGGGCGAGAATGGCGACGCGGCGGCCGCGGACGAGCGGGGCCGCAGCCAGGCCGTCCAGGGCCGCCCCGCGCTTCTGATGCAACTGCTGCTGCTCGAGAAAGGCATCGAACGGCTGAGCAAGGTTCCCTCCTACACCGCCACGCTCCACAAGCAGGAGCGGGTCGACCACGTGCTGGGCGAACGCCAAACCGTCGAAATGAAGGTCCGCCACGAACCGTTCAGCGTCTACATGAAATGGCTCTCCTTCGATCCCGGCCGCGAGTTGCTGTACGTCCAAGGGCAGAACGACGGGAACATGATCGTGCACGCCGGCGGCTGGAAGGCGCGGCTGGTGCCCGCGCTCAACCTCGATCCCCACGGTTCGATGGCGATGCGCGAGTCCCGCTATCCGGTGACGATGGCCGGGCTGCTCGCCGCCGCCCGCAAGATGTGCGAGTTCCGCCGCACCGACCTCGGCGCGGAGCAACTCCCGGTGCGCTGCGCGATGCACTTCGGGCAGCGGTTCGAGGGGCGGCCGTGCTATTGTTTCGTGATCGAATCGCTCGACCCGGCGTACCACGCGGGGTTCCGCAAGACGATCGCGCACATCGACGAGGAACTGTGCCTGCCCGTGTGCATTCGCAACTACGCCTGGCCGATCGGCGAGGATGAAGAGCAACTCGCCGGCGAGCCGCTCGACGAAGCGACGCTGATCGAATTCTACACCTACACGAACATCGGCCTCGACAACCGCCTGGCCGACGCCGACTTCGACCGCGCGAACGGAGAGTACCGGTTCAAGCGGTGACGGTCAGTTGATCGAGCGGAGTTCGAGCTTCGCTTCGAGAACCTGGCGAATCCGCTCCTGCGCGTCGAGCAGATGCGCCCGCGAATAGTCGTCGAACTCGCGCTTGTCGTCCTCGAGCAGCCGGCCGAGCGACCGGTCGAGATCCCGCAGGTGCATCCGGGCGAGCGTGCGGGCGTCGTCCGGCGCGCCGGTGTCGACGGTCACGAGATCGGCGAGCCGGTTGAGCGCCATCCGTTGCAGGTTGCGGCGGAAGCTCGACACGTACGGGTCGCGGTTCGTGTGCTCCTTCGCCTCGCCCGGCGACTTCCATTCCGTGAAGACCGCGTCGACGAGCGTTCGCAGGTGTTCGGCGAGGGTGTAGGCGTCGGCGTCCGCGGCGACTTTCAGCTCGCTGTCGTGCAGCCGCGAAAGCGTCATGCTGTTGGTGAGCTGCGCGAGAATCCGCCCCTGCATCATCCCCACGTAGTCGTGGATGGGATAATCGAGCCGGAAATTGTCCCGCACGCCCCAGTGCGACCAGCGCGTGGCGGCCAGATGGTTGAGCACTTCCGGCTCGTACCGCGGGGTGTCGAAGGCGGTCTCGGCGAGGAGCTTCATCGCCTGCCGCTGCTGGTCGGCCTCGACGATTCGGAACGGCGGGCGGGCGTCCTTGTCTCCCTTGTGGTCGCGATGGACGTGAATGCCTCCGGGGAACCGCGAGGCGAAGTACGCGGTCCGCCAGTATTCGCTGAACAGCAGGCCGAACGCCTGGCGCGCCCGCTGATAGCCTTCTCCATCCTCGACGGTGCGATCGACTACGTGCGGAAGTAGTTCGCCGGCGATCTTCATCCGCCGGGCCGCGAATTCGATCGGCTCGTTCCCGAGGTCGAACCGGTTGGAGAGCGGGTCGGAGTCGATGCTGCGGGTGTCCTCGTCGGTGGCGTAGTCGTGTCCCGGCTCGTTCGTCCGCGAGGCGACCTTCGCCAGTTCTTCGCCTTCCTTGCCGGAAACCTGCTTGTAGCCGTACTCGATGGCCCAATAGTCGTACGGGCCGATGGTGGGAGTGTAGTAGGCTCCCTGCTTCGCGTCCTTGGCGGCGATGTTGGCGGGGTTGTAGTCCATTACGCTGGCGACGGTGGGACCGTCTCCGCCGTCGATGTCGTCGAGCGGCTTCCAGGTGCTGGCCTTGAAATTGTGCCGGAGACCCAACGTGTGCCCGACCTCGTGCATCACCACTTCCTTGAGCGCCTGATGCACGAACTCCTCGGGAATCTCGCCGTCCTTCAGCGCCCCGCGGGCAGCGAACGCGGCGGCGGCGAAGCCGAGTTGCTGCTGCATCCCGCGGCCCAGCGAGCACTGGGCGTGCGGCGCGTGGCGATGGCCGTGCCCGTGCAATCGTTCGGCAGCGCGGGCGTCGAGACCGTGCGGGTCGGCGAAAATGTTCCTCATCGGCACGTCGTACTCGTCCCCCCCCATCAGCAGCCGGGCGTCTTCCCGCGTGAAGGTTTCGTACTCGGTCTTCCAGTGGCGGAGGAAGCTGGCGTCGAAGATGATGTCGGCGTCGAGGATTTGCCCGGTCATGGGGTTCACGCGAGACGGGCCCATCGCGAAACCGGCTTCCGCGGTGATCCAGCGGAAGGTGTTGTAGCGAACGTCCTCCGGATCCCAGTTGTCGTCGTCGCGCTGCTGGCGGACCTGGATCGCGTCGGCGAAGCCGATCTTCTCGAAGGCCTTGTTCCACTCGGTGATCCCGTCGCGGACGATCGGCCGCAGCCGGATCGGCACGGTCTTCTCGATGTAGAAGATGATCGGCTCCTTCGGCGGTGACAGCTTCGCCTCGGAATCGGCCTTCTGCAGATCCCAGCGATTGACGTAACGGACGAACTGCTCGTCGTCGTCCTGGTTCGAGAAGTCCTTGAGGACCGTCAGGAAGTAGCCCACGCGGTCGTCCGCCTGGCGGGGCTTGTAGGAGTTCTCGGGCAACAGGCTGATGCTGTAGTGCACGTTGACCTGCATGCCCCGCGTGTCGGAGACGGTGTCGAGCGCGCCGCTGCCGGCGTAAATGGCCGCCACCTGCAATTCGACGTTCTTCGGAAACGCCTTGATCGCGGCCCAGGTCGAACGATCCTTGGCGAACGACGCGCCGCGGCCGATCGCCCGGCCGATCTGCTGGTCGTCGCTCATGAAGATGTTCGTCATGTCGACCAGGCTCCCTCCTTTGGGAGTGGCCGTGAGGATCGGCAGGGCGTACAGTACGCTGTCGCTGTAGGCCAGTTCGACGGCGCTCGCCTCGGGCGTGCCTTTCTTCGCTTGGAAGCGGACGTTCCGGCGGACGACGTGGATCTTGTCGCCCACCTTGCGGAAGGTCCAGATCACGTCGTCGTCGAAGCCCCAACTCATCCCGCCGAGCACCATTCCGCTGCTGATCCCGCGGGCGATCGAAGTCAGCACGATGTAGTTCTTGCCCAGGTCGCCCGACGAAAGCTCCGCGAACAGCTTCTGGTCGTCGTGGTGCAGCGTCCACAGCCCCTCGACCTTCTTCATCTTGGCGGTGAGCTGTTCGTATTTGGAAGGCTGCTTCTGCGCCTCGGCCGGCTTGGGGTCGTCCTTCTTCTCGTCGGACTTGTCGTCCTGGGCCGGAAGATTCGTCGGCACGGCCAGCGCGCCGAGGGCGATGGCGAACGTCAGCGCGCAGGTGAAGAGCTTTTGCATCGCGGGCCTCACGGGATGGGGCGACCGATGGAACGGGAATGCCGATGGCCGGCGACGGGACGCGCGCATCCCGCGCAACGCCCCCGTCTCTCCAGTGTACGTCGAATCCGGCCCACACGCCGGAACCGTCCGCCTATTTTCCGCGATCGGACCGTATTCCCGCAAGTCCGAATGGAAGAACGCCCCGCCCGCCGTTCCGCCCGGGTCGCTTCTCGAACTTCCCTCTGTGGCTTGTCCGTAGGATGGATTGGCAATTCGGCGATGAGGCCTCAACGTCGCCGGAAGTCGATCGTTCTGCCGGTTCGCTTGCCGTTGGAAGGATTGCCAATCCGTCCGACATGCCGCCAACCTCCAAATTCAATCTGAACGACGTACTACGATGACAGCGGCGGACGAGCGGAATACAATCGCGGGCGACCGGCGCGCCGCGAAAGGAACACCAAACCACCCATGTCCATCGACCACACGCTGCCGACACTCGATGATTTCGCCCAACTCGTGGACGACGGCACGACCTTCGCGGACGGCATCGGTGACGACGTGGAGACGAGCGAAGCGATCCCGCCCGGCTTCTCGTGCCCCGTCGCCGAGTTCTTCCGCGACGCCGACGAGGGGACCGGCGAGTGACCGCGTTTCACACCACCCGCCGCGTCGAGTTCATCGACACCGACGCCGCGGGCATCATCCACTTCACCGCCTTCTACCGCTACATGGAGCAGGCGGAGCACGAGTTCCTTCGCTCGCTGGGGCTTAGCGTGATGCACCGGTTGCCCGACGGTGCGACGATCGGCTGGCCGCGCGTGTTCGCCGAGTGCTCGTTCAAGTCCCCAGCCCGGTTCGAGGACGTGCTCGACGTGCGGATCGCGATCGAGCGCCGCGGCGCCCGCTCGCTCACGATGCGCCATGAGTTCCACCTGGGAGAGAAACTGATCGCCGAAGGCCGGATGAAGATCGTCTGCTGCCTGCTCCGCCCCGGCGAGCCGATGCAGGCGATCGACATTCCGCCGGAGTATGATGGGTTGAGGGTTGAGGGTTGAGGGTTGAGGGTTGAGGGTTGAGCGTGCCGGATGGAAAAATGCCGGAGGGTGGCTCGAGGCCCCGCGCGAGTCCCCCTCTCCCCCCGCGTTTCGGGGGGGAGGGGGGGGGGGTGGGGG
>JBBDNT010000183.1:0-20486 GCA_040877445.1 Planctomycetaceae bacterium
CGAAAGCCCCCGGCGCGCGCCACGGGGGCTTCCGCGTTGCGAAGCGCCCCCGCTACCCATCGCCGAAGAGAGTTGGCGTCGCCAAGAACTCTTGCCACACCCGACCCTCCATCGACACGCCCGTCCGCCGCCGGTAGGATGGCCGATTCGTCCGTTGATCTCCCAACCGTGATTTCCGTCTCGAATTCACCGCGCTTTCGCCATGTCTTCCCGAGATTCCGTCGAAGATTCGAAATCCCCCCTGCGCGTCGCGATCGTCGGCATGGGGACGGTCGGCACGGCCGTCGCCCGCATCCTCACCGAGCACGGCGAGCGAACCGCGCGGCGGGCGGGACGGCCGATCGAACTGCGGAAGTCGGTCGTCCGCGACCTGCGCAAGTCGCGCGGCATTTCACTTCCCGAGGGCGTGCTCACCGACGATCTCGAAGCGGTCATCGCCGACCCGGAGATCGACCTCGCGGTGCATCTCATCGGCGGGATCGAGCCGGCGCAGGAAATCCTGATGCGGCTGCTGGAAGCGGGCAAAGACGTGGTGACGGCGAACAAGGCGGTTCTCTGTCAGCACGGGCCGGAATTGTTCGCCCGGGCGCGCGAACTGGGGCGGTCGATTTCGTTCGAAGCGGCGGTCGCCGGCGGAGTGCCGATCATCTCCACGCTCGCGCAGTCGCTCGCCGCCAACCAGATCACCTCGATCGAGGCGATTCTCAACGGGACCAGCAATTTCATTCTCACCGAGATGCTGTCCCGCGACCGCTCATACGCCGAGGCATTGCGGGAAGCGCAGAAGCGGGGTTACGCCGAAGCGGATCCCGTGATGGACGTGGACGGCACCGACGCCGCGCAGAAACTCGTGATTCTCGCCGAGCTGGCGTTCGGCACGCGCGTGCCGCTCGCGGCGTTTCCGCGGCAGGGAATCGACGCGCTCGATCTCGCCGACCTGCAGTACGCCCGCGAACTGGGCTACACGGTGAAGCTGCTGGCGGTCGCGCGGCTGGGGAACGGCGAACTCGAAATGCACGTGCAACCGACGCTCGTCCGCCACGATCGCCCGCTCGCGAAGATCGACGGGGCCTTCAACATGATCGCCGTCGAGGGGGACGCCGTCGGCACGACCTGGTATTCCGGTCCGGGCGCGGGTGGACCGGAGACCGCCTCGGCGGTGGTGGCGGACGTGATCGACGCGGCGATCGGCCGGGCGGCACTGACGTTTCCGCTGCTGGACGTGCGGCGAAACAGCCCGCTGCCTCTCAAGCCCGCGGAAGACGTCGCCCGGCGGTACTACCTGCGGTTCCACGTCGAAGACCGTCCGCACGTGCTGGCGGACATCGCCGACGTGCTGGGCCGGCACGGGATCAGCATCGCTTCGTTGATTCAGCACGAGGCGGACGAGCCGAACGGCGGCGCGCAGTCCGCCGAAGGCGCGGACGGGGCGGCGATCGTCCCCCTGGTCATCATGACGCATCGCACCGCCGAGGGGAAACTGCGGGCGGCGGATCGGGAATTGGACGGGCTTGCGGCGCTGCGGCCCCCGCGGATTCGGATGCCCGTCGCGGATTGAGCGCGCGGGCGCGGTCCCGCCGATCTTCGATCTGCGCGAAACCGCAAGCGTTGGGTTTGTCGAAGAAGAGTCGGTTCGTCAGGCGGCGCGACGGGCGATCGTCGGGGAATCGATCGTCGGCGAAGTGCGCCGTCCCCTGGCCGGATTCCCCGTTTCGACGGCCTCGGCGAGCGCGACGATCGAGGGATGCGGCAAGCGGCCGTGTACTTTCCGGTACAGCGCCAGCCCGCTTTTGGCGACCCGCTTCCAGAACCGGGCGTCGTCGATCAGTGTCGATCGCAGCGAGCGGCCGCGATAGACCCGCATGAACCGCAGCAGGTCGGTCCGCGTCAGCCCGATGTCCATGCAGGAGAAGAACAGCCCGGAGACGTCCTTGACGATCCAGCGTCGCGGGGTGCGACGGCGAACGTGCGCCCGGTGCAGGTCGATGAGATGCATCCGCACGTGTCGTCGACCGGGCGCCGCGTCGCGCGGCTTGTGGGATTCGAGGGTCCGCGGATCGAGCAGAAAGTGACAGGTGTAGAAGTCGCGATGGTTCACGCCGTTTTCGTGCAGCGTGCGCGCGATGTGGGCCACCTTCTCGATCACCGACCGATCGAGCGCGGGCGGAGGCGGATTTTGCAGCCAGGCCTGAGCCAGTTCCTCGAGACTGATCATCTCCTCGAGGGCTTCGGTCACCAGAAACGACTGTCGGCGGGCGGGGTTCCAGCCCCGTTCTCCGTAGCCCGCGACCGTCATCGATTGCACTTCCAGCTCGTTCAGCCGACGGATCGCCCGCCATTCGTCGCGCGCGCCGAGCACCGGCAGCTTGAAGCACAACAGGTTCTTGAGGATTTCCCGCCAGCCGACGCCGAAATGCACCTTGATGAAGTACGACCGGCCCCCCACCGCGAATCGCAGCGTGCGGCGGGCGGGCATGTCGCGATAGATTTCGCCGTCGAGCGCGATCAACCGGTCGAAGGCGGTGTCCTCGACGAAGTGTCGGCCGAGTTCGGAGCGGAGTTTCATCACGCGGCGTTCCTCCTGAGGGCGGTTCGCTCGATCAGCTCCACCGCCCGGTCATGCATGCTGAAGACGTCCGTGCGGCCGACGTACGCCAGCCCGTTGCGCTGCCACTCTTCGCGGCGCGGCGACGTCAGCATTTCCTCCAGCAGGTGCTCGAACGTTTGCTGCCGAAACGGCGAGGGAACCAGATAGCCCGCTTGCGCCCGCTCGATGTGCCCGCGATAGCCGCACACGTCGCTGGCGAGGATCGGCAAGCCGGCGGCCATCGCCTCGATCAACACGCCGCCGGTGTTCTCCATGTAGGAGGGATGCAGCAGCAGATCGGCCGCCAGCAGAAAGGGGAGCACGTCGTGTCGGCCCCCCAGAAGATGCACGCGGTCCGAGACGCCCAGCCTTCCGGCCAATCGCAGGAACGGTCCCGTCTTTCCCCGCCCGATGACGTACAGCCGGGAGCGCCGCCGCAGCTCTTCCGGCAGGTGGGCGATCGCTTTCAGCGAGCGATCCAGCCCCTTGGTGTGGAAGCCGGAGCCGACCATCATCAGCAACAGATCGTCCTCGACCAGCCCGTGCCGGCGGCGCGTGCGGACGCGAATCTCCTCGGCGTTCGGCGGGGCGATCCGTTCGGGAACGAGCCCCGGCGGAAGCACGTGAAAGCGTTCCGGCTGCGTTCCGTAGCAGGCCTCGAACTTCGGCTTCTCCACCTCGCTGAGCAGCAGGATCTGGGTGCGTGAATGCCGGCCGAAGACGGCCTCCTCGAATTCGCAGTACGTCCGGTAGCGGTCGCTCCACCGCACCAGCCGCTGGCTGCCCCGCGAGAACGACGCCATGTAGCACGGGTCGCCGCCGAAATACACGTCCAGCCCCGGCATCTTGTTGAAGCCGATCACCGCGTCGTAATCGCTGTGGCCGAGCGCTTCGGCGACTTGCGCGGCGAACCGCCGGCACTGCGTGTGGTTCGACATGCCCCACGGCGGGAACTCGGTCACGTTCATCCCCGCGGGGGGATCGCCGTCCCACTCCATGGTGAACACGTCGATCTCGTGCCCGCGCGCGCGGCACATTCCCGCCACTCGCAGGAAGTCCCGTTGCAGCCCTCCCCACGGAAAGAACTTGAACAGGCAGAATGCGAGTTTCACGCCGCCTCCTTCCGTTCGATCCGCCGCCGAAACGCCTCCGCCACCTCGGGACGTTCCTCCCAGTCGCGGAAGAACCGCGCGCGGTCCCGGGCTTGCGCCTGTCGCAGCGCTCCGTCGCGGCGATGATGCCGCATCCCGTCCAAGTCGATCAACATCAACCGCCGCTCCGGCGTGACGAGGAAGTTCGTCGTCTTCATGTCGCCGTGACTCAACCGCAGTTCGCCGAGCTTCCGCCACAGGCGTTCGAATTCGTGCGCCAATCGGTCGAGATCGGCCGGCAGCGGACCGTTCCGCAGTTCCCGCCGCAGCTCGATGCCCTGGACGAACGGCGTCAACAGGAACGACCGCGTGCGCAGCGGCCCGAGGCGGTGCTCCAGGCAGGCCATTGGCGGCGGCGTGAGCACTCCCGCCGCCGACAGCTCGCGTCCGAAAATCCAGTTCCGCCGCGCTCTCGTCGGCAGAGCCAGATGCGCCGCCGTGTGCACCGGCCCGCGGAGGTTGTACCGCTTGAGGATCCACGCCCGCCCGCCGCGCGCGAACTTCAACACCGTGCACCGCCCGCCGTCCTTGATGAGTTCCGACTCGTCGAGGAGTGCGTCGGGATCGCGCCACAACGTCTCGACGAGGTCGGCCGGCACGTCGGAAACGTGCTCCAATCGGCGATTCCACGCGCGGCGCAGCGACGATTCGCCCGGAGCATCGGCATTCGTCGTGATTGTTGCGCGAGGACGATCGCTCATGATCCGGCGGTTTCGGCTCTAGTCGAGGGTGTAGCGGAATTCGCAAGAATTCCGAGATTCAACATCGAACCTCGATTCGTCGGAATTCTTGCGAATCCCGCTATTGCGTCGAGTCAACATCGACATTGTGGTCAGGCCAAAACGCCCCGGTCGCTTCATCGTGCGGCATTCGAAGCCGTACGACGAATCGTATTCCGTCCGCCAGGGAAACCCGCTCCGTTTCGTGTTGCCGACCATGATCGAGAACGGCGACGATGGTGCATTGCGAGTCTCACCGGCGGGCGGGCACGACGGAATACAATTCCGTCCTACCCGCCCGTTCGATCGACCCACGAAATCGAACTTGACGGGATACGAGATCACTTCACGCGGCCGCTTTGTCCTGCGTGTTCGATTCCAACCGTGCCGCGACCGTCGCGAACACGCGGTCCACCGTGAGATCCTTCATGCAACGATGATGCTTCAACGGGCAGACGCGTTTCTGGCAGGGACCGCAATCGACCGCGAGTTGCACGTGCGTCGCCAGCGGGTGAAACGTCTCGCTCCACGCGATGTGCGTCGGCCCGAACAGCGTCACCACCGGAACATCGAACGGCGCGGCGAAGTGCCGCGGTCCCGAATCGGTCGTCACCAGCAATTCCGCCTCGCGGACCGCCGCCTTCGTCAACCCCAGCGAAGGCGATTCGTCGGCGAGCGACACGACGCGCGGATGGCTGGCCCGCGCGACGATCGACCGCGCCGCATTCCGTTCCGCCGGCCCGCACAGCACCAGAACCGTGCGCTCCAGTTCGTCCGCCACGCGACGCGCCAAATCGCCGAACGACTTCACCGGCCAATGCTTCGCCGAGCCGAACGCGCCGCCGGGGTTGAGGCACACGACCCCCCGCCGCCGCACGTCCGCCGACCGCCGCGACCAGAACGCGTCGAGCCGCGCATGGTCTTCGGGCCGCGTCGCCAGTTCCGTCCGCCGCGAACGCTCTTCGCACCCGAGGTGCTCCGCCAATCGCAGATATTCGTCGATCACCGGGTTCGGCACGTTCCTCGGGTGCGGCGACAGCGCATCCGTCAGCAACCACTTCCGCCCGTCGCGCGCGAAGCCCACGCGCCGCTTCGCCCCCGACGCGTAGGCGACGAAGGCGCTCCGCATCGAGTTCGGCAACAATACCGCGACATCGAACCGCTCGCGACGCAAGGCTCGGATGAATCGCCAGCCTCGCGCATCGCGCGACTTGCCGCGCGGATCGTAAGGCAACAGCCGATCGACGGAGTCCAAACCGGCGAGCACGTCCGCCACGTAGGGCCGCGGCACGCCGACGATTTCCGCGTCGGCGAATTTCCGGCGGATCGCGCGGAGCGCGGGCGTGGCCATCACGGCGTCGCCGATCCAGTTGGGGAGAAAGATCGCGAGCTTCATGCCGCCTTCCGCACCTGGATCGACGGATGCGAAATGGTCGCCGGGTTCCCGACGTCCCTCAACCGCGCGAGAATTTCGGTGGTCGACAGCCCGGGGACCATGCCCAAGGGCTTCGCCTGTCCGCCGTAGGATTCGACGAGTTCCCAGCCGACGATCTCATCGTGCGCGTAGGTTCCGCCTTTGACGAGCAGCTCGGGCTTCAGCCGTTCGAGCAGCGCGTGCGGCGTGACCTCGTCGAACAGCACGACGTAATCGACCGCCTGCAACGCGGCGAGCATCGTCGCGCGATGATTCTCGTCGAACAGCGGGCGATCGGGTGCCTTTTCCAAAGAACGCACGCTGCGGTCGCTGTTGAGGCCGACGATCAGGCAATCTCCCTCGCGAGCCGCTTCGTTCAGGTACGCCACGTGCCCGGCGTGCAGCAGATCGAAGCAGCCGTTGGTGAACACGATCCGCTGCCCGAGTTTCCGCCGCCCCGCGACGTGCCGCGCCGCTTCGTCGAGCAGGCAGACTTTCTCGGCCGAACCGCGCGTCCCGTGGATCAGGTCCGCCAGAATCTCCTCGCGGCTGATGGCGACGACGCCGATCTGTTCGACTTCCAAGCCACCAGCGACGTTGGCGAGTTTCGCCAGATCGACCGGTTCGATGCCCGCCGCCGCGCCGACGCCGATCATCGCGAGCACCATGTCTCCCGCGCCGGTAATGTCGTACACCTCTCGTTTCCGCGTGGTCAGCATCTCGGCCGTGCCGTCGTTCCGCACGAGCGCGATCCCGTCGCTGTCGAGCGTGACGAAGATGTGATCGAGCGACAGCCGCTCGCACAGCAATCGACCGGCGGCGAAGGCTTCGTCCGCGGTGCGGATTTCCATTCCGGCGGCGCGGCTTGTTTCCAACCGGTTCGGCGTGATGGCCGTGGCCCGCGCGTATTTCGCATAGTCGCCGGACGAAGCGGGATCGGCGATGACGGGAATTCCCGCCGCGCGGGCCGCCTGAATCACCGCCTGCGTGACTTCGTGCGTGCAGACCCCTTTCGCGTAGTCGGAAATCAGCACCGCATCGTGGAGTGGAACCTGTGCGAGAACCGCGTTCAGGAACTCTTCGACGACCGCGCCGGCCAGCGGGGTGCGTACCTCGCGATCGACGCGCAACATCTGGTGCGGATGACGGTGCTGCGCCCGCCCGAGATACCGCTCCTTCACGGTCGTCGGCCGCGTCGCATCGACGACGACGCACTCGCATCCACAGCCCGCTTCTTCCAGTTGCCGCCGCACGAGGCGGCCGTCGGCATCGTCTCCGACGGCGCCCGCCATCGTGACTTCGGCTTCGAGGCCGCGGAGCATGTTGGCAACGTTCGCCGCGCCGCCGAGGCGGATTTCCTGCCGCTCTTCGCGCAGCAGAATGACGGGGGCCTCCTGGCTGACGCGTTCGGCCTCGCCCCAGATGTAACGGTCGAGGATCAAATCCCCCACGACCAGCACGCGCGGCTGCGCGATCCGCTGCAGACAATCCACCAGATGATACGACATTCCCCCGGCACTCCCTTGCCGTGACGAACCGCGATTTTCGCGGGCGGATCATCCCGATCCGAGGCATTCGCGTCAATGCCGATTGTGACCTTTCGCGGCCGCGCGGCCGCTGGGCGTGCGACGCACTTTGCGCGGCACGATTCCGCGCGCGGCGTGGGTCTCGCAAGGAGATCAGGAGCCGAGGGGTTTATCCCCTCGGTGGTCCTGCGGCGACCGCGACCGGGAACATGAGTCTCCTCTTCGGGCCGACCGTGTCCCCACCGAGGGGATAAACCCCTCGGCTCAACTGGAACTTCGCCCATGGTGGCACGGTGTCCGGCACGCGTCATCCGCTGTCGTTTCGACTACGGGGAAGGTAGAATGAGCGCGGCGCTCTCCGTAGACGCACTCGTCGCGCACCACCACGACAAGGCGCAGAAGCCATGAGTTCCGCCGACCTCTTACCCGCTCCGGACCTTGGAAACCCCGTCGAGCCGACGACGAAATGGGAGCGGGAAAAGAGAGCCTTTCGCAGGTTGCTTCCATCGTTGCTGAAGGACCATCGAGGTCGATACGTCGCCCATTCACGAGGAGGCGGTCGTCGCGAGCGGCATGGATCAGTTGCAGATCGCGCGCGAGGCGTATTCCCGATTCGGCTATGTGCCGATCTACGTGGGATTCGTGACCGACGAGCCGCCGCGACCGTTGCGCGTGCCGACGCCGCGACTGATCCGGTCGGTTTCCGAAAGGGAGCAGGCATGACGCATTCGGCTTCTCCTCGACGGACCGGGAGACGTTCTTTCGAACTCGAATGAATCCACGCCTCCCGATCGAACGTCGACGTTTTCCACCAGATGTCCGTGAGGGCGACCAATGCATCGTCGTGAATTCTTGAGTTATTCCGCCGGAACACTGGGAGCGATCGTTCCTGCGATGAGTTCGAACTGGTCCGCCTTCGGCGCCGTTTTCGCCGAAGAGGACGCTCGGGGCAGTTCGGCTTCGTCCGCGTCTTCCGCTGATTCCGAACTCGCCAAGGCCTGCGCCGCGCTCGAGCCCGGCGACGGGGCGGACTTTCCCGCCGGGGCGCAATCGGCATTCAGCGAGGCCGACCTCGCGTGGCAATCGACCTTCCATAACGACGACCAGCACGGCTTGATCCACCTGATGGGGAAGCCCGCCAACGCCAACCGCTCCTGGCACCACCAGTATTACACCGTCGCCGACAACGAGTGGACCGTCGTCGCGCGGGGCATGTGGAACAATCCCGGCCACATTTACGGGGCGTTCACGATCGACCACGGCACGGGCGACTTGTTCCAGTGGCGGGGGAACATGAACGGCCGCGGTCCCACGGACCGCCGCGCGTCGTGGTGGAAGCACGAAACGAAGGAATGGGACTTCATTCCGGTCGATGTCTTCGACGGCGCGCTCGAGTCGCACCCGAACGGCTCGACCTGGCACCCCAACTTGTACGGCGCGGGGGACGGCGGGTTGATCCTTCAATCGGGAAGCCGCACCCTTTTCTGGCGGAATAAAGACGACGCCGTCGAGAGCGTTTCACACCGCGGTCTGTCCTTCGGCGCCGCCGCCGGAATCGGCGCCTATTGGCCGGCGAAAGACGTCGCCTTCGTCGGCGGCGGTCAGGGCGGCCGATTGCTCAAGGTCACTCCCGACGGCAGCCGCACGCCGAAGGTCGAGCCGGTGGGCGAATTGCCGATCACGCTGGGGGGCAATTCGCACATCTACAGCACGCGGTTCGGCTCGCTGCACGTCCACCCCGGCAACCCGGACAAGCCGCTGATCGTCGAGACCGTGGGAGAACAAACGCGGACTTCGGGGAGCCGGGCGTGGACGTCCGAAGACGGCTCCGATTGGGGCCGAATCGAAGATCACACCTTCACCACCGTGCCCCGCGTCGTCTGCTCGCTGCGCGGCGGACTGGGCGCGCTGTGGGCGATCGGCAAGACCGGCTCGCGGGACGTCAGCCAGTTGTGGAAGCCGAAGGCGTGACGTGGTCGACGTAGCAGTGCGATGGTTCGACTTTCGTTTCGTACTTTACCCGAAGGAGAGTTCGACGCGGCGGGCTTCGTAGGGCGAACTTCAGTTCGCCGTGCGAAGCCCGTGCCCCGGGCGCTCGGCAAAGTTCCGCCGGTCCGAGCCTTCGCCGATCGATGGTGTTTTCGACATCGGGAAGTTCGATACGCGATGGCGGGCACGACGAACTGAAGTTCGTCCTACCCGCCCGATCGTTACCACAAGACCGAGTGTCGCTCCGTCACGACGCCTCGAAGAACCGATCGGGCGAGCCGCCTTCCTTCACCACCTCGATCCGCACCTGCGCCGCGCACCGTGGGCACCACGCGATGCATGCCGTTCCGTCCGCGTTGAGATACGCCCGCACGTAGACGTTGCAGCACTTCAGGTGCACGCCGACGAACGGCCGCGACGCAGGTTTTCCACCACGACCAGGATCGCCTTCCATGCGAACCTCCCGAGAAATCGACGACGACTGCCGAATCGAACTTCGGCGTTGGGGGCGGGTAGGACGGAATCGTATTCCGTCGTGCCCGCCCGCCGATCCACCCGCGGCCTTGGAAACATCATCGGTGCAGTTCAATGTTTCCGACATCGAGCCTCGATGCTCCCACTACCCGACAAGCAAAGGGAGGAACGCTGATTTCGGCGGACGGAATACAATTCCGTCCTACGGCCGACTCCGCATCGTCGATGTCGACAAGAACTACCGGCCGAGAAATGCTTCCAGCCGATCGAACCCCGCTTCCAGCACGTCGCGGCTCGTCGCGAACGACAGTCGCACGTAGCCCGGCGCGCCGAAGGCGTCGCCCGTCACCAGCGCGACGTGCGCCTCTTCGAGACAGGCGGTGCAGAACTCGCTGGCGTCGTTCACCACCTTTCCCCCGCCCAGAGGCTTGCCGAAGTGCCGCGACACGTTGAAGAACGCGTAGAACGCCCCGCCCGGCTCGGCATAGCTGATGTCGGGCAGCCGCTTCATTCGGCCGAGCACGTATTCCCGCCGGCGGGCGAATTCCTGTCGCATTTCTTCGACGCATTCCTGCGGCCCGTTCAGCGCGGCGATGGCGGCGTACTGGCTCACGCTGCACGGGTTCGACGTTTCCTGGCTTTGGAGCTTGTCGATGCCGACGGCGACCTCCGGCGGGGCGATCGTCCAGCCGATCCTCCAGCCGGTCATCGCGTACGCCTTGCTCACGCCGCTGACGATGATCGTCCGCGCGAGCACCTCCGGCCCGAACGAGGCGAACGTCCGAAACGCGGAGCCTTCGTAGATCAGCTTCTCGTAGATTTCGTCCGACAGCACGATGACGTCCCGCTCGGCGCAAATCTTCGCGAGCGCCTCCAGCGTGCCGACGGGATAGGCGGCCCCGGTGGGATTGCAGGGGTTGTTGAGCAGCAGCATCTTCGTGCGGGGGGTGATCGCCGCGGCGAGTTGCCCCGCGCTCAGGCAGAAGCCGCTCTCCTCGGTCGTGTCGATGAGCACGGGCGTCGCCCCGGTCAGTTCGACGAGCGCGGCGTAGCTCACCCAGTAGGGGGTCGGAATCAGCACTTCGTCGCCGGGATCGCACAGCGCGGCGAGCACGTTGTGCAGCGAATGCTTCGCGCCGTTGGAGACGACCACCTGCTTCGGCTGAAAACGGATGCCGTAATCGCGATGGAAGGCGTCGCACACCGCCTGCCTCAATTCGGGCACGCCCGACGAAGGGGTGTAATGCGTGTGGCCGGCGTCCATCGCCTTTTTGGCCGCCTCGCGGATGTGTTCGGGGGTGATGAAGTCCGGCTCGCCGAGGGTGAAATCGTGAACGCGAACGCCGCTCGCCTTGAGTTCCTTCGCCTTGGCGGCGGCGGCGATGGTGGCGGACGGTTCGAGCTTCTGGACGATGCGGGAAAGCTTCATGGCGCGCAGCGGCTCCGGGCGATGGAGGGCGAGGATCGGACGCGATTCTTGCGCCCGCGGCGGCCAGCGTCAAGGGATGCCCTCGCGATCCAGCACCACGCTGGACGCAGCCCGCCGCGGCGGGCTATCGTGAGTGTCGTCATGTCCCAAAAGGATTCGGCTGTCCGTAGGATGGATTGGCGATCCGTGGGTGAGGTCACAAGCTCGATCGGCCCCATCCTGTTGCTTCCGACTCGATCGCGGTTGGAACGATCGCCAATCCGTCCGACCACGTCTGCAACTCCACAGTTCGATCTGGACGACATAGCAGGACGGATTGGCGAACCACCGGTAAGGTCACGATGTCGACCGGGCCCGTCCTGGTTCTTCGACTCGATCGCGGTTGGGTGCGTCGCCAATCCATCCTACGCCACGAGGCTCCCGTGAACATCTCCAATCTGCTCGCGGTCGGCTTGACCGCCGGCGCCCTGTGGGTCATTGGGCTGGTGTCGTGGTCCGGCGCAACGGTGCCGCGATATCTCGCGCTCGTGGCCTTGCTGCTGGGGCTGGGACTGGTGCTTTGGGCGCGCCGCGCGAAGTCGTTCGGCTGGCAGAAGCCGGCCGCTCTCGTTCTGGGGTTGCTGTTCGCATTCGTGCTGGGGGAAGTGCTCGTCCGCTTGTCCGAAACCTCGTGGGCGAACCGGCTGCCGGGAATCCGCATGGGGACCGACGAGGCGTCGATGTTCGAACCCGATTCCGCGCTGGGATACGTCCCCCGCTCCCACAACTGGACCTACCGCTGGAACCGCGACGTCACGACGCTCGAAGACGGCGTGCGGTCGAACGGGCGGCCCATCGTCAAGAATCCCGAACGGACGATCCTCGTCGTCGGCGACTCGTTCGCCTTCGGAGACGAGGCGGGGGACGACGAGACGTGGCCCTCGCGATTGGAATTGCTGCTCAACGAATCCGGGCCGCGAACGCGGGTGGTGAACGCCGCCGTCTCCGGCTATGGACTCGACCAGATGGTGATTCGGGCCGACCGCCTGATCGAGAAGTACGATGCCGACATCGTGCTGCTGGTCATGTTTTCCGACAGCGAGAACCGTTGCGGATATCGCGTCAAGTGGGGCATGCCGAAGCCGTATTACACGGTGGACGAAGGCCGGTTGACGCTGCACGACGAGTTCGAAGCGCGCCCGCGCAAATCCGATTCCAACCCGCTCGGCCGCAGCGCCCTGGTCGATCTGGCCATGCGGCGACTCGCTCCCGAGTGGTGGTTGCGGAACACCGAAGAGGCGTTCGTCCGCGCGGAGAACGATCCCGTAGCGGTCGGGGCGGCCTTGATGGACCACCTCGCGAGATGGGCTGGTTCCGGCCGCTGCCGGGTTCTCGTCGCGTACCAGGGGGACACCGGCCACCAGCAGGACATCGAGCCGAAGCCCCCCGAAAGCTGGTCGACGAACCGGCTCACGCTGGTCCTTCAACCGTCGTCCTACGCGACCGCGACGGCGGAACATGCCGCCACGCTGAAGGCCGACGGCTTCCGCTATCGCGACCTGTGCCCCGATTTCGAAAAGCTGCATGCGGAGGACGAGGAGCGGTTCTGCTCGTACTACAACTCGCACTGGGGGCACCATTTCACCGCCAAGGGAAACCGGCAGATCGCGCGATGGCTGGCGGACCTCGTCGACGACTCCGCGCGGAAAGAGGCGCCATGAAAGCTCGCATCGTCACGCTGCTGGCGATTCCGTTTCTGTTGCACGCGGTGCTCTTCGCGTCCATCGTCTACTTCGAGGATCCGCTCGATCTGAGCTGGCTCGACCTGGGCGTGCTCGGACTGTCGCTGGCGTGGGTCGTGACGTTCCTCGCGCTGTCGCGCGGCGGACGATCGCCGGCGCGGTTCGTCTTCGCGAGCTGGATCGTCGTGCTGGTGGTGCTGGCCGGCGAGGCGGTCCTCCGTTGGAAGTTCCCGGAACCGCCTTCCGGACTTCCCTGGCCGCCGATGGCCGTCCACAGCGTCGCCGCCGACACGATGCCCGGCATCTCCGGGCCGATTTCCTTCACGACGAACCGGCTCGGCCTGCGCGGACCGGAAGTGAACCTCGACGAGATGGACCTGCGAATTCTCTGCGTGGGCGCCAGCGACACGCAGTGCCGCTACGTCACCGATCGCGCGAGCTGGCCCTGGAAACTGCAGGACGATCTGGCCGAGCGGCTCGATCGCCGCGTGTTCTTGGGCAACGCCGCCAAAGGCGCGATGATGGTCGCCGAGTTCGAAATGCTCCTTCGCGAGTATCGCCACGCCCCCCGGTTCGACTGGGTGATCGCGTTGTGCGGCATCTACGACGCCTGCGTGCATCTCGCCGACAATTACCGCGGGCGGTTGATTCAGTCGGACGACCAGCGGCTCATCCCCGAGCCGCCCCACGTGCCGTGGAACGCCTACTACCGCCGCTCGGCGATCGTGCGAGTATTGCGGGAATGGAACGAGGAACGAAACCGCGAGGACGTTCAGGACGCCGCTGGCCAATGGTACGCCGAGGCCCGCCGGCAACGCCGCGAGGCATTGAACGGAACCGTCCGCGACGAGCCGCCCGAGGAACTGCCGCAAATGCTCGAAGTGTATCGGCAGGACGTGCGCAACCTGATCGCCGCCTGCCGCGAATTGAAAGTGAAGCCGCTGCTGCTGACGCAGCCGACGCGGTTCGGTGCGAACCTGCCGCCGGAGGTGCTCGACACGTTCATCGTCAAACAGGCGGAAGTGATCTACACGCCGGCCGCCTACGCGAAGATCATCGACGAGTTCAATCGCGCGCTGCTGGAAGTGGCCGAGGAAGAAGACGCGGACTGCATCGACCTCGCTGCAGAGCTTTCCGGCGAGCACGAGCTGTTCTACGACGAATTCCACTTCAACACGGCCGGCTGCGCGCGGGTCGCGGAGATTCTGGAGGAGTTCTTCGCGGAGACGAAGGCCGAATCGCCGTCACCCGGCGACGCGCCATGATCGGTCATTCGTCCGTCAGCGCGACCGATGGCGGCACAGTAGGCAGCCCTGGAGCAACGCGAAGCCCCGGCGATGGCGCAATCCGGTGCGCCCTTCCGTCCAGTTCCTGGAGATCCGTTTTACAGTACGATTGACGACCGCGACTCGTGTGTGGAAATCCGCCTCGACGGGGGCGATACTGGCGCTCACATCAATCAACAATGCGATACACAGGATTGACCATTCCCGCTGGTTGCCCCTAGCGAATTGGAGCATCAGCAACGAATTCTAACCGCACCTTCTGAGCGTTTGGTTCGGAATCAAGGATTCGCACGACGAGTCGATCCCCTTTCTTGAAAGACTCTGGAGCCCGCCCCTCAGGCGGTCGCTTCATGTACAGTAATCCGACTGGCCCGCCATCCAGCTTCACAAAGAGGCCATACTCTTGGATCCCATCTACAACACCACCAACCTCGATTCCATTCGGGAACTGCTCCTCGAAATCTTCCCAACCTCCGCTAGCTCGTTCCTCCTCAACCTGCCGTCGAGCTCGTTCCGCAATCGCCACGCCGTCGATCGCGACGCCTGAAAACCCGCCCTGCAAATACTTCGTAGGACGCACACCATCCCTGTCAGCACGCTCTACAAGATACTCAACAAATTCGCCTCCATTTGCAGCCTGCATCGCGCGCGAAAAGTGCGTTTTCGGGCCGAATTGAGCACATCGCTTCGCGACGCGACGTGCGAGTGCCTCATTCTCGACCCATGTCTCCTCCGCACACGCCGAAAGGTAAGTCAGATCGTTTACAAGGTTCAGATGTGCAAACCCCGCCGGCGCGAGCCTCACCAAGTCCGCATCCGACTCTACCGTATTTCGCTGATGCTCGGTTACGATGCACCCGTGCTGAGCGAGATATCGAATCTCCTCACGTGTCCGATCTGCATCATGGCCGAGTGGCATGAGTTCTGACACAACTTGTCCGCTCGGATGAAAGCCCTTGATGCCAGTCGGTCCCGGTTCATAAAAGGCTTGCTTCAACCATTCAAGAACATCCGCTCGAACGAAAATATCGGGGCGCGGATCTGTCGGTACACACTGAAACAGGTTCTTCACAAACGACGCATCGCCGTTGTAGAACCGCTTATCTCTCCGAAGAAGCACGCGTGTGACAACATGAAATGGAAGACTGTACTCTCCCCGTTGCGTCTTGATCTTCCAATACTCCTTGGGTCCGATATGTCCGCTCCGGCAGAACTCGAGAAAGATCTCCATTGCTCGGCGTATATCCTTGCCGGCGAGCCCCAGAATCAAGCTTCGCACTAGCCGGTCATACGTGTAAAGCGAGCGAAAGATGCTCGCAAGATAGTAACCCCGCTCCGTCGCTGGATATTGAACCTTCCACCCATTGTCGAGGGTGAATGTCAGCAGCTTCTCCTTTGTGCGCATCGCAAGCTCATGCAGTACCAAGTCGAGACGTCGACGCAGAATTTCAGTAAATGACGGAGGGTCAATGCGGAATACCAGATCTTTAATCATCGTGTCGAGCGGCGGCTGATCCCGGTACAGGTCGTACGTTACATCGCGAACCGGAAGAATCACAACACATCGCACTTGTTGCTGTAGCCATCGTGCAGCCTGGAACATCTGCAGTTGCTCATCGCGTTCCCGCTTATCACAGTTGTCAAACACAACTACGAGCAGGCGCGCCCTTTCGCCGGAGCAGAATCGCGCCATGGCCTTTGCGTGCGACAATGCGTCGGCTTGAAGTTCGAGGACTCGATCGGTCAGGCGAAGCGCATAAGCCTCCGAAGTCGGGTTTATACGAGACATGGCCTTTTTAACTTGATTCACTTCCACCGCGAAGACTTTCTCTACTTGCTCGTCGAAGTCAATCTCAGGATAGGCGTTGCGCAATCCGCTTATGAGCTCCTCAAGGATCCACCGTTCGAGAAGCGATCGCTCCGATGGCGCATCGTTGAAATTGAGGTGCACCCACACGGTCGAATCAAGCAGATCTTTCGGGAGCTTCACTTCCCTGCAATAGTCGACGAATGTTGATTTGCCAGCTCCGCGAGGGCCGATAAGGAGCATGATCTCGTTCTCGAGGGCTCGACCGGCACGCAGTGCCTTGAAGATTTCCGCCGGCTCGGACGTATCTTCGATGTCTGCCGCACCAGGAATGGCGAGGTGGACCGCCGTTGCGATAATGCGGTCAATCTCGTCGACGTACCGCTCCCTTCGTTGCGAGCCAACATATGCATTTTGTACGATATGCCGCCTTTCCTTTCTGCTTTCGGGGTTGAAGACATGCCGAAAGTCGATCGCCAAACCAGAGCCGAAGTCATTGTACCCGATGTCTTCATCTCGAACGCTGCTTCCACCAACGAAGTTGATGGCACGAAATAGCGGTCGAGTCGTCAGTGCGTCGCGAATGCGGTCGGCTTCTTTCTGTGCGGAACCACGGGACAGGACCGCACGAAACGCCTCAAAAGCGACACTCGTGGGGTCAATGTCCTTAAAGTCCACCCGAATATCGGCTTCATTGTGGTCGACGGGTGCGGAAAGCAGGACGTGCCCGTTCGACGATACGATCCGCCGACACGGGTTCAGGCCGTGTGGGAAACTCGCGTTGAGTTCGTGTGCGTAAAGCCGAGCTTCGCGAAGTGCTAGGTTGGCGTCCTCCGCGGGGTTCTTCGCCTCGACGATGAAGATGGGCAGTCCGGCAATTAGAAGTACGTAGTCTGGGTGGTAGAGCTTTTCGGACTTGCCCTTGTCGATCTTTAGCTGCCGGATGTCACATTTGGTCCGCACGTCGACGGGTGAATAACCGAGGCCAACGGGACTCGGTGAGGTCAGAAGCGGCCATAGCAGCTTTTGCTCAACATCGGACTCGTTCTGAAGATCCTCAAGCGAGCAGAACATCATTCCCTCCGCGTGCCGACGGTATCGTGAGGCGATTCGTGCGGAGTGCAGTATATCTCGTCCACGCAGCAGCTACCACCAATCGGTCAACGATTTTGTGCAAGGGAACAACTGTGTACGAGGACTTCGGTGCTGGACGGCGGGGGGACCGGCTGGTGCAACGCGAACTCCGGCGATGGCGCAATCGGTGCTTCCCTTCGGTCGAACCCGGCGAACCCGCCCCGAATCACTTCCGCCCATCGTGGCTCGTGATCAGGTTGCGATACGCGGGGAGGTGGTTCGAGAACAATGCCGCCAGTCCTTCCACGTCGTTCCGCCAGTCGCGGTGCAGTTCGCAGGCCACGGCGAACCAGCTCATCAGTTGCGCCCCCGCTGCTTCCATGCGCGACCAGGCCGCCTCGCGCGTGGTGTGGTTGAACGTCCCCGAGGCGTCCGTGACGACGAACACCTCGTAACCCGCTTCGATCGCCGAGAGCGCCGGAAACGCGACGCAGACTTCCGTGACGACCCCCGCCAGAATGAGCTGCCGCTTCCCCGTCGCCTTCACGGCCGCGACGAAGTCGTCGTTGTCCCAGGCGTTGATCTGCCCCGGACGGGCGATGTACGGCGCCTCGGGGAACGACTCCTTCAGCTCCGGCAGCAGCGGACCGTTCGGCCCCTCCTCGAAGCTCGTCGTCAAGATCGTCGGCAATTCGAAGTACCGGGCCGCGTCGGCCAGCGCCAGCACGTTGTTCTGGAACTCGTCGGGAGAAAAGTCCCCCACGATATTGCACAGGCCGGACTGATGATCCACCAGCAACACGGCGGAGTCGTTTCGGTCGAGACGGCGATATTGGAAGGTGCTGCTCATGATCGATCCTGTTCGAGGCGGAAGCGATGATAACGACCGGACGTGATTCGCCGCATTCGCATCTTTCTGCGACAGCACAAGATGATACGATCCTCACAGCAGCCCCGGCACCAGCTTGCCCGCCACATCCGTCAAACGAAAGTCGCGGCCTTGGAAGCGGTGCGTGAGCCGCAGGTGGTCCAGACCGAACAGGTGCAGCATCGTCGCGTGCAGGTCGTGGACGTGCACCGGCGCCTCGACGATCCGCCAGCCGAACTCGTCCGTCACGCCGATCGTCCGGCCGCCTTTCACTCCGCCGCCGGCGAGCCACGTCGTGAAGGCGATCGGGTGATGATCGCGGCCGTCCTTCCCCTGCCCCAGCGGCGTGCGGCCGAACTCGCTGACCCAGGCGACCAATGTCGTATCGAGCAGCCCCCGCTGCTTGAGGTCTTTGAGCAGCGCGGCGATCGGGCGATCGACCCCCTCGGTCGTCTGCCGCAGCTTGGCGTCGAGCGTGTCGTGGTGGTCCCAGTCGCCGTGGAAGATCGAGACGAACCGCACCCCCCGCTCGACGAGCCGCCGCGCGAGCAGGCAGTTCCGCGAGAAGGTCCGCGAGACTTCGCGGTGCTTGCCGTGAGCCGAGGCGACCACCTCTTGCAAGCCGGTGCGGTTGACGCCGTAGGCGTCGACCGTGGCCCGTGTTTCCCCCGAGATGTCGATCAACTCCGGGGCGGCGACTTGCATGTTGAACGCCATCTCGTAGGCGGCGATGCGGCTGGCGATCTCCGGGTCGTGCGTCTGCTCGAAGCGCAGCCGGTTCATCTCCGAGGCCGCGTCGAGGCTCGCCCGCTGCACCTCCGGGGTGACGCCGGGCGGACTGGTGAGATTGAGCACCGGATCCCCCTGGCTGTGGAAGTGGACCCCCTGATACGTCGGCGGCAGAAAGCCGTTCCCCCAGTTCGCACCGCCGCCGCGGACGAGGCTTTGCGACGTGAGGGCGACGTAGCCCGGCAGGTTCCGCGACTCGCTCCCCAGGCCGTACAGCACCCAGGCCCCGACGCTCGGCCGGCCGAACTGCTCGACGCCGGTCCCCATCATCAAGTGCCCGGGCAGGTGGTTGAAGACGTCGGTGTGCGTCGAGCGGATGAAGGCGATGTCATCGACGCACTCCGCGAGGTGCGGCAACAATTCCGACAGTTCCATCCCGCATTCGCCGTGCTTTTGGAACCTGTACTCGCTGGGGCGCAGCTTGGCGTCGCGCTTGATGAACGCGAAGCGGACGCCTGCGGTCATCGAGTCGGGAAGCGGTTTTCCGGCATGCTTCGCCAGTTCCGGCTTGGGGTCGAACAGGTCGACCTGGCTCGGCCCGCCGGCGAGAAAGATGAGAATGCAGGCGTTGGCGGTCGGCGGATGATGCGGCCTGCGCGGCGCCAGCGAACCGGCGAGCCGCGCAAGGTCTTCCGCCGCCGAACTTGCATCTCCCGCTGGACTCGCCGCGAGCACGCCGTCATCGCGCAACAGCGACGCCAGTGCCACACTTCCGACGCCGCTGGCGGCGCTGGTGAGAAAGGCGCGGCGGGACCGGAGGAGCGAGTGTGGGTCGAAGGGCAGTATCATTGCTTTTCCTTCAAGGCGGCAGGATCGGCAAGGTGCGAACTCGGACCCGACTCGGCTCGATCACCACGACTGCACCATCCTGCAGATCTTGCTCGATGTTCGGAAGATTGGCCAGCAACAACCGGACTTGATCGTCGGGACGGCGCGGAGTCGCTCCGCGAAACAAGATGACGGACGGTTTCGTCGCGGAACGTTGCGCCAGCAATGTCCCGAAGTCGGTATCGGCGGATACGACGACGCGATCCTCCTGGAACGCGCGATCGAAGATGACGACGTCGTCCGCCGCCGCGAGCCCGTAATCGCGAACATGAACTGCGTCATGACCTGCGGCTATCAGTCCCTCCGCAACATCCGGCGATAGCGCGTTGTCGATCAACCAATTCATTGGCCCGAGACCAGGGGAATCTCGCGTTCGCGCACCGCTTCCGCCGCGTAGTCGAGCGCCTCGCGAATGTCCTCCGCCTCAAGATCGGGATAGGCGTCGAGGATTTCCGCGCGGGTCATACCCTCGGCGACCATCCCAACGATGGTCGCGACGGGAATCCGCAGCCGGCGAATGCAAGGCACGCCGCCCATGCGGTTCGGATCCACGGTGATTCTGGTGAGATTCACTTCGAAGTTCCTGTGAGAGTCGAAGTCTTTCCGCGAATTCAAGGGAACTCTCGAGTTCGGATGCCGGCATGGATCGGTCCCTCCGGTTCCCATTGTACGACAATCACGCGGTCGCCCCCAAGAATCAGCAGTCACGGCCGCGTCACGAATTCATCCAGGTTCATCAGCGTGCGGGCGACGGCGATCCACGCCGCGCGCGCCGGGGCGTCGTCGATATCGTGGCCATCCTGCGCGTCGCCGAAGAGAGCCGC
>JBBDNT010000184.1:0-20468 GCA_040877445.1 Planctomycetaceae bacterium
ACCACGGCTTCAACCGCCAAGTTCAAGCCTGAAGCGGTAGTAGTTCCAAGTTCCAGGTTCCGAGTTCCATTTCGCCACGACAGCAGCAGCGGAATCCCCGCTCTTTCGGGACTTGCAACTCGGAACTTGGAACTACTGAGTCCCCTTCAAGCCGCGGCGCGGCGTTGTTCTCGAAGGGCCGCCTCGATGGCGGGGAGCGGACGCGCGAGGAGGGTCGCCAACTCGGCGGGACAGTAGCCCGCGTCCGCCAGGTGACCCAGCATCACCCGCTGGGCGGCGGTGAGCGGGATGATTTCGTCCCGCGACGCGTCCCCCGCATTCTCGCCCCTTTCGTCCTCCGCCGAAATGCGCGGCGGCGTGGAAGCCGGCATCACGATGATGTCCGGTGCCGTGCGATCCACCTGCCGGACCGCGACGAGCGCTTCCTGTCCGGATCGCTCCGGCGGCGCGACTTCCGATTGCCGGCGTTCGAGCAACCCGGTGAGGCGGACGATCTCGCGATCCGCCTCGCGCAGCAAGCGATCGAGCACCGCGAGGCGGGTCTCCATGCGGGCTTCGACCTCGCGGCCGTATTCGTGCAGGCGGATTTCCAATTGGCGAAGCCGGCCGGTGTCCGATCGTTCGTTGGCCCGCAGCTCGGCCCGGACTTCCGCAGGTAGATCGCGGCGGACCGACTCGCCGCGCCGCCGCGCGCCGCGATGCAACAACCAGGCGGTCACGAGCAACAGCCCGCCGAGGAAGATGAAGTGCGCCATGCGGGGATGATACTCGAATCCGCGTCATCTCCCCAAGGCGATTTCGGGAGGGGCGTGAAGATTGGGGCTTTTCTTCCCTCGCTTCACTTGCTCTACTTACGGGCTGGACATGACGCCTTCGCAGCCGCTCGACGAACCGGACCCGATGCCCCGCCAGACCGATCCCGGGAGCCCCCCCCCGGCGCCCGCCGGCGAAGACGAAGTGCGGGAACTGCTCGGGTATCTGAACTTCTCCAGCGGCAAGCCGGATCCCGCGTTCCAAAGCCGGCTGAACCGCGTTCACGCCTCTCTCGGCGAGCAACCCCCGCTCGTTGAATTGCGCGACCTGCTGCTGTCGCGGCTGGCGGAATTGAAGCAAGACGCGGCCTTCGCGGACAGCCGCCAGGCCGAGGCGGTGGTTCGTCTGACGCTCGACGAGTGCGTGCCGGCCTATCGCGCCTTCCATGCCGATCTGCTGGCCCACGCGCCCGAGCAGGACTTCGAGCAACCGTTCTTCCTGGCGCGGGTGTTCGAGGCGGTCCTCTCGGAAGGCCTTCCCTGGGACGAATCGGACCGCGTCGTGCGGGGGGCGATCGATCGGTTGAACGACTTTCTCGGCTTCCGCCCGGTCGCCGTGCTCGAAAACGACCGGAAGATGGAGCCGTATCGCCACGAGCGGCACCGCCCGGTTCCGCTTTACATTCGCGACGCGGGAGTCGCGGCGGGCCGCTATCACGACTTGATCGCCGCCGCGCACGCCCTGCTGCGGATGCTGCCGGAAGAGTCGCTTCGCGACGCGCACTTCGACCCGGACCACCTCGACGAACTGGCGCTCGACCTTCGCGCCCACGACCACACGCACCCGGTCAACAAGCGCACGAATTACATGTTCGGCGAGTGGGATCCGCATCAGATCGACAATCGGGGCTATTACCGCCGGTTCGTCCTGCGGCAGGTGATCCTCGACGCGATGCTCGACTGGATCGAGCACACGAAGAAGCTGTCTTACGAGGAACGGCTGTACGACGCGGCGGCCGTGTTGTGCGGAACGATTCTGATGGCGTCGTCGATCAGCGGCGCCGGCCCCGCCACGCACGACTCGAACGTCACGCTGACGTCGCTGCTGCCCTACGTCGCCCGCCAGCGCGACGCCTTCTACGCCCGATTGCTGGCGCAGGCCAAGGGAAAGCGGGCGCAGCGGCTGAAGCGCGAGGCGGAGCGCACGCAGCAGCCGTTCGGCCACGTTCGCCAGCACCTCAACATGCAGCTCGCCGGCTACGGCGCGCAGCAGGTGCAGAACCGGTTCCTCGCGCAGCTTTACGCGCGGCTGGGATATCCCGAGGCGGCCCGCCGGCAGGCGGCCCTCATTCCCGCCCCCGCGCTGCGGTTCGAGACCGAAATTCACTGTCTGCTGGCGACCGCCCACCAGCACCTCGATCGCGGCGACGTCCGCCGGGCGCTCGAGCTGCTGCGGCAGTCGCGCGAGACGCTGCTCCGCGGCATCGATTGCGGGGCGATCGTCGATCCGTGGAACATTCTCGGCTTTCAGGGGCAGTTCCCGCTGTTCTCGTCCCGCGAGGACGTCATCCCCGATCATCGCGTCGAAGTGTTGTTGGAACTCGTCGAGCGGTTGTTCGGCCTCGCCAGCCGCGCGCTGGGAGAAGCGTCCGCGCAAGGCGAGCCGGCGGTGCGAGAGGAAACCTCGCAGACGCTGGACGGTCTCGCCGAATGGTGGGACCGCTTCGCGACGCTGACCGTCGAAGGGTTGCCGGAAGTCTCGGGAGCGGAAAGCCGCGATTCGGCCCGTGCCGTCGCCGAGGCGCTCGCCGGCTGGCGCGAGGCGGGAGAATCGGCGGGAGACATTTCCTTCTGGAGGCGGCACGTCGAGCGGTTCGAGTCGCCCAAGGCGTACGCGCTGGTCGCCGGCGCCTTGCTGCGGCGGGCCGACACGGTCGCCGTGATGGCGCTGCTGATTCAGTGGCTCAGCCGCGGCGAGGAAGTGGGATTGGAATCGGGACCGCACTCGATCCATGCGCTGTTCGGCCAGTGGATGGAGTTGGTCACGGCCGAGGCGGACGAATCGACGTGGCCCACGCTCCGCCGTCTGTTCGACTTCCTCGAAGCGAACGCCGGCGTGTACTGGCAGGTTCCCGATTTGGGGGAGGTCGGCGGCCGTCCCGCGTCGGCGGGAGGAATGGCGGCGCTCGATGATTCCGGCGACCTGTTCGGAGAAGGCGACGACCTGCTCGATCCGGATGAAGGCGATGATGACGACGACGAAGATGAACTGTTCGGTGCCGCGTACGAAGGGGTGGTCTACCGCGACAGCACCGACGACGGCAATCTCGGCGACACCATCGACGACGCCGGCGGACTCCCCTTCAATACCGAATTCGAGCTGATCGCGCGGCAGATCGACCCGCGGCTGCGGTTCTTCGAGACGCTGGCGGAGTCGTGGCAGCGGGCCGCCGTCGCGATCGCCGCGCTCCCCGTGCCGGCGGATGACGAACAATCCGCGGCGAACGCGGACGACCGCGGCGAGACGATTCGCGGTTGGATCCGCCGTTGCGAAGAGTTCGAAGCCGGTCTCGTCCGGCTGATGAATTCGGTGTGGGACTACGAGAGCGTGGCCTCGGGCGGCGATCACGACGCCAACGTCGAATACGACTTCGAACTGCAGACGAAGTTCTACCTGCTGAACAACATCGTCAACACGCACGTCGGGATGCGGACGGCGAAGTGGTTCCTGCTCGGGTGCCTGCCGCCGTTCGCCACCAAGGCCGATTCCGCGGAGGAGCCGCTGGTCGCGGCGACGTACCGCGCGGTGTTCCGCCGCGACGTGGCCGAGGTGCGGCGATTGCTGCCGCAAGTCGTCGCGGAGTTGAGCCATCGTCCCCTGTTGTACGTCCCCTTCGACAACGGCGGCCATCCCCGCGACGTGCTCGCGGCGCGGCTGCTGCAAAGCGTGCTGCGGTTCCTGCTGTCGCAGCTTCCGCGGCTGGGACTGCTCCGCGAGGCGTGGCACGTGCTGCGGACCGCGTACCGCATGGAGCGCGTCTCCCGGCCGCAGGGTTTGGCCGTCACCGAGTTCGACCGCCTGTTCCGCACCGCGCTCACGGCGACGCTGCGGGAAGTGGTGATTTCGTCTCCTGGTTGGAAGTCCGGCCGGTTCACCGACGAAGACCTCGTCGAGACGGTGGGAGACATGGTCGACCGCTACCTCGAACTGTGGATCAAGCAAAGCCGGACGATGCGGCTGTCGAGCGTCGAGGCGTTCGACTTCGAAGGGACGTTCGAGGGACTCCGCGAGTTCGTGATGCGGTACGGCGGCGACCTGTTCCACGCCGGCATGCTCACGCTGGGGAACGTGCGGGCGATCCTGCACATGGGGGTCGAAGAGTGGCTCGACTGGATGATCGAGAACGCCGATCCGCTGCACCCCGTCAAGCTGCTCGAAGACATCGAGCGCGGCGCCATCGACCGCGAAGAGGCCGAACAGTACCTCGAACTGGTCTATGAAGTCGTCGTCGACAAATTCGACCGCTTCCTCGAATACAACACGACGACCACGCAGTCCGATTACGGCGAGATGTTCCACTCGCTGCTCGAGTTCCTGCGGCTCGAAGCCGAGTACGACCGCGAGGCCTGGAACCTCGTGCCGGTGCATCTCGCGCACGAACAGTTCGCGAAACTGGGCCGGCACCAGTCGGCCGCCATCTGGGAACACGTGCTCGAAGCCGAGACCAGCCACATGGCCGAGCGGTTCCTTCGCGACCTGGCCGAACTGGAGCAGCGGCACGCGATGCGGCTGCCTTCGATTTCGGATCACCTGCAAGAGCGGTTCGTCAAGCCGCTCGCCGTCAACCGCATGTTGGCGCTCGTTCCCGAAGCCGCGGCCGAGGCCGGTCCCGATCGCGAAACCTCCACGCCGTTCGAGGAACTCCGCGACGAAATCGACCGTTACCTGTCGAACACGAGCGGCTCGGGGATCGACGCTCCGGAATGGCTGAGGCAGTTGAAGCGCGCGGTCGACCGGATCGACGCCAGTCCCCACGAACCATTGCCTCCCCGCGGCGAAATCGAAATCCCCGAGCAACCGCTGACCCTGCGCGAAATCGGCGACCAGTTGCGCAACTGGCGGAAACCGCTGTCGCCGCGCAAAGGCAAATCCGGCAACCGCTGACGCACCCTCGACGCTTGCGGTTTCGCGACCTGCATCGCGGCGCTCGGCCGATCATTCCGCGAACTGAATGTTCTCTCGGTTGATGTCGGAAAGGTGAATTCCGTGTGCGCGAAATGCCGATCGCAATCGGCGCACGGCGGGCCAATCGTCCTCATGGATTAACGTCGGAAATCTCGCGCTCGAACAGCCGGATATACACGTTGCGCTCGTTGATGTATGATTCGAGATGCTTCAGCGCCTTGATGGCCGTGCCGCCGTTGGTTTCGAATACGATCCCGTCCTTTCCCCAGCCAAGCTCGCCGACAAGCGTTCGCCCGTAACGTTCCGCGTACCGGCGAGCACGCTCGCGCGATTCAGGATGGATCAGCGACATGACCGTCACCTTGGATCGATACTCATCGCGCGTCCGGCTTCGGCTCATCATCGAAGAGCACGAATACGAACTGGCACAAGTCGGCAGTGGGTACGTCATCTTCCGGGATGCCGTCGATCTTCCGCCCTGCGAAGCGTGGCTCTCTTTGATGGTCGATGGCAAGGAACGCCGAAAGCGAATTCGCCTGCTCCACGGCGCGCAGCCGTTCGACCGGCTGGCGCAAACGGAAGCCTGCTGAACGATCGCCCGAGTCCGAAATCCCCCGAACCGGCACGCGTTCCCTGAGACTCCTGTCGCCCCTCATCGCTTGCGGTTTCGCGCCCATCGTCACGACTCGGGCCGCCTTGGCCTCCGGCGTCTCACCCCCGCTTGTAGAACGGCAACGCCACGACTTTCGCCTGCTCGCGCTTCCCGCGAATGTCCACTTCGACCGCGGTCCCCGCCGCCGCGAACTCCGCCGGCACGTAACCCATCGCGATCGGCCTTTCGAGCGTGGGGGAGAACGTGCCGGACGTCACTTTGCCGATCTCCTGCTCGCCGGCGAACAGCAAGGCGCCCTCGCGCGCGATGCGGCGGCCCGCCAGCTCCAGCCCCACCCGCTTCGGGCGGTCCTTCCGCTCCTTCGCGGCGACGAGCGCTTCCCTGCCGATGAAGTCCCCCGCGTTCAGCTTCACGCCGAACCCGAGGCCCGCGGTGTAGGGGTCGATCGTCTCGTCCATTTCGTGCCCGTAAAGGGGCATGGCGGCTTCGAGGCGCAGCGTGTCGCGGCAACCCAGACCGGTCGGAAGCAGCCCCTGAGCGCGGCCGCGGTCGATCAGCGTCTCCCACAGTCGCGGCCCGTGCTCGGCGGGAATGATGACTTCGAAACCGTCTTCGCCCGTGTAGCCGGTGCGGCTGACGCGAGCCGGAACGTTCAGCACGCTGCCTTCCGAACCCCAGTAGTAAGCGGTGTCGTCGATGTGGTGGCTGTCGACGAGCGGATCGAGAATCTCGATCGCCCGCGGCCCCTGGATGGCGCACATGAAGTGGTCGAAGGTCTGGTCCTCGAACCGCACGTCGCACCCGCCGATGTGCTCTTCGACCCAGTCGATGATCTTCAGCCGGTTCGACGCGTTGACGACCAGCAGGTAATGCTCGGTGAAGCGGTAGACGAGCACGTCGTCGAGGATTCCCCCCCGCTCGTTGCAGACGAGCGAATAGCGAATCCGGCCGACTTCCATCCCCGTCACGTCGTTGGTGAGCAGCCGGTCGAGACAGGCGCAGGCGTCCGGCCCGCTGAACTTCAGCCGCCCCATGTGGGCGATGTCGAACAGCCCGGCGGCGCGTCGGACGGCGTGATGTTCCTCGACGATCGTCGTGTACTGCACCGGCATCTGCCAGCCGGCGAAATCGACCATCCGTCCGCCATGAGCGGCGTGCCAGTCGTGGCAAGCGGTGCGCAACACGGTTCGAGCTTCCTTGGGTGAGTGATTCGGGACGCGGTCAGCGTATGCGACCATCCGCGCGCCCGCAATGGACGACTGGGCCGCGCCCCGCCGTGCTCCCCTGTCGGGTCGCGGCTAACCGGAATGGTGCGCGTCTAACCGGGGGCGCGACGCCGCGGGCGTCCGGTCTTCAACCCACGAAAGCTTCGCCGGGCTGGATGGTCCGTGCTGGTCGTGGTCGTGGACGAGAGTTATAGTCGGAGTGACAAGACAGTGATGGCATCGGTCGCGGAGGGCGCGGCATGTTGGTGCTTCATCGCCGCATCGGCGAGGCGGTCGTCATCGAAGACGTGCGCGTGACGCTGGTCCAGGTGACGGCCGCGTACTGCGAGGTCGCGTTCCAAAAGCTCGCCGGCGGCCGGCGGACCGTCGCGACGCTCCCCCATCACGAGTTCGCCCAGGCGTGCTACGACACGCGGCTCGTGTTTCTCGGCCGGGTCGGAACGAAGGCGACACTGGGAATCGACGCGTCGAAGGAACTGCGGATCGTGCGCGACGAGCTGCGCGAGGCATGATGTTCGACGAGGGTCAGCGGCCTCACTCCACGGAACCAAAGCCGGACGATGCGGCGCGCTTTCCGTTTCGGAGCGGCATTGATAAGTTCAGTCTTGCCCGCTCACTTCGCAAGAGCGACGCTCCATCGATGAACCGCGTCCCGCCCGACCGGCGCGACGTCACCGATCGCCATGACCGATTCCGCTCACGATTTTCTCCGCCGACTTCCCGCGGTGAACGCGGTCCTCGATCACGGCGCCGTCCGCGCGCTCATCGACGAGCGCGGCCGCGACGCCGTCCTCGCGTGGACGCGGGCCGCCCTCGACGACGCCCGGCGATGCGCGCAATCTGGCCGGTGGAACGGCGCCGATTCGAGCGAGCTGCTCCGCGTCGTCACCGAGCGCATCCTCGATCGTGCGGCGCGGGCCGCGCTCTCGCGAATGTCGCCGGTCGTGAACGCGACCGGGGTCGTCCTGCACACCGGGCTGGGCCGCGCGCCGCTGTCGCGCGCCGCGCGGGACGCGATCGCCGACGCCGCCGGGGCGACGAACGTCGAGATCGACCTCGGCACCGGCGACCGCCGCTATCGCGGGCATCAGCTTCACGACGCCCTGACGCTGCTCACCGGGGCCGAGGACGCGCTGGTCGTGAACAACAACGCGGCCGCCACGCTGCTCGTGTTGCAAGCGCTGTGCGCCGGCCGCGAGGTCGTCATCTCGCGCGGACAGTTGATCGAGATCGGCGGCTCGTTCCGGCTGCCGGAAATCTTCGAGCTGAGCGGGGCGCAACTCCGCGAGGTCGGCACGACGAACCGCACGCGGCTCGCCGATTACGAACGGGCGATCGGTCCCGAGACGGCGGCGCTGATGCTCGTGCATCCCTCGAACTACCGCGTCGTGGGGTTCGCCGAGTCGTGCGAGATCGCCGAACTGGCGGCCCTCGCGCACGACCGCGGCCTCGTCGCGATTGACGACATCGGCAGCGGCGCGCTCGTCGACACGGCGACGCTCGGCCTGCCGGCAGAGCCGACCTTTCGCGGAAGTCTCGCCGCGAGGGCGGACGTCGCGCTCGGCAGCGGCGACAAGCTGCTGGGCGGTCCGCAGGCGGGGATCATCCTCGGCCGCCGCGCTTTGGTGGAGCGCTTGCGAAATCATCCGCTGGCCCGCGCGCTGCGGGTCGACAAGCTCACGCTGGCCGCCCTCCAGGCGACGCTCGACTCGTATCTGCGCGGCACGGCGGCCGAAGAGATCCCCACGCTCGCCCTCCTTGCCGCGACGCCCGAATCGCTGCGCGCCCGCGCTGAGGCGGTCCGCGACGCCGTGGAGAAATCGCCGGGACACGAGCGTTCGCTGAAACTGGAAGTCCGCGACGCGACCGCGGCGGTCGGCGGCGGATCGCTTCCGGCGGTCGAACTTCCGACCACCGTTCTCGCCGTGCGGCACTCGGAGCACTCCGCGGACGAACTGGCCCGCTGCCTGCGCACCGGCGCGCATCGCGTGATGGGTCGCGTGCGGCGCGACGAGGTGCTGCTGGACCTTCGGAGCGTGCTTCCGGACGACGACGCGCGGATCATCGCGGCGTTGCGTGAAGTAGGGAGTTCCTCGTGAGACGGCGGAAACCCGCAACGGCGCGAAACCGCGAGCGAGGTCGTGCGCGTCAGCGTTGAAATCCGTAGGCCGGGTTCGCGCGGTCGAATTCGTCCGGGGAGAATCGCGGCGCAAGATCGAGGTCCGCGTAGACGTAGTGTTCGAGCAGCGTCGCCGCGTCGAGCGCCTCGGGACCGGCGAACGTTTCTCCCTCGGCCGGCCAGCCGTAGTTGGCGACCCAGATCGGCAGCGACGTTTCGTCGTCGATGATCTGCACCGACTTGCGATACAGCCGCGCCGCCTCCGAATCGTGCGGACTGCCGTACTCCAGGCGGAAGTACGTGCATTCCCGCCCCTCGTAGCGCTGCTTCGCCGCCATTCGCCAGCGGACGTCGGCCCCACTGCCGGCGTCGCCTCGCCGATCGCTGATGAGGTGCCGGCATATTTCCAGCAGCCCGAACTCGCTGGCGGGATGGCGCGAAAACTCCATCGCCTTGGAACTGTCGGGGGCGATGCGGATCGCGGGGAGCATCCGGCCTTTCCAGCCGGCGAGGCGAACCACCATCCGTCCGCCGTTTTCGCCTTCGACGAAGAGCACCTCGCGGGCGCCCTCGTCGAGCCACTTCATGTAAACGGAATAAGGGGCATGCCGAACCGCCACGCTGATCGTTTCGTGGTCGAGCAGCCGGCCGGCGACGCGCTCCCGGCGATGAAACGTCGCGGTGTAGCCGGGCGTCGCTTCCAGCCGACGCATGGCCGCCTCCAGCCGCCGCATGTTCTCGTCGAACGCCGCCTGCCCCTCGACGAGCGAATCCGGCGGGAAGTCCGGGTTGGAATCGGCCCAGGAAATCCGCGACAGATCCGCCGAAGGGATCATCGCTGACGGGCGTGCCGCCTCGGCCGCGGGAAGTCGCGACCGGGAATCCAGCAGCGGATTGTCCGAACGAGTGGCGTAGCCGGCGGCGCCGACGATCAGCAAGGCGGCGCCGGTGACGATCAGCCGGGGGCGGTTGCCGGCCGTCCCGGCCAGGTTCGCGAATCGGTACGACATCGCCGCTCTCCTCGAGGGTGTCGAATCATCGTTGTCGCATCATCAAGCAGGGGAGCAAGCACATCCAATGCCACAAGGTCTTCGATGCCGACGAGCCGGTGCCGGCATCGCTTTCCAGCGTCAGGGCGCGTCCGTGATCGAGCAGGACAGCGCCGGCGACAATTGCGGAGCTGGCGGCTTCGGTTGGCCGCCCGGCAACCGCTCCGCGGGAACGTCGGTCGCCGCGGTTTCGGCATCGCGGAGCTTTCGCCGCAGCACCTTGCCGAGGAAATTCCGCGGCAGGTCGCCGTCGACCACCTCGACCACGCGGGGCTGCTTGTGCTTCGCGAGCCTTTCGCCGCAAAACGCGTCGAACGCCCGGCGGTCGAGTTGGTGTCCGCTCTTCATGGCGATCATCGCGGCGACTTTCTCCCCGCGCTCGGCGCAGGGAACGCCCACGACCGCCACGTCGGCCACGCCGGGGAATTCGCGGAGCGCGTGCTCCACGTCGCTGGGATAGACGTTGAAGCCGGAGGTGATGATGAGATCCTTCTTGCGATCGACGATGCGGAAGAAGCCATCGTCGTCCATCGTCCCCAGGTCGCCGGTGAACAGCCATCCGTCGCGGATGGCGTGCCGCGTGGCTTCCTCGTCGTTCCAGTAGCCGAGCATCACCTGCGGGCCGCGGACGATCAGTTCGCCCACTTCGCCGGCCGTAAGCGTGCGGGCGCCGGTTTCGGCGTCGACGATGCGGGCGTCGGTGTCGGGCAGCGGGATGCCGATGGTCCCCGGCCGATCGCTGCGGTCGAGCGGGTTGGAATGCGTGACGGGGCTGGCTTCGGAAAGTCCGAAACCCTCGACGACCGTCGCGCCGGAGTGTTCCGCGAACTCTTCCGCGACCGCCGGAGGCAGCGGCGCGCCCCCGGAGATCACGCATTTCAGGTTGCGGAACTCGATCGGACGCTCGCGCAGCAGTTCGTTCAGTGCCACCAGCATCGCCGGAACCGCCGGGAAGATCGACGGCTGATGCTCTTCGATCAACTTCAACACCACGCGGGGAATGAAGCGATGATGCAGCACGCTGGTGGCGGCCATCGCCGTCGCCGTCATCAGGCAGGTCGTCAATCCATAGCTGTGGAAATACGGCAGCACGGCGAGCAGCGATTCGCGCGCGGGGCGTCCGCCCGACCAGTGGAAAAGCTGCCACGCGTTGGCGACGACGTTGCGATGGCTGAGCGTCACCGCCTTCGGTTTTCCGGTCGTCCCGCCAGTCGGCAGGATGTAGGCGGGAGCGTCGAGCGAGTCGGGTTGAATGGGTTCGAACCGCGGATCGGCCGCCGCGAGTCGTTCGGCGTAGTCGAGTTGTTCCGGCTCCCCTTCGGCGCTCCACAGGCCGAGTTTGCGCCAGCGGGCGAAAGCGTACGGAATCCGCTGCCAGGCGGGAAGCCGGTCGGCGATCGTCGTCAGGAACACCCGCTGGGGAGCGTGCTCCCCGCGCAGGAACAATGGGGCGAGCACGTCCAAACCGATCAACGTGCGGGCTCCAGTCGCGCCGAGCATCGCGGAGACCTCGTCCGGCACCATCAGCGGACTGAGCGCGACGGGAACGGCCCCCGCCATCCAGATTCCATTGAGGGCGGTGAGGTACTCCGGCACGTTGGGCAACATGATCGCCACTCGGTCGCCGGGAGCGACGCCCGACCGCGCCAACGCCGAGGCGGTACGCCGCGCCCCCTCGGCGAGTTCGGCGAAGGTGCGGCGCTCCTTGTAATAGATCGCGCCGATTCGCGCGCCATGCTCGACGGCGGTGCGTTCCAAGAGGCTCCACGCCGGCGCTTGCGGATAATCCAACTCCGCCGGAATGCACGCGGGATAGTGCTTCAGCCACGGGAAGCGAACCGGTTGGGAGACCGGGGTCATCGGCAAGTCACTCCGAGGGCGCGCGGGACACACGCCGGGATCGAACCAGTCGTGATGGACCGGCTTCCCGACGAACTTTCAAGCGGATGTGGAGCAATTCGGGTGCCGAACGGGCCGGTTCGGCCGAAATCGAGAGATGTGTTCAGGATGGAATTCTACGCCGGGGGAATTCCCAGTCAATCGCGTCTCGGGAAAAGCCGGTCGCGGTTGAAGTTATGAAACGGCTCTTGTCGATAAAGCGGATAAGTGGTATTGAGCCGGATGCCTTGGTCCCATCGCGACCACCGCGTGGGCCGCGGGCATCCCATCTCCGAACTCGCACGTCCGTGCGAGGCCGCCGCAGTCCGCACCCGCCACGTCTTCCCGGCGGACGTCGGTTGCCGATGAACAACAGGGACGGTCCAGATGACGGCCCCGCAGCCGCATGTCGTCGGCGCGCGCGATCTCAGCGCCTCCACCTACCTCCTCGAAGCCGACTGGGACGTTCCGCGATCCCTTTGGCACGACAGCTACCCGCATGGGGTTCCCCCGGGATTGCGCTACGCTCCCGCCCGAGCCGAGCGCCTCTTGCTGGGCGCCTGCGCCCACTACCCCCGGCGAATCGCCGTCCGCTATTGGGGGACCGCCTGGTCCTATGAAGAGTTGGTCGAGCGCGTATCGCGGGCCGCCGGCAACTTCCGCCAGTTGGGAGTCGAGGCCGGCGATCGCGTGATGATGGTGCTCCCCAATTCCCCCGAGTTCGTCGTCGCCTGGTTCGCGCTGCATTGGCTGGGGGCCGAAATCGTCCCTGCCAACCCACTGATGTGCTCCGCCGAACTGGCGGAACTGGTCCGCACCACCGGCGCGCAGGTCGTGCTGGGGCTGGATGTGCGGATCAACCCCGTGGCCCGGCTCACGCAGCGCGTGCCCGTGCGGCTGGTGCTGGTCTCGAGCCTCGCCCGGCATCTCCCCTGGTACCTCGCCGTTCCCTACACGCTGCGCTGCCGATTGACCCGCCGCCCGGAGTTCTCGTCGAACACGATCGTCCGCTCGTGCCGCGTGCTCGAAGACCGCAATGCGCCGCCGGTGGGCGATCCGGTCCTGACGGACGCCGATCGCCCCGCGGTCCTGCAACCGACAGGGGGCACCACGGGAACTCCCAAGGTCGCGGTCTTGACGCACGCCAACCTGCACGCCAACGTCGCGCAGCTTCACGTCTGGAGCGGCTGCCAACCCGGGACGGAAACCGTGCTCGCGGTATTGCCGTTCTTCCACGTATTCGGGGCGACGGTGGCGATGCTCTCGCCGATCGCCGGCGGAGCGACGCTCGTGCTGCAAGCGCAGTTCCAGCCGAAGCGAATTCTCTCCACGATGGAGCAATTCCGCCCGAACGTCGCGCCGATGGTTCCCTTCATGTTCGCCTCGCTGAACGAGGCGATGGCCAAACGCAAGCGCAACGTCGGCGGGCTCGATTTCTGCTTCTCCGGCGCGTCGGCCCTTTCCGCCGAGGTCCGCGAGGAATTTCAGGAACGGACCGGCGCCACGATCTTCGAGGGCTACGGTCTCTCCGAAGCCTCTCCCGTCACCCATGCCAATCCGCCGGACTCATCCGCCCGGCCCGGAAGCGTGGGGCTGCCTCTTCCCTGCACCGAGGCCCGCGTCGTCGACGTCGAAAACGGCGTCGTCCCGGTCGCGCCGGGACAAGTGGGGGAACTGATCGTTCGTGGTCCGCAGATCATGCGGGAATACCTCGACGCCCGCGAAGAAACAGAACTCGTCCTCCGCGACGGCTGGCTGCACACCGGCGATCTCGTGACGATGGACCACTCCGGGTTCTTCACCGTCGTCGATCGCAAGAAGGACATGATCATCTCCGCCGGCCTCAACATCTATCCCGCCGAGGTCGAGGAAGTGCTCGCCGCGCACCCCGCGGTGCAGGAATGCGCCGTGGTCGGCGTGCCCGACAAACGCTACGGCGAACGGGTGGCGGCCTATGTCGTCCCGGTCCCCGGGGCGAAGATCGACGCCGACGCCCTGAAGGCCCATTGCCGAACTGGTCTTGCCTCTTACAAAATCCCGCGAATAATAGAGATACGGTCGGAGCTCCCCAAGAACTTCCTGGGCAAGGTCCGCCGCATCGACTTGCGGAAGAAGGCGGCGTAGTCTCGACGTGCCACTGCTTGACGGAAGCGAGTCGGTTCGGAATCTCGAAACCGATTCCAACGCTTCCGTCAAGCAGTGCCCCGTCTCGGGTGAGGCCGGAGCACTGCTTCCGCCGAGCGTGGAGAGTCGATAAGAGAAGTGATTCGTGCCGCTCGACGGAAGCAGTGGCATGGCAGCAGTACGGATCCGATTCTCGCACGGAGGACGAACACATGCCGGAAGCGGTCATCGTCGGCGGCGTGCGCACCCCCTTCGCGCGGGCCGCGGCCGAATTCAACGACATCCCCGCGCAGGATCTCGGCCGCCTCGCCGTCCGCGAGTTGTTCGACCGCTTCGACCTCGATCCCGCGGAAGTCGATGAATTGATCGCGGGCAACGTCGCCTCGCCGATCGACGCGGCCAACGTCTCCCGCGTGATCGCCCTGCGGGCAGGCATTCCCAAAGACCGCATCGCCCACACCGTCAACCGCAACTGCGCCAGCGGCATGGAGGCGGTCACCGAGGCGGTCGAGCGGGTCGAATCGGGCAGTGCTAACTGCGTCGTCGCCGTCGGGGTGGATTCGATGAGCAACATCCCCGTCTACCTTGGGAAGCGCTTCACGAACAAGATGCTCCCGCTCGCGCGGGCCAAAACCGCTCTCGATCGGCTGAAGGTCTTCGGCTCATTCCGGCCGAGCGACCTGAAGCCGATCATCGGAATCAAGGTCGGCCTCACCGATCCCGTCTCCGGCCTGATGATGGGGGAAACGGCCGAGAAGCTCGCCCGCGAGTTCGACATCTCCCGCGAACGGCAGGACGAGTTCGCTCTGAAGAGCCATCACAAGGCGACCGCCGCCTGGGAAGCCGGCCGCCTCGCCGGCGAGACGATGCCGGTCTACGCTGGCGCCGACGCGAAGCCGATCGCTGAAGACAGCGGCCCGCGGGCCGATCAATCGCTCGACAAGCTCGCCAAGATGCGGCCGTACTTCGACCCGCGGTGGGGAACGGTGACGGTCGGCAACTCGTGCGGCGTCACCGACGGCGCCGCCGCGCTTTTGGTGATGAGCGCCGACAAGGCCCGCGCGTTGGGATACGAACCGCTCGGCCGCGTGCGCGGCTACGCCTACGCCGGCTGCGATCCCTCGCGGATGGGACTCGGCCCGGTGTTCGCCACCGCCCGCGCGCTCGACGCGACGAAGATGCGGCTCGACGAGATGGAACTGATCGAACTCAACGAGGCCTTCGCCGCGCAGGTGCTGGCGTGCCTCGAAGGATTCAGAAACCCCGAGCGCGTCTGCTCTGCGGAGGAAGGGGCGAACCGCCTCTCCGCGCTCGACGAGGGAAAACTCAACGTGAACGGCGGCGCGATCGCGCTGGGCCACCCGGTCGGCGCGACCGGCGCCCGTCTCGTCCTCACGCTCTTGAACGAACTCGCCCGCCGCGACCAGACCCTCGGCCTCGCGACCCTGTGCGTCGGCGGCGGACAAGGGGCGGCGGTGGTGGTGGAGCGATTAGGAAAAGCGGCATGAACCGGACTCGCTCGACGACAGCACATTGGCACGTTGCCAACGGTCGCCCCGGAGGGGCGCGGGAATGTAGCCACGGGTGGAGCGCAGCCCGCAACGCGGGCGCAGCGGAACCCGTGGAACCGGGCACCCCGCATCCCGCACCGCCCCGGCAGGGGCGGAGGAAGAACGTCGCCGTTGCGAACCAGCCGAAGTGGAGTGACCGTCTGGCGCGGGTGGCGGGTGGCCCGGCCAAAGGCCGGGTCGCGCCAGCGACAAGAGGCCGTGCCCTGCGGCCGGCATCAAGTTGAAACTCACGTCGCGCACTCGACCGAAACGAACTGCGTTCGACGAACCTTTCAAGTGGATGGAGTTATCGAACTCGGAAAGCACAAGGCGCGGCTTCTCGTCGCTTCGCGACCCGGCCTCCGGCCGGGCCACCCACTCGTTCGACCGACAACGGACAACTGACCACTGACAACCATCATGTGGCACTACGATCAACCCGACGACGACGGCATCCTCCGCGTGCGGATCGACCGCGAGGATAAGCCGGTCAACGCGCTCTCGCGCGACGCGCTGGAAGAACTCGACCAACTCGTGTCGCATGTCTCCAGCGAGCCGGCGATTCGTGGCGTGGTGTTCGCCAGCGGCAAGCCGGGGAACTTCATCGCCGGGGCCGACGTCAACGAGTTCAAGGAAATCGACGGGACCGAGGCCGCCCGCGAAATCTCCGAGTTCGGCCAGCAGGTGTTCGCCCGGCTCGAAGCGCTCGATAAGCCGATCGTGGCGATGATCTCCGGCGCGTGCCTCGGCGGCGGACTCGAATTCGCCCTCGCCTGCAAGTACCGCATCGCCGACGATTCCCCCAAAACGCAGCTCGCCCTCCCCGAGGTGATGCTCGGCCTGATTCCCGGCTGGGGCGGCACCGTCCGCCTGCCGAGGCTGATCGGACTCACCGCGGCGTTGCCGTTGATTCTTTCCGGCAAGCGGCTCAACGGGTTCCAGGCGCGGTCGCGGGGCCTCGTGCACGACGTCGTGCCGCGCGAGGCGTTCGACCACGTCTCCCGCCGCATCCTCCGCACGCATTTCGACAAGGGGACCGCCGCGAGCCTGTTCCGCCAGTCGAAGCGGTCGCTGATGTCGAAGATGCTCGACGGCAACCGCTTCGGCGCCCGCTTCGCCCTGGCGCAGGCCGAGAAGCAGGTGCTCGCGAACACGCACGGGCATTACCCCGCGCCGCTCAAGGCGATCGAGACGCTGCGGCATCAACTCACGGCGACGACGACCGTCGCGTACCATCACGAATCGAACGCCGTCGCCGAACTCGCGGTGCATCCCGTCACGACGGAATGCCTGCGGCTGTTCTTCCTTCAGGAAGACGCGAAGAAGGCTCCCGAATGGCTCGACGCCCCGGTCGAGCCGGAAGCGATCGAACGGGCGGCGGTGATCGGCGCGGGCGCGATGGGGGCCGGCATCGCGTTGTTGATGGCCAAGAAGGGCATCTGGACGCGGCTGAAGGATCTCAAGCCCGAGTTCGTTTCCCGCGGCATGCAGGTCGTCCGCAAGCTGCTGAAAGGCGACGTGCAGCGGAAGCGACTCACTCCGCTGGACGCCCAGCGGACGGAAGACAAGCTCAGCCCGACCACCGATTACCGCGGCCTCAAGCGGGCGGACGTGGTCATCGAGGCGGTTCTCGAAGAGGTCGACATCAAGCGGCAGGTGTTCGCCGAACTCGCGGCGGCGACGTCGCCCGAAACCGTCCTCGCGACGAACACGAGTTCGCTGCTGGTGAGCGACATCGCCCGCGACGTGCCCCATCCCGAGCGCGTGGTCGGGCTGCACTTCTTCAATCCGCCGCACAAGATGCAGCTCATCGAAGTCGTCCGCACCGATCGCTCAAGTCCCCAGGCGATCGCGAAAGCGTTCGCCCTCGTGCAGCGACTCGGCAAGACCGGCATCATCGTCGGCGATTGCGCCGGGTTCCTGGTGAACCGGCTGCTCTCTCCCTACATGAACGAAGCGGGCCATCTGCTGTACGAGGTCGACGACGCGATGGAGATCGAGCGGGCGGCGATCGACTTCGGTATGCCGATGGGACCGCTCGAACTGACCGATCTCGTCGGCCTGCAGGTCGCCGCGCACGTCGCCATGAACATGCACGCCGCCTACGGCGAGCGGATGGCCCCGGCCCCGATCTGGCGGCGGCTCGAACAGCTTCAACTCGGCAATGAGAAGAAGGCCCGGCTGATCGCCTCGACCAAGAAGGGCAAGCAGCTCGACAGCGGCTTCGCCCGAGCCTTGGAACAACTTCGCGGCGAGCAGCATACCGTCGGCGGCGGATCGCTCTCGCGGGAGGAGATCGTCAAGCGGCTGGTGTATCCGGTGATCGACGAGGGGGCCCGTTGTCTCGACGAGGGGATCGTCGAGTCGCCCGAGCAGATCGACCTGGCGATGGTCTTCGGCACCGGTTTCGCCCCGTTCCGCGGCGGCCCGATGCGCTACGCCGACGCGGTGGGGCTGAAGAACGTCGTCGCCGACCTGGAACGCTTCGCGCATAAGAACCCGCGTTTGGAACCCTCGGAAGCCTTGCGCCGCCGGGCCAATGAGAACACTCGCTTCTGCGTGCCGATCCGCGAAAACCGCAAGACGGCGGTGGCGTGAACTCGATGGCCTACAAGACTGACAGAAAAATTGATGACAGAAAAATGAGGGAGAAGGACGCCGCACGAACGTCGTTCCGTCATTTTTCTGCCCCACATTTTTCTGTCCGATGAATTCAACTCGCCAAACGACTCGACGAACAGTGAAGGGAATCAGTGAAGATCGGCGTAGATCAGCGTTCCAGAATCAATGAACGCTGATCTCCGCTGATGACCTGACTTCCGCTTCAACTACTTCATTTTTCTGTCATCAATTTTTCTGTCAGAAACTTCCGCCGGAAGAATCGACGACGGAAAAGGGTTCTCAAGGACGAGGATCGAACGAATGAGCACGACCATGCAGCAGCCCGAAACCGAGCGGTCCCAGTCCTCGCGGCCGAAGCCGCCGCGCGGCGAGTCCTTCGCCGAAACCGCACTCAAGCTCGGCGGCAAAAGCGAAGAGGAAGCCCGCCGCACCGGGGCGATGGACATGGCCGACGAGCAGGTCGAGCAACTCTTCGCGCCGAAGTACCAGACGGCCGGCAGCCCGGTGCATCGCGCCATCTGGACGAAAGACGTCCCGCTCGACCTGTTCGTCGCGGACGATCCCCGCCCCGACGCGGCGGTCGAGAAGGCGATGCGGGCGTCGCTCGATCTCGTGCTGCGCCGCCGCACCGAGGGAACGCTGCTCGACGAGAACAAAAAGATCTCGAAGGAAACGCTCGCCGAACTGGGCGAAGCCGGTTACTGGGGGCTGCTGGTCGACAAGGAATACGGCGGCTCGGGCGCGTCGTTCACCGCGTTCGCCAAGTTCCTCACCAAGATGGCGACCCTCGACCCCACCATCGCCGGCCTGGCGTCGGTTCACGGCTGCATTGGAGCCGTCGATCCATTGCGCGGCTTCGGCAACGAGCGGCAGAAGGAAAAATACCTGCCGATCCTCGCCAGCGGCGAACGCCTTTCCGCCTTCGCCCTCACCGAGCCGGGCGCCGGGTCGGACCTCACCGCGCTCCGCACGACGGCGAAGCTCGAGGGCGATCATTACGTCGTCAACGGCGAGAAGCTGTTCATCACCAACGCCATCCCCGGCCGCACCGTGGGCCTCGTCTGTCTCATCGACGACGAGCCGGCCGTGCTCATCGCCGACTTGCCCGAGGAGGAGAACGAGCATTTCCAGGTGGTGAAGTACGGCCTCTACGCGCTGCGGCAGTCGTACAACAACGGGCTGAAGTTCAACAATTTCCGCGTCCCCAAGGAAAACCTCCTCGAGCCGACGCGCGGCGACGGGTTGACGATCGCCTATCACGGCCTCAACCGCGGCCGCGTCGCCCTGTGCGCCAACGCCGCCGGCACGATGCGGGTGATGCTGTCGTCGATTCTCCCCTGGGCGCACTACCGCAAGACCTACGGCGAGGAGATCGCCAAGCGCGAACTCGTCCGGCGGCGCGTGGCCCGCATGGCGGGTCTCATCGTCGGCTGCGACGCGCTCGTCGAGTGGTGCGCCTGGCTGCTCGATCAGGGGTTCCGCGGCGAGATGGAATGCGTGGTCGCGAAGATCTTCGGCAGCGAGGCGCAGAAGGAAGCCGCCATCGAACTCTACATGAAGACGCACGGCGGCCGCGCCTTCCTGCAGGGACACCTCTTCGGCGACTACGTCCACGAGTTCCTCGCCCCCTGCATCTACGAAGGGGAAGGGGAGATGCTCGGGATGGCGTTCTTCAAGTCGCTGGTGAAGGACCACGGCCGGAAGTTCTTCGAGCCGATCGGCAAGGCCGTTCACAAGGCGGGGTTGAAGAACCCCAACCCGATGAACCCCGCCCACTTCTGGAAGATTCGCCACGCGGTGATGCCGTACATGAAGTGGCGGATCGGCGAAATGCTTTCGGGCACGCGCGTGCCGCCGCTGCCGCGGCTGCCCAAGGCGCTCGCCGCGCACGCCGACTGGACGATCCGCGAGTTGCAGCGGAGCCGGCTGAAGATCGACGGGCTGATGACGAAGTACCAGCTTTCGCTGGCCGACCGGCAGTGCGCGATGGCCGACCTGTCGCTGCGGATTCAGAACCTCGTGGTGTCGCTGGCGACGATTTTGTACGCGGCCAAGCAGGACGACGAGACGATCCACGCCGCTGCCGACGTGCTCTGCCAGGATCTCCGCCGCGCGACCACGGGAGGCCGCCCCAGCGGGGCGTACTTCAAGACGGTGAACCAGTTGGGGAAGAAGATCGCGGAAGAGGGTTTCGAGCCGATCGCCGGCGTCGCCGCCCCGGAGATTCTGATGAAGTACGATCAGAACGGCGAGTGAGCGGTTCTGGCACGGTCTCCGGACCGTGCCAGTCGGTCCGACCGCCAGGTCTCCGGCCGACTTTCCGGCATCGGTCCCGGGTACGCGCGGGTC
>JBBDNT010000185.1:0-1255 GCA_040877445.1 Planctomycetaceae bacterium
CGTGTCGGCGCATCGCTGGGGGCTGCGCTGCGCTTCGACCCCAGCCACCCCTCGAGGCGCTTGTCGAACCCTTTCAGGGTTCCCGCGGTCGTGGCGTCGGCAACCCAGGGTGCGCCCGCTGCGCGGCCGACCCTGGGCTATGATGTTCAACCCCTGCGGGATAAAAGGGGTCCGTCTAAGTCCATCCGATCGGGAATCTTGGAACGACTGAAATTCGCCATCCGGTGGGCCGTGCTTGGATGTGCGGCCGTGCTGGCCGGTTGCGGGGCGGAGCCGCCGGCGATTTCCGGACGAAAGGAACGGCCGGCGACTGCGAGCGAGAGTCGAGTTCGCCGGCCGGTCTCCGCACCGAGCGGCGTCGCGGACGCTCCCGGCGTCCGGGACGCTCGATCGCCGCACGAGACGCTGGCCGGCCCGCCCAGCGTCGAATCACGTGCCTCCCGCGGTGAGGCGAACGCGGCCGACGCGCGGCCGCTCCCCGTCTTCCGCCCGAACGACAATCGCCCCCGGCACGACGACGACCGCCTCGCGCGGATGGGCATTCGCCGATACGAGTCGCGCCGGCTGATCCTCTACACCGACATCGCCGAGGAACACGCGCGAATTCTCCCGCCGCTGATCGACCGGGCTTACGACGCCTGGGTCGAGTACTTCGGCGAATTGCCGCCGGACCGAGCCCGCGGCGAATGGCAGATCACTGGGTACGTCATCGGCGACCGCGAGATGTTCCGCCGGGCGGGGGTCCTTCCCGGCGACTTGCCGCCGTTCATCAACGGCCGGCATCGCGGCCGCGAGTTCTGGATGTTCGACCAGAAGGACGACTACTACCGCCGCCATCTGCTGATTCACGAGGCGACGCACTGCTTCATGACCACCATGCCGGAGGTCGCCCTGCCGCTGTGGTACCACGAGGGGATGGCGGAACTGTTCGGCACGCACTTCATCGAGGAAGACGGCACGGTCCGCTTCCGCGTGATGCCGCACGATAATCACCACTTCACCGGGCACTCGCGGATCGAACTGCTGCGCCGCGACTTCGCGCGGAAAGGCCATCGCCGCCTGGCCGATCTGGAATCGCTCCGCCCGAACGACTTCCTCGAGAACGAAGCCTATGCGTGGTCGTGGGCGGCGTGCCACTTCTTCGACGCGCATCCCGCGCATGCAGCGCGGTTTCGCGACATCGGCCGAAAGCTGGGCACCGAACCGTTCGGCGACCTGTTCGCCCGCGCGTTCTCATCGGAGTCCACGCCGCCCA
>JBBDNT010000185.1:1265-20433 GCA_040877445.1 Planctomycetaceae bacterium
ACCCGGACGCTGCCAGCGTCCGGGTCGCTTCCGAGATCGCCAGCGATTGGGCGGTGTTCGCGGGGAACCTGATGGAAGGCTACGACCTCGAACGGGCGGCGATCGTGTTCGGTTCCGGTAAGCCGCTGATTCGCGAACGCGCCGCCGAATGCGACGTGCGGGCGGACCGCGGCTGGCAATCGAGCGGCGTCCGCGTCGAGGCCGGCAAGATCTACGAGATCGCCGCCACCGGCCGCTTCACTCTGGCCCGCGAGCCGCGGCCGTGGCTCAGCGAGCCGGCCGGCATCACCTTCCGGTACTTCGACGGCCGGCCCCTCGGCGAGTTGCAGGCGACCGTGCGGGGCGAGATCGGCCGGGACGGACGCGGCGCGGAATCGATGCTGACGGTCGTTCCGGTCGGCGAGAGAGGCAGGTTCACGCCGATGATCGCCGGCACGCTGTATCTTCGCTTGAACGACTCGTGGGCGGAACTGGCGGACAACGCGGGGGAGGCGCGGGTGGTGATCCGTCAAGTCGGCGATCGGTGAAAGGAGTCGACGCGAAACCGCAAGCGTCGAGCGCCCCGTTCCGGTTCGCGCGCTCAACCCGCGCGGGAGACGCTCGGCTCCTTCGCGCGGGAGGACGACACGTGCGGCGGCGCGGGCGGAAGCGCGGGGACAGGCGACGCGACGAGCGGCAGCCGCAGCGTGAACGTCGTTCCCTTGCCGACCGTGCTCTCGACGCGAATCCGCCCGCGGTGCGCCTCGATGATCTCGCGGCACAGGGCGAGGCCGATGCCGGTCCCCCCCTGCCCTTGCCTGTCGGCGGTCTTGGTCGAGTAGAACGAATCGAAAATCTTCGGGAGCTTGTCGGCCGGGATTCCTCCGCCGGAGTCGCGGAGGGCGATTTCGGCCATCGTGCCGTCCTCGCTTTCGCGGACGAGGAGGAACAGCCGGCCGCCCCCGTCCATCGCTTGGCGGGCGTTGATGATCAGGTTCATCAGCACTTGTTGGATCTGGCTCGCGTTGACCTCGGCGTGGGGATGCCCGAGATAATCGGTCTGCAACCGCACGCGGTGCATCTGCAAGTCCTTCTCGACGAGAACCAGCACGTCCTGCACGAGCATCGCGAGGTCCATCGGCTCGCGGCGGCTGCTTCCGCCCCGGGCATACGAGAGCATGCCGGTGGTGATCTTCGACGCCCGTTGCCCGGCGGCGAGAATCTTGGTGAACGCCTTCTCGCGGGTGGCGGCGTCCTTGTGACGCAGCCCCATCTTGGCGTAGTTGATGACCGTCGTGAGGATGTTGTTGAACTCGTGCGTGATGGAGGCGGCGAGCGTCCCCACGGAGCCGAGCTTCTGCGACTGCATCAACTGCCGCTTGAGATCGGCCAGTTGCGCTTCGAGTTCGGCGATGCGGCGGTCCAGGTGGGCGTCTTGCTCCACAGTGCGGATTGCTCCCGCCGGCTCCCGTCGGTGGGGGCCGGCTCGTGGCGGGTTCGATCGAAGGTGCCGGATTTCGCTGGAATCGGTATCGGAGCGACGGCCGACGCGACTTCAGGGGACCGGCGCGGGAACGCCGATTGCCTAGCAGGCCGATCGCGAAAGTTGCCCCTGTGCGGGCGGCGGCGGATGGATATTCCTGTCAAACTGGGGGAGACCGCGAAATCCTCCGGCCGTTTCCGTATCGTAGGACGGAATTGCATTCCGTCCGCCGCAATCGAGGTGCGACCCTTTCGGGCACTCGGGAGTCGCATTGGCGGGCGGGTATGACGGAATACAATTCCGTCCTACCCCCCCCGATACGGGATCCACCATCTCGATCTGGACGGGCTTCGCTTGTTTCCGAATCGCGTTCTCCGATATGGTGAAGTCTCTCTCAAGTCTACGACATCGAAGCGGGGCGAGCGTGATTCGCGTCGAGAATCTTTCCGTGCGGGCCGGCAGCTTCGAGCTGCACGGCGTGGGGTTCGAAATCCCCACCGGGCAATATGCCGCGCTGATGGGCCGCACCGGATGCGGAAAGACCACCCTCCTCGAAGCGATTTGCGGGCTGAAGACCGTCACCGGAGGCCGCATTCTGCTGGACGACCGCGACGTCACGCACCTCAAGCCGGGGCAGCGGGACGTCGGCTTCGTCCCGCAGGACGGGGCCTTGTTCACCACGCAGACCATCCGCGAGCAACTCGGGTTCGCGCTCCGCATCCGCAAATGGCCGAAAAACCGCATCGCCCGCCGCGTCGAGGCACTCGCTGAAATCCTGGGCATCAGCGACCTGCTCGACCGTTATCCGAAGGGGCTGAGCGGCGGAGAGCGGCAACGCGTCGCCTTGGGGCGGGCGTTGTCGTTCTTTCCCAAGGTGCTGTGCGTCGACGAGCCGCTGAGCGCCCTCGACGAGAAGACCCGCGAGGAGATGTACGTTCTGCTGAAATCCTTGCGCGATCGCTTGCCGGTCACCACGCTGCACATCACGCACAGCCGCGAAGAGGCCCGCCGGCTGGCCGACGTGGTGTTCCAACTGGAAGACGGGCGCGTGCGGCGGATGAGCGCCCCGTCCGAGGGGCGGCGCGACGCGCGGAATTCGACCAACGGAGGAGCGTCGCACGCGGATGACGGCGTCGAGGCCGAGCGATTGGCGGAACAAGTCGCCCGGGAAGATTGAACGGGGTTGAATCCGAGGAACAGTAGTGCCAAGTTCTCGTCACCGTGCCGGAGATCCGCATGTTCGATACCCCGAAGAAGTTTCATACCACAGCCCAGGGTCGCGAGCGCATGCGAGCGCACCCTGGGTTGGCGGCGTCCCTGCGCGCGAACCCTGAAGGGGGTTCCACATGATCGATTCGACCGTGCCTCGCGCGGCTGTGCGACCCTTACAGGGTCGAGAAATGATCTCGACCCAAACCCAGGGTGCGCCCACTGCGCGGGCGACCCTGGGCTTTGGAATGCAACGCCTTCAGCGTAGGACATTTGCCGAACCTCGCAATTGGTCGCGAGACAGACGAACGAATCCATGCCTTTCACCGCCCGCCTGCACGCCTCCATCCGCACGAAACGCACTCCCGCCCTGGTCGGGATCGATCCGCGGTTCGACATGTTGCCGCCTTCCGTCGTCGCCGCCGCGGAACGCCGTTCGACCGGCGATCGCCACGCGCTGGTCGCGACCGCGTTCGAGGAGTTTTCCTTGCGGCTGATCGATGTCGTGGCGCCGCTGGTCCCCGCGGTGAAGCCGCAGGCGGCGTTCTTCGAGGAGTGCGGCCCCGCGGGATGCGCCGCGCTCGCGCGAGTGATCCGCCGGGCGCGCGAGGCCGGGCTGATCGTCATCTGCGACGCCAAGCGGGGAGACATCGGCTCGACCGCGGAAGCGTATGCCCGCGGCTATCTCGCCGGCGAAGATGCCGACGCCGCCCCCTGGGGGGCCGACGCGCTCACCGTCAACCCGTACCTCGGGGCGGACACGCTCGAGCCGTTCGTGAAGGTGGCGGTCGAACGCGGGGCGGGAATCTACGTGCTCGTCCGCACGAGCAATCCCGGCGCCGGAACATTCCAGGATCGCCAGGCGGACGAACTGCCGATGTATCGCCACGTCGCTTGCGTCGTCGAGGAACTCGCGCTCCGCACCGCCGAGGGAGGCGACTTCGGCGCGGTGGGGGCCGTCGTCGGGGCGACGTATCCGCGGGAACTGGCGGAACTCCGCGCCGCGATGCCGCACGCGCCGCTGTTGCTCCCCGGCTACGGCAGCCAGGGGGGCAGCGCCGCCGACGTGGCGGCGGGTTTCACGTCGGATGGAATGGGCGCGGTCGTGAACAACTCGCGAGGCATCGACTTCGCGTATCGCAGCGAGCCGTATGCGTCGCAGTTCGGCCCCGATCGCTGGGAAGAGGCGACGGAAGCGGCCACGCGGGGGATGATCGCCGACCTGGCGGCCCACACGCCTGCCGGCGTTCTTCGGCGGCAGGACGATTAGTGTCTCGTCGAGATCGTGATTGTCCGTAGGACGGATTGGCAATCCGCCGGTGAGGCATCATGCTCGCCGGGCGCCAATCCGTTGTTCGGCCTCGATCCCCAGTGAGAGGATTGCCAATCCGTCTTACCGCGCCTCCATGCGCCGAGTGGCGCGAAACCGCAAGCGTCGCGCGTCATCCGTCATCGCCGAGATCGCGCTTCGGCGCCGTCGTCGTTTCGCGCAGTGCGTTCAGAAACGGACGGCCCCAGCCTTCCATCCGCTCCTCCAGCCGGGCGGTGCAGTCGCAGTCGCTGCACGCCCACGGTTCGCTGCCGTCGAGATCGCGGCAGTTCTTCCGGGCGTGCGCGTCGCGCACGTCGAGCGGTTCGAAGAATTCCTCCCAGTAGGGGCGTTCCTCGTCGAGCGGGATCTCGCAGTAGCAGCATTCGACCCACCGCGCGGTCCCATCCTCGCACAACCGGGCCTGCCGCATGTCGGCCAGATACTCGCCCCCCGCGACGGACCCCTCGCCGAGCGTCCCCTCGTCGATGGCGCGCAGCAGGTCTGCTTCCTTCCCCTCGCGGACGCGGGCCTTCACCAGATACCGCATGCGAACTGCCTCGTTTCGATGAGTCGACGATGTATCCGCTGAATTCTACGCGCGCCGCGGCGGACGCACACCCCGGCTTCGGGTGCCACTGGCTTGCCAGTGCACTTTCGGGTGAAGGATGCGGCTGGCGGTGGGATTCGTCTTCCGGAGAACCTTGAAGTGTCCGTCGCGGGCTGCTGGATTCGACCTCGACCCGCCTTCGAATCTGCGGGAGCAGAGGGCATGGGCAAGCGAACTCCGGGATCGGAAGTGCAAGGGAGTCGCGGGAAAGCACTGGCAAGCCAGTGGAACCCGGCTTGAAACGGCGTCCGGGTCACCCCGCCGGCGAAGGCAACCCTGTTCCACTTGAACCTCAGTGCGTAGGCGTTTAGGATGCTGTAGCTCGATGCAGAGTCAATTCGAAGCACCGCTCGCCGATGAATCTCGATGGCCGCAGCAGCAATATCCGCATCCGAGGTCCAGCAGCGACTACTGACCAGTTTGCGGCAGTTCCCGGATCTTCGGACTGCGCCCGATGATCTCGTACCCTTGGTTCTGCGGGATTCCACCGCGACCGAGCAGGCGATCGCGGAGGCCACGACCGCGATTTATGTTGAGGCGTACTATCGCTGCGCCAAGGATTCGCAGATCACCGAGAAAGAGCAGCGCCTTCTCGATCGATTGATCGCGATTCTCGCATTGAATGACGAGCAGGTTCTCAGAAGCAACTACCGCGTTGGCTTGTCGATCTACAAGAAGCGCTTTAGGAACGCGGTTGCGGACGGCCGATTGGACGACTCGAGAAAAAGCGAGCTTGACGCGCTTCGACGAGCGTTCGGTCTCCGGACTCGGGACATTCACGGCGCGATTTCAGAGCAGGCTCTGGCCTACTATTCATTCCGACTGTCGGATGCGCTTCGGGACGGAGTGTTGGGAGAAGCAGAGATGTGCGAACTGGCACTCGTCGCCCGAGAACTCGGCCTTACCAGTTCGCAACTCAAATCAATCTCCGTTCCGAACAAGAAGGACATACTTGCGACAGCCTTGGCATCGATCAAGGCGCGCGGCGAGATTCGCCCGCAGGACCACGACCACATTCGAGCACTCGCGGAATATCTCAACGCAACCAACGACCTCCTGAAGCCGTGCTTGATGGATCTGGAACTCTATGAGCGGCTGTTCGCAATTCGAACTGGGAAGTTGCCGGAGATCGACTCGAAAGACCTGATTCTGGAGCGCGGCGAGCCACTCCATTACTCCGTTCGCGTGACGTTTGAGGTGGCAGCGGCCGACAGAATCAGGCGGCAAGGAGGGACGTTGTACATTGGCGGTCGCCGGATGCGATTCGTGGGGCTTCGCCGCTCGCATGAGATGCGATATGCGAATCTGCTTCGCGTCGACCTTGCCGTTCAGAAGCAGCCGAAACTGACGATCGCCGTCGCTCGCGGAACGGGCAGCGGAACTTATCGCTTGACCGGAATGCGCGATCCGGGAACGTCGGTCGAATTGCACGAGGCGATCCGGTTCCTGATTCGAAAGGCGAAGGGGCTCGAAGTTCGTCACGGCACGGACACTCGCTATATCACCGATGAGATTCGCAGCGAGATATGGTATCGCGACGCCGGACGCTGTGTTCTTTGTGGAGCCACTGAGTATCTGGAGTTCGATCACATCATTCCGCATTCGAAGGGCGGTGCGACGTCGGCGCAGAATCTCCAATTGTTGTGCCGAAAATGCAATTCCGAGAAGAGCGACACAATCTGAAGGAGACCTGGGTGGCCATCTTTTCGTTTCTCGATCACTTGAATCTCATCGAAGACGACTCAAGTCGTTATGAGATCGGGGTGAGCGATCGCGGGTTTTCTTATCTCGATCTCATGTCTGAAAAGAAGGCCAGACAGTTGACGTTCGAGGAAAAGAAGGAGCGACAGACAGGTGCGGCGCTCGATGGTTCTACGCGAGCGCGTGGGCAATCGAACGTCCGAAAGGTCGAGACCGTTGATCATGACGAGGTATGTCTCGACACTGACCTGCTGGCGATCGTTCGCGACGTGGCTCGGCGCCGACAGCGCGCATCTCTGTTTCCGTGGACGGTCGGCATTTGCGGCGGAGTCATTCTGGCGTGGTTGCTGCTGCTCGCAAACGCGGACTACCCGTTTCTTGCATTCGTGTTGTCCGCGATCATCGTAGTGCCGGCGGTCGCGTTCGCCCTCGTCAATACTTGGCATCTCGATCGTTCTCGAAAGGACGTGCACTTGTCCTATAAGATCGAGGGGAAGGGTGCGATTGCATTTTCGCGCCTCAACTCTGCGCTCGAACGAATCAGCAAAAGCGGTCAGACTCTGTTGTTCGCTGGACGTCGTCACTTCGAGGACTCGCGATATACCGGTGGTGCGGCAAACCTCCCGGAACTCAAGGATATCATGTGCGGTCGCGGTCGCCCGCCGTTGCTTGAATTGGATTTCGACGTTTGGCATGTGCGCGCCTTCAATAAAGACCTTTTCTTTATGCCGGACCACGTCCTCATCTATGACGGGGCGAGAATGGGGGGCGTCAGCTACGGCAATATCGCGATCGCGACCAGAACGGAAGTCACCCAAGGTCGGAATCGCGCCAGGCCAACGGCGGACGCAGTTGTGGTGGGACGCACCTATCGGTTCGTGAACAATGATGGATCTCCGGATCGAAGGTTTAACAACAATTGTGAGATTCCACTAATCGAATATGGGGTGCTTGAGATCAGTGGCTCGGGATTGGATATTTGCCTGTTTGTCACAAACCAACAGGCTGCATTCGGGAGCCCCGAGGGATTCAACGCGATTCAAGATCTGGCGCGGAAGCCGATCCGCCAAGTGTCTGACGAGCGACGGTCGCAAGCGAGTCTTCGTCGTCGAGAAGAGGTGTTTTGCGTGCTGCTGGATGCGTTGAATTGCGTGGCATTTTCGGATGGTCGCGCGTCGGCTGTCGAGCAAGCCAAACTCCGCGAACTGATGAAGCGCCTTGGCTCGCCATGGGAAGATGCGGAAGTTGATCGGAGAAGCCGGGAATTCGGGGATCGAGCAAGGTCACAAGGGCTGAAGACTGTCCTCGGCGAAGTGTGCTCGCGGCTTTCGTTGATTCGGGAAGGACGCCAACGCGAGATCCTCGTCAAATGCCTTGATCAACTGATTGCGGCTGATGGCAGCATTCATCGGAATGAGGCAGCAATCAAGCAGCGCATCGTCAAAGCACTTCAGCAGCAATGACGTACACTACAAAGGCATTCTGCGGCGGAGTGTGCTTCGGCGGTGCTGCGCCATCCGACTCGCTCGCCTGCGCTTGCGGCTGCGCCGCTGGCGCTTCGGCTCGCGGCTAACCGTTCAATACTCGTGCTGCTCGCCGTCCCCCGTCGCTTCGATTCCCTGGAACTCCGTCTGCACCACCTGGCGGATCGTGCGGCCGGCGACTTCTGCTTGCAGTTTCTGAATCGCGTCGGCGAGGGGCATCGAGCCGAGATCGCCTTCCAGCCGATCGCGCAAGGCGACCGCGCCCGCTTCCGCCTCGCGCGGGCCGACGACCATCATGTAGGGAATCAACTCGAGCTGCGCGTCGCGGATCTTCGCGTTGACTTTCGCGCTCTTCGCATCGGTGGTCGCGCGGAAGCCGGCCGCGCGGAGTTGCGATTCCACTTCGCGGGCGTAGTCGAGGGTCTTGTCCGACAGGGGCAGCACGCGGACCTGTTCCGGCGCGAGCCACAGCGGGAACGCCCCCGCGAAGTGTTCGATCAGAATCCCCACGAACCGCTCCATCGAGCCGAACGGCGCGCGGTGGATCATCACCGGGCGATGCGCGTGGTTGTCCGCCCCGATGTACTCCAGCTCGAACCGCTCCGGGAGGTTGTAGTCGAGCTGCACGGTCCCGAGTTGCCACGGCCGGCCGATCACGTCGCGGATCACGAAGTCCACCTTCGGGCCATAGAACGCCGCCTCGCCGACCTCCTCGACGAAGTTCACCTTCATTTCGGCGAGCACTTCGCGGAGTTCGCTTTCGGCCCGGTCCCACAGTTCCGCCCGGCCGACGTACTTGTCCGAGTGCGGATCGCGGAGCGACAGCCGGATCGACACGTCGCGGAAGCCGAACGTCTCGAACACGAACTGCACCAGCTCGACGGTGGCGCGGAACTCGTCCTTCACCTGGTCCGGGGTGCAGAAAAGATGCGCGTCGTCCTGGGTGAAGCCGCGGACGCGGGTCATGCCGTTCAACTCGCCCGATTTTTCGTGGCGGTAGACGGTGCCGAACTCCGCCAGCCGCAACGGCAGGTCGCGATAGCTGCGCTGCTCGGACGCGTAGATCTTCACGTGGTGCGGGCAGTTCATCGGCTTCAGCAGAAATCGCTCCTGCGACTTCTCCCACTTGCGGAGGACTTCGATCTTCCTTTCGGTCGACGCGGCCGGTTGGTATTCGCCGGTGTCGACGCCGAGCACCTTCGCCGCCTGCACCAGGCGGCTCTCGTCATCGGACGAAAGCCCTACTTCGCGCAGCCGGCGAATCCAGGCGTCGACGAGCTGCCCCCCTTCGTGGCCGAAGATCGGCGCGAACTGCGAATCGCGGTAGTAGGGAAAATGTCCGCTGATCTCGTACAGATCGACCCGCCCGATGTGCGGAGTGGCGACGAGGTCGTAGCCGCGTTTGACCATCTCGACCCGCAGAAACTCCTCGAGGACCGCCCGCACCTGGGTGCCTCTGGGCTTCCACAGGATCAGCCCCTGCCCCACGTCGGGGTCGATCTCGAACAGCTTGAGCTGCTTCCCCAGCACGCGGTGATCGCGGCGTTTCGCCTCTTCGACCTGCTCGAGATACCGCGACAAGTCCTTCTTGTCGAAGAAGGCGGTGCCGTACAGCCGCTGCAGGCGGCGGTTCTTCGCGTCCCCCTTCCAGTACGAACCGGCGACGGAGAGCAGCTTGAACGCCTTGATCCGCCCGGCATCGGGAACGTGCGGACCGCGGCAGAGATCGACGAACTCCCCCTGGCGGTAGAAACTGACGGTCGAGTGCTCGGCCAGACCGGAGTCGATGTGCTCGACCTTGAGATCCTGTTCGAGGTCGTCGCAGAACTGCCGGGCCTCGTCGCGCGGCAGGACGAACCGCTCGAACGGTTCCGCCTCTTTGACGATCTCCGCCATCTCTTCTTCGATCCGCTCGAAGTCCTCCTCGCGGAGCGGCTCGGGGAGGTCGAAGTCGTAGTAGTAGCCGTGGGCGAGGGTCGGCCCGAAGGCGAGGCTGGTCCCGGGATACAGACGCATCACCGCGCGGGCCATCACGTGCGCGCAGGAGTGCCGCATCACGTCGAGGGCTTCGCGGTCCCGTTCGGTGATCAGGCGGAGTGGAACGGGGCGGCTGTCGGTCGCCTCGGCCAGCGGTCGGCGGGCGTCGACGATGCGGCCTTCGACCTCGGCCGCGACGGTCGCCCGCGCGAGCCGCTCGCCGATGGATTGGGCCACATCGAGGGCGGTCGCGTCGTCGGAATGTTCCTGAATGCTGCCGTCGGGGAGTTGGACCTGAATCATCGGAAGGGAATGCTCGCTGTGCGTGGGGCAGGCTTTCCAGCCTGCCCGCGGGTGGGGCAGGCTTTCCAGCCTGCCCGCGGGATCACGGCGTCTCGTAACGCCGGGCAGACAAGGATGTCTGCCCCACGGGCGAGACACGTCCGCGGGAGGGCCGGTTCGATTGGTTATATCGGCCGGGGAAAGGGGGCGTCAAACCGATTTCACAGGCCGGCCATCCATGGAGGAAACGCGGTCTCGTTCCCAGTCGTCTCGCCGGGAAGCAATGCCGGCGTTGACAGTCTTGGGGGCGAACCTACCATTGCCACTGTCCCATCCCGCCCCCGGAGCACCCGATCGATGAGCTTTCCCGATGACAGGCCCGGCCGAAGTTTCGACGCGGGGGAGCGGAACGCCGGCACGTTCGTCGCCCTGGGGGTGGTCCTGGTGCTCGCCGGCGGCCTGATCGTGATGATGGCGGTCGTCATCCCGGCGATGCTGGCCCTGGCGCTCCTCCCGCTGGCGTTCCTGTTCCTGGGCGCGTTCCACTACCTCGTCTGGGGCTGGTGGATGCCGGCCGCACTCACGGAGGAAGAGCAGGCGGAGATGCGCCGCGGCGAAGCGGAACGGTGAGGGGCGTCTTCGTAGGACGGGCTTCAGCCCGTCCACGATGTGGCGTCGTGCAAGCTCAGGCCCACACAACCGGTTGTGGACGCGATCGTGATCGGCGATTGATTCACACGCTCTCGGATGCCATCAGTCCGAAGCCTGCTTCAGCCGGCGCGACACCACTTCGACGACGGGCTGAAGCCCGTCCTACGAAAATCGACACGGTCCGACTTCCTCCCTACAGCTTCGCCATCCGGGCGATCAGGTCGGCGGTGCGGTGCGAGTAGCCCATTTCGTTGTCGTACCAGCCGAGCACCTTCACCATCCGCGCGCCGATGACCGTCGTCCACGGCGCGTCGAACACGCAACTGTGCGGGTTGCCGATCACGTCGCTGGAGACGATCGGATCCTCGTTGTACTCGACGATCCCCTTGAGCGGCCCCTGGGCGGCGGCCTTCATCGCCGCGTTGATCGCCTCGGCCGTCACGTCTTTCCGAAGCACCGCCACCAGGTCGGTGATACTCCCGACCGGGACCGGCACGCGGAGCGAAATGCCGGTCAGCTTGCCCTTCATTTCAGGGAGCACTTCCCCCACCGCCTTGGCGGCCCCGGTGGTGGTGGGAATGATGTTGATCGCCGCGGCCCGGGCGCGGTGCGGATCGCTGTGCAACTGGTCGGAGACGCGCTGGTCGTTGGTGTAAGCGTGGCAGGTCGTCATCAGGCCGTTGACCAGGCCGAAGTTCTCGTGCAGCACCTTGACCATCGGGGCGAGGCAGTTCGTCGTGCAGCTCGCGTTCGAGACGCACTTGTGCTCGGGGCTGAGCTGATCGTCGTTGACGCCGAGCACCACGGTGAGATCGGGCTTGTCCTTCGCCGGGGCCGAGAGCACCACCTTGCGGGCCCCCGCGGTGAGATGGCTGTCGTAGCCGGGCTTGCCGTCCTTCTCGCGGTTGGTGAAGAAGCCGGTCGATTCGAGCGCCACTTCGACCCCGAGTTCCTTCCAGGGGAGGTTTCGCGGATCGCGCTCGGCGACCACGCGGACTTTCTTGCCGTCGACGATGAGGTCGTTTCCGTCCACTTCGACCGAGCCGGGAAACCGCCCCTGCACGCTGTCGTACTTGAGGAGCAGCGCCAGGTGCTTGGGATCGCCCAAGTCGTTGATGGCGACGACCTCGAACTCGTCGCGGCGGGCGGCCATGGCGCGAAAAGTGATGCGGCCGATCCGACCGAACCCGTTGATTCCCACTTTGACGGCGGACACGATGGCGGCTCCTTGTGCGAATGAACCCGTGGCGTTGCTGATGTTTTCGTTCGTCGAGCGGCGATTCTATAAAGCCGCGCGGCGGCGGACAAGCGGCGCGCGCCGGACGCCGCCTTGTTGGGGGTCGATCGGACGGGCGGGTAGGACGGATTCGTAATCCGTCGTGCCCGCCTCCCGAGGAAGACGCGAAACGCAGCCCCCAAAGTCTTCGGCGACCGGGTGTGCCGTTAGGCAACGGCGGGAAATTGATCTACCGTGATGCGAATCGTCGAGGGGTGGCTGGGGTCGAAGCGCAGCGCAGCCCCCAGCGATGCGCCGACACGCTCGCCATCCACTGGGGGCGATCTGCCGATGCGGGTCGACGAGCGTGGACGCCGTCCCACGGCAGATCGACCCCAGCCACCCTACCGGTCGTTCATTTTGCCGCCGCTGCCTTGGACGTCGCGAGACCGTTGCTTGGCGGACGGATTACAAATCCGTCCTACGACGCCTACCCGCCCGATCCTTGACAGGCAGGATCGATTGGGACGGGGAGCAGTCGCTTCGCGGTGGAGTTTCCCGAACGGAATCTCACCCCTCCCGCTCTTCCACGCGCACCGTCTTCGGGTCGAGGCCGCCGGTTTCCGCCAGGCGCTCCATCAGCAGCCGCGTGACCTCCATCAGCACCGGCCGCGACTTGGGGCGGTCGCGGTAGGCCGAAAGGTCGATCGGTTCGCCGTAAGTCACGCGGACGCGGCTTCGCGTGTAGAAGGGGGCGACCATGCTCCCTTTTTGCGGTGTGCCGTGCAGATGGACGGGGAACACGGGCACCTGCGCGCGGAGCGCGAGCCAGGCGATGCCGGGCGTGGCCGGAAGCAGCCCGTCCTCGAGGTTGATGCGGCCTTCGGGGAACACGCCGACGAGTTCGCCGTTCTGCAGCCGGCGGAGCGCCTCGCGGGCCGGTCCCATGTCGGATCCGCCGCGCTCGACCGGGATCGACCGCACCGCCCGCGTGATGAACCGCACTCCCGGGAGTTCGCAGTATTCCTTCGCGGTCAGGAAGCCGATCACGCGGACGCGGCGGCTGGGCCATGACAGGTGGTGATTCATCCAGATCATCAGCGGATCGACCGGGCTGCGATGATTGGCGATGACGAGCGCTGCCCCCTGTTCGGGAAACGGCGCGCGGCGATTCGCCCGCCAGTGAAACATGAACGGGAGATAGACCCGCTCCACGCAGTACAGAATCCACACGTCCCAGGCCGGCGCCCGCCGATAGCGATTCGCCACGACGACCGCCGCCGCGATCGCCGCGTACCCGGCCAGCGTGAGGATCGCGATCAGTTCCGGATCGGAGTGCATGAATCGATATGGCCGAAGCGGGATGATCCGTGAAGACCGTATCTGTAGACGGGGCGGCGGCGTTCGTAACCGATCCGGCGGAGCGCGTCAACGCGCGACGTGCGCCCGGACCGAGCTGCGGGCGCGAGGGCCCTTCGACCGCGTCTTGACGCCCGCGGGGCTGGCGTCTATAACGCCGCTCCCCGAAACGTCGCCCCCGGCAGGCTCACGCCTTCGACATGGACGCGAAGAGCCTGGGCTTGATCGAAGACGGCCCACCCAGAGCCTCATGCATGAATCGACCATCCGTCGCCCGGATCGGCGCCGCCTGGCTGGCGCCGGTGCTGCCGATCTCGGGGGTGGCAGCCCAACTTCCCCGGTACGCGCGGCGTTTCGGCGTCATTTTCGGCCTGGTGTGGCGCGCCCTCAAGCTGCGCCTCGTGCTGGTGCTTGGGCTGAGCCTGCTGGCGACGGCGATGCGCGGGGCGGCGGTGGCCGCGCTCATGCTGTTCGTCCACCAGGCGATGCAGGAATCGGGGGAGTCGGCCCGTTGGACGGCGCTGATCGCCTTCGGTCCGGAACGCCCTTTGTGGAGCGGGACGCTGTGCCTCGCGCTGTTCATCGGCAGCACGCTGCTGAGTTTCTGGTGCGCCCGGCTGACGGCCCGTTACGCGCTGAAAGTCGTCGAAAGCGTTCTGGACGGCCGCTTCGCCGAGGCCGTCGCCGGCGACCCGAACCTGGAACAGCGTTCGATCCAGACGTCGCTGGCGTCGGGCGGGGCGCAGTTCGCCAGCATCTCGCTCACCTTGCTGAACGTTCCGCTGGCGGTGCTGACGATCGTGATGGGGTTCGGCTTCATGTTCTGGATCAGCATGCCGGTGACGCTCGGGTTGCTGATGTTCTTCCCGGTGATGCTGCTGCCCTTGTATTTCCTGAACCGCAATATCGCCCGCGAGGCCCGGGAGATGAGGAGCATCTCGCCGGACGTCGGGGCGCGGAACAAGCAAACCGCCGCGGCGATCATGGAGGCGCGGGACGAGCCGTCGTCGGTGCGCGAGATCCTGGCGGCGCATCTGGGGTCGACCAGCATCCGCCGGCGGAACCAGATCATGGAACAGCTGTGGACGCTCGGCCCGCGGGTCGCGCTGGTCAGCGCGACGTTCAACAATCTGCTGCTCGTGGCCTTCGCGTTCGGACTGCCCTTCCTGCTCACCGTCGTCAAGATTCCCACCGCACACGTGCTGGGCTTCATCATTTGCTTCCGGCAGGCCTTGGGGGGGGTTCAACAACTGGCTCAGCGATTGTCGCGCATGGTCCGGTTTCTGGAACCGGCCGAATGCCTGCTCGATCCGAGCCGCGCCAAGACCTGCTTCCCCGCCGGGGAAGGGATCGTGGACGATGCCGACATGCAAATGCTGTGAGTCGCCGGGCCGCGGTCGAATCGGCGGGATCCCGGGTCGAGAGCGGTTCCCGCCGGGGAAGATCAGGAACGCGCGGCGAACCGGGACGGGCGGGTCGGATCGTTCCGCCCGAGCCTGATTCACGCGTTGCGCGCGGGATGCGAAATCCGCTGACGCTGTCGATTTCTCCGAAGATCCGGCTCGAATCGGTCGATGGAATGCTGCGGGAGTCGAATCGGTGGAGGGGGTAACCTGATGTCCGTGAAACGCCGTTTGAAATCGGTCGCCTTGCGACTTCCGCTGCCGATCCTGTGCAATCCGTTGACCGCCGCCGTGCTGCGATTGTTTCCGGGATCGGTCGGGGAGAAGGCGCGCGGCGCGGCGTCCGTCGCCGTGTTCCGCCGGACCCAACGTTATTTGAGCCGGGGAGACGTCGCGGATCCCAGCGGGTATTACCGTTGGCTGCGCCGCGGCGGAGTCGTCGGCCAAAGAACGTTGACCGCCCTGCGGGCGACGCTGCTGAAGGCCGGGCGTCACGAAGAGGCCATCGCTCTTTGTCGCATGGCGATTCAGGACGACCCGAACGACTACGGCGCGGCGTTCGACCTCGTGCATTGGATGGAACTTCAGGGCGAGTCGGCCGAGGGAGAGGCCCTGCGGTCGTATCGGGAAATCATGCGCGCCGTGGCGCTCCATCACGGTTTCGAAGGCGAGAACCCGTCCGACCGGAAGACGTCGGGGCGGGACGCGGGGCAAGCGCTCGATTGGCAACACGCCGAGGTGCTCAGCAAGCTGTCGCGGCGATTGTCGGCCCTGGGCGACCGCGAGGCGGCCCACACCTGCTATCGCTGGGTGATTCGCCTGCACTCCGGAAGACCCAAGGATCTCTTCAACCTCGCCTCGATCTCGCACTCGCAGGGGGACGTCGAGAGCGCCTTGCGGTATTGTCGCGACGCCGGCCTCCTCGCGGTGAAGAACAAGGCCTTCCAACTCAAGCTGGCGGCCTTCCTCGGCAAGAAGGTCTGTTCCCACGAGGCGATCGTCTGCTACCAACGGGTCCTCGACGTGGATCCCCGCAACGAGGAGGCCCTGTGCGGCCTGACCGACCTGAGCCGCTTTCAGGACAACCTCGACGAGGCGCTCACCTGCTGTCTGTGGGGGATCCGGCTGCGGCCCGACTCCGCGCCTCTGCACAACGCGCTGGGCGTCTGCCTGGGAGAACTCGGGCGGTATGAAGAATCGATCGCGGCCTTCGAACGGGCGCTGTCGTTCGATCCGCAGGAGAACGTCTACCGATTCAACAAGACCTATCCGCTGCTGGCGCTCGGCCGCTTCGCCGACGCCTGGAAATCCTACGGGGTTCGAGGCGAACGGCTGGGAATGGAAGTGCGGTCCCCTCCCCGCCTCCGCCTGAACGCCGGAACGCCGATCAAGGGCCAACGGTTGCTCGTCCTGGGCACGAGCGGCATCGGCGACGAAGTGCGGTTCGCCTCGTGCTATCCCGACGCGATCGAACAAGCCGCCGCTGCCACCCTCGTATGCGATCCCCGGCTGCAATCGCTCTTCGAACGTTCGTTTCCCGATGCCGAGGTGTTCGGCTATCGCCGGCAATATGCGTCCGAAGCGCCGGTCATCCGCACGAACGGCAGTTGCGACCTGGGGCCGATCGACGAAGAGTTGCTGAGCCGCGTTCCGGAGTTCGACACCTGCTGCCTGGGGGGCGACTTGCCGTTCCACGTGCGGCCGACGCGCGAGTCGTTCGGGCGGTCGCCCAGTTACCTGCGGGCTTGCCCCTTCCGTCGCACGTTCTGGCGGAATCGCTTGAAGCCGGTGGGACCGGGGCTCAAAGTCGGGATCGCCTGGCGGAGCGGCGTGATGTGGCCTCAGCGGATCAGGGAGTACACCCGGCTGGCCGACTGGGCCGAAATCCTCTCGATCCCGGGCGTCCACTTCGTGAACCTCCAGTACGATGCCGAGGAGGAAATCCTCGCCGCCGAGCGGGAGTCGGGCGTCACGATCCACCGCTGGGAAGATCTGGATCTGAAAGACGATCTGGAAGGGATCGCCGCCCTGACCTCCGAACTGGATCTGGTCATCTCGGCCCCCACCCTGGTCGTCGAACTCGCCGGAGCGCTGGGAGTGCCCGCTTGGCGGCTGGTCGCGAGCAACAACATTTCGAATTACTGGCGGGTGAGGCCGCGAACGAACAAGGATCTGTGGCACCCCGCGATGACCATGTTCGCGGCCCCCGGGGACCACGCGGAACTGTTGCGGAAGGTCGCCGAATCGCTTCGCGACCGGGCCGGCGTCGATCGCGCAAAGCTGTCGCTCGCCGCCGGTTGAGGGAACTCGTCTTGACCGACGTTTCCGGGATCGGATAAAAATCCGCGGTGGTTCCGACGAATCGGATGGAATCCGCATCGTGCGATTCTCCAGTTTGGTAGCAAGGACGCAAGCATGAATCTCAGCGGTCAATCCATTCTCATCACCGGCGGCACCGGCTCGTTCGGCAAGAAACTGGTGGAAGTGCTCCTCAAGGAGCATTCTCCGCGGAGGATCGTCGTCTTCAGCCGCGACGAACTCAAGCAGTTCGAGATGCAGCAGGTCTTCGGCGAGTCGCAGTATCCGAACATCCGCTACTTCATCGGCGACGTCCGCGACCGGGAGCGGCTGTACCGGGCCTTCGACGGGATCGACATCGTCGTTCACGCCGCGGCGCTGAAGCAGGTGCCCGCCGCCGAGTACAACCCGCTCGAAGCGATCCGCACCAACGTGCTGGGGGCGGCCAACGTCATCGACGCCGCCATCGATCGCAACGTGAAAAAGGTCGTCGCCCTCAGCACCGACAAGGCCGCCAATCCCATCAACCTCTACGGCGCGACCAAGCTCTGTTCCGACAAGTTGTTCGTCTCCGGCAACAGCTATGCCGGCAAGCACGGCACGAGGTTCGCCGTGGTGCGGTACGGCAACGTGGTCGGCAGCCGCGGGAGCGTGATTCCGTTCTTTCTCAAGATGCGTCCCACGGGCCGTCTGCCGATCACCGACCCGCGGATGACCCGCTTCTGGATCACCCTCGACCAGGGGGTCGAGTTCGTGCTCAATTCGCTGAAACGCATGGAGGGGGGCGAGATCTTCATCCCCAAGATCCCCAGCATGAGCGTCATCGACCTCGCCAAGGCGATCGCCCCGTGGTGCAAGCTGGATCACGTCGGCATTCGCCCCGGCGAAAAGCTGCACGAGGTAATGGTCACCGAGGACGACGCCCGCTCGACCATCGAGTTCGACGACTACTTCGCCATCCTGCCGCCTCAACTCGACGCCGCGGCGTACCAGGTGAAGCACGCCGGCCAGCCCTGCCCGGAAGGCTTCCGTTACAGCAGCGACAACAACGCCGAATGGCTTGGCATCGACGACCTGAAGCGGATGGCGGGTCTCGACATGGACCAGCCGGAAGCGCTCGCGGCGTGAGAGGCCGTCTTCGGATTCGTAGCGGAATTCGCGAGAATTCCGACGCACGTGTGGCGATGCCCGGAATTCTTGCGAATTCCGCTACTACCTCGTCAAGTTTGATGTTGTGGGTTTTCCGTAGGATGGATTGGCAATCCGGCGGTGAGGCCTCCACGTCGCCGGAAGTCGATCGTTCTGCCGGTTCGCTTGCCGTTGGAAGGATTGCCAATCCGTCTGACACGCCGCTGAATTCCAATTTCAGGATCTTTCACTCGTGGCGCTTGTGGAACCCTTTCAGGGTTCCCGCGCGCCATGGCATCGGCAACCCAGGGTGCGCCCGCTGCGCGGCCGACCCTGGGCTGTGTTCTGTAACCCCTTCGGGGTATATCCCTTACGTCGAGTCCCTTCCGGCGGGAAATCTTGGAACGACTGAAGTTCCAGGATTTCGCTCGTAAGGAGCGTCATTCCCGCGGGGGCGGGAATCCAGCAATCGCCAAAGCGGCAACCCATTATCATCCCTGTCCGCGCATCGTCTGGATTCCCGCCTTCGCGGGAATGACGAAGTCGCGTTCTTGGAACTACTTTCACTCGGATTTCGCACCGCATGAGCGACTTCATTCCCTACGGTCGGCAATGCATCGACGACGACGATGTCGCGGCGGTGGCGGAAGTGCTGCGGTCCGACTGGCTGACCACCGGTCCCAAGGTCGCCGAGTTCGAAGAAGTCCTCGCCGAGTGCGGCGGCGCGCGGCATGCCGTGACGTTCTGCAACGGCACCGCGGCGTTGCACGCGGCGATGTTCGCCCTGGACATCGGCCCCGGCGACGAGGTCGTCGTGCCGGCGCTGACCTTCGCGGCCACCGCCAACGCGGTCGTTTATCAGGGCGGCACGCCCATCTTCGCCGACGTCGATCCCGAGACGTTGCTCATCGATCCGGCCGGCGTGGCGGCCCGCGTCACCTCGCGCACGCGGGCGATCGTCGCGGTCGATTACGCCGGCCAGCCGTGCGATTACCGCGCACTGCAAGAGATCGCCGATCGTCACGGAGTGCCGCTCGTCGCCGACGCCTGCCACGCGCTCGGCGGCGCCGAGCGCGGCC
>JBBDNT010000186.1:0-8428 GCA_040877445.1 Planctomycetaceae bacterium
CTGCGGCGCCTCGGTTGGCTCGACGTCTTCCCTGATGCACGAGCCGGTCGTCGCGGTCGGCCCGCCCCCGCTGCGGAAAGGGAATCGCGGGGACGGACCGGGAGTGTCTCGGTTCAACTCATTTGCTTCTTGCGTCCGACGAGGGTCCGGATGCGTTCGGCGAGCAGCGCCGCGTCGAACGGCTTGCGGAACGTCTCGCTGAACAGGGTCCGGTCGAAACCGCTGGCGTGGTCTTCGTCGGTCAGCAGGCCGACGAGGACGGTTTCGCCGTACTCGGGGTTCCGGCGGAGGTTCTGGGCGATCATCACCGACTCGTTGCGTCCCATGGCGAAGTCGATGACGACGCAATCGGGGTGCAGCGACTCGGCTTGAATGCCGGCCTCGAAACCGCTCGCGGCCGATTCGATCTTGAACTCCTCGGCGCTCATCATCTCGTCGAGACCGGCGCGAACCGGGGCGTCGGCGCCGACGAGCAGGATCTTCCCCAGAGCCTCGTCTTCGAGTTCGCCGAGAGGCATCCCGTGTTCCTTGAGGAACCGGATGAGATGCTCGCGGGGAATGCGGCGATCCTGGGAACCGGGGATGCGATAGCCGCGGAGGCGGCCGGAGTCGAACCATTTGCTGACGGTGCGGGGCGCAACTTTGCAGATCTTAGCTACCTGTCCAGTAGTGAAGATCGTCCTCATGGCGGGCTCTCCAATCAGATATGCGTTAGCCGACTGCGAGGGTTTGTCGGGCCCTCCAGATCTTCACCCCTACGACGATGGTCGGCTCTCCTAGCCATTGGGTCCATGACAGGAACCACCGCGGTTGATGGGTCGGGGTATGGGAACACGGGTTGGGACGGCGCTTCCGCGGCCTGGCGCGGAAGACCGCCTGCCGATGGCGGCAGGTCACGCTGGGATGAACCCCCCTCGGCCTGGTGGATGGGAGATAGGTCGAAACGGGCCCATGTACGGGTCAACTCGAGCGGGGGGCGGACCGTGTCCGGTCGCCAGAGCATCCGGCTCGTCAGGCAGGACTGCCATCCGTTTCGTCCCTCCCCCCAATCGACGGACCGGGCGCGACCTCGTCCGGCCGCATCCCTGCAACCGACGCGAAGTGTCCGGAAGGTCGTTCCGGTCCCAGCCGTCTGACTAATACTTTCGTCGCAACGGGGGATGGGACTTTAGGTTCTTTGACAGCGGCGCACGAAGTGCCGGGCCGCACCGGGAAGATGATTGCGCGGATGACAGCGATCCCGACGAACTCCGCGGGGTCGGGTTCCCCGCCCCCAAGCACGTTCGCCCGGCATCGCCGCTGCGCCGCGCGATTCGGCCCGCATTCGCCGGATGCGCCGTTCGCCCCGCGCCGCACTCCGGCGCCCCGCGAGAGACACTGCGCGACGATCCACCGTCGCCCGGCGAACACCTCCGATCGCCTCGGCGAGAACGTCCCCTTCGACGCGAAGATGAACGAACTCTTCCGCCGCGCGGATCGGGCCCCTGCCACTACGAACCTGTCCAAAATCGACTTCGCACTTCAATCGTTCCCATTCCGTTCGCCGTGCGCGAATTTCGTGAGACCACGGATGTCCCAGCGCGGCCAAGCCGCAATCAAAGGCGAGTTTCGACGCAAAGACGCCAAGGGCCGCCAAGGTGCGCAACGAAAACAAGAATAGCGAGCCTCCCGCGTCAGCGGGGGGAGGCGATCGAACCACCAAATCACGAAGAAACGAATGACGAAGAACGAACCGTCGAAGTCATTTCGCTTCGCGGCGACATTGTTTCACGTCCGCACTTTCTGCGCGAATTCGCAACCACGGATGGCACCGATGGGCACGGATGCGAAGACGATCCGTGCTGACGCCGCGTGGATCGCCGGGGATTCAGGAACACTGATCTTCGCTGATGATCCTGCCGACGCCTCGTCCTGCGCGGGACTCCTCTTCTTCATTGCCACTTCACCCGAATGGCGTGATGGCCGATTCGGCTTGTCGGTCCCTTGATCTTGTGGGTCGCAGTCGCCGTAGTACGTCTTCCAGATTGAAATTGGAAGTTGGCGGCATGTCGGACGGATTGGCAATCCTTCCAACGGCAAGCGAGCCGGCAGATCGATCGACTTCCGGCGACGTTGAGGCCTCACCGCCGGATCGCCAATCCATCCTACGGAAAACCCACAAGATCAAGCTTGAAGGCGTAGTAGGACGGAATTGCATTCCGTCCGCCATTCGAACCGTTCGCATTCGTTGACGACTGGAATCGCGGTCGGAGTCGATCTCCAATGGAAAGTCTCGCCGGTGGACGGGCACGACGGAATACAATTCCGTCCTACCGCCCCGTCCCAAGGGACCGAGTTCGACGCCGTGCTCCTCGCGAAGTCGATCTCCGCCGCGCACTACCACGACCGCTTCACGAACTCCAGCCCCGCGCGGGCGACGTGTTCTTCCGACGGGAACATCGGCCGCCAGATCTTCGTGGCGGCGGCGAGCGCGGGAAGGGCCAGGCCGAACGCCTCGATCACCAGCCAGCCGTCATAGCCGATCCCCTTCAGCGTGGCGAACGTCGTCGGCCAGTCCACCTGCCCTTCCCCCGGCGTCGAGCGGTCGTTCTCCGAGAGGTGCACGTGGACCAGTTGGTCGGAGCAACCGGTGAGGGCTGCGGCGACGCGCTTCTCCTCGATATGCGCGTGGAACGTGTCGTACATCATCTTCAGCCGCGGGTGATCGACTTCGCGGCACAGGCGGACGGCATCGGCGGCGGAGTTCAGAAAGTAGCACTCGAAACGGTTCAGCGGCTCGATGGCGAGCGTCACCCCGGCCGCTTCGGCATGACGCGCGGCGGCGGCGAGACCTTCGCGGCCGTGCTTCCATTCGTCGTCGGTCGGCCCGCCGCCGGTGAACACGCCGAGCGCCGAATGCAGCGGCCCGCACAGCAAGTCCGCCCCGAGCACGCCGCAGGCGTCGATGGCGCTCCGCAGATGGGCGACCCCCGCGGCGCGGACGTCGGGATCATTCGAGATGATGTTCGCGTCCGGCCCGCAGGCGGCGACGGCGGAGCGCGCGAGACCGAGGTCATCGAGCCGCCGCGCGAGCGATTCATACCGCGCGGGGTCGGTGTCGAAGATCGGCACCTCGACGCCGTCGTAACCCCACTCCTTGATCCGCCCCAGGAGTTCGGAGTGCGAATCGTCGACGTGGGTGGTCCACAGCAGAAGATTGAGGCCGTAACGCATGGGACGGTTCGCTCAGTCGTTCCAGGTTCAGCGCGAGACGAACGAGCGATGCGATTCAATACCCCGAAGGGGCGAGCGCACCCTGAGCTGTGTTGTTCAACGCCTTCGACGTAAAGGCATTGCGCGACCGACGCCAGATCGTCCCAATCTTGGAACGACCGTCACTCGTCCCTCGCAACTCGTCACTTCATCTCGTTGTAACCTTTTCAAGGCCTCTGAAAAATCGCCAAAGTCGCCTTGACCCGTTTCGCGGAATCAACAGAATGCCCCCGCTCGTTCGGACTGTCGAACGGCGAATCGAAAACCACTCTCCGACATCTCGTCGTTTCACCCATTGCACGATTCGGACCACTCGAGGCGATGACCCACCCGGCCATCGTCGGTGGAGTTCCCGCGGACTCCGTGCGGAATCGGTCCATAGACGCATTCGACATCAGCATCATGACCCACCTGCTTCCCGAAGTCCACGACGCACCGCGAGCCGGACGCCTCGTCCGCTCCGCCGTCAGCCTTCGGCAGCTCTTCCCGCGGTCGAGCTTCGTCGGCTGCGCGGGTATTCACGTCTCCGACGCGACCGATCGCAGCGGCGACTGCCGGCCCGGCGAGTTGTTCGCCGTCATCCGCGGCAACCGTGTCGACGGCGCGCGGTTCGTCGGCGAAGCGATCGAACGGGGGGCGGCGGCCTTGCTCGTCGAGCGGCCGATCGCCGAAGTCGGCTTGCCGCAGTGCGTCGTCCCGGACGTTCGCCGCGCCTACGCGGAACTGGTCGCGTCGCTCGCCGGCTCTCCTTCGCGAAAGCTCGCGCTCGCCGGCGTGACGGGAACCAACGGCAAGACCACGGTGACCTGGCTCGTGCGGTCGATCCTGCGAGTCGCCGAGCGCCAGACGGGGCTGCTCGGCACGATCGAATACGACGACGGCGTGCGGATCGGCGCGTCTTCTCTCACGACGCCCGATCCGCGGACACTCTCGGGCTGGCTGGCGCGGATGGTCGCCAGCCGCACCACCCACGCGGCACTCGAGGTCTCCAGCCACGCGCTGCATCAGGGGCGGCTCGCCGGAACGCAGCTCGACGTCGCCGTCGTCACGAACATCACGCAGGACCATCTCGACTATCACCAGTCGTTCGACGAGTACAAGTCGAGCAAGACCCGCATTCTGGGGCATTGCAAGACCGACGGCCTCGTGGTGCTGAACGCAGACGATCCGCATGTCGCGGAGTTGCGTTCCCGCATCGACGGGCGGCTCGAGATCACGACCTACGGACTCGATGCCTCCGCCGACATCTCCGCGACGATCGTCGCGGAGACCGTCGCCGGCTGCCGGTTCGTGCTCTTTCAAGACGGGGATTCGATCGAAATCTCCTCCCCGCTGGTGGGGAAGCACAACGTCTCGAACTGCCTGGCGGCGGCGGCGGTCGCGGCCCGCTTCGGAGTTCCACTCGACGCGGTGCGGCGCGGAATCGAGACGTTTCCCGGCGTTCCCGGCCGGCTCGAGCGGATCGACGGCGGGCAGCGGTTCGACGTGTTCGTCGATTACGCCCACACCGACGACGCGCTCCGCCGCTCGATCCGCACGCTCCGCGGACTCGCCCGCGGCCGCGTGTTGTGCGTGTTCGGCGCCGGGGGGGATCGCGACAAGTCGAAACGGCCGTTGCTCGGGCAAGCGGCCGCCGAGGCCGACCTCGCCATCGTCACCAGCGACAATCCGCGGACCGAAGACCCGCAGCAGATCATCGACCAGATTCTGAAGGGCTTCCCGACCACCGGCGAAGAGCCGTGCGAGATCGTCGATCGCGCGGAAGCCATTCGCGAAGCAGTGCGACTCGCCCGACCCGGCGATTGCGTGCTGATCGCCGGCAAGGGACACGAGAGCGAACAGATCATCGGAACCGGGCGGATCCCTTTCGACGACCGACTGGTCGTGCGCGAGGCGCTGCAAGCCCGGCAGGAAAACCGCTCCGCGCAGCAACCGGTGCGCGTCGGCGCGTGAATCAACAAGCAAACAAGTAAGTCTCGTGGGCCGGCCCATCATCGCCGGACGGATACGCGGCTTGGCGTCGGAACCTTCAGCGACACGAAACAGCAAGGATGAGCCAACTCGTTGCAGCGGCAACCTGGCTACTGCTCGCCATGGAAGGCGTCACGCTCCAAGAGGTCGCCTCCGCGATCGGCGGACAAGCGATCGGAATCGTTCGGCCGGAGACCGTCGTTTCCGGTGTCGCGATCGACTCACGGAGTGTGCGTCCCGGCGAACTGTTCTGGGCGCTGCGCGGGGAAAAACACGACGGACACGATTTCGCGAACGAGGCGATTCGCCGCGGCGCGAGCGCGGCAGTCGTCCAGAGCGAACAACCAACCCACAAGATTCCGGCGATCCCGGCCATCGCGGTGCCCGACACGCTCCGCGCCCTGTCCGAGTTCGCCGGCTGGCATCGAAAACGACAAGAGGCGTTGATCGTCGGCGTCACCGGGAGCTTCGGCAAGACGACCACCCGTGCGATGATTCACGCGGTCCTCTCCGCCGGCTTCCCCGGAACGCAAAGCCCGAAGAACTACAACAACCACCTGGGAGTTCCGCTCAGTCTGCTGGAAATCGAACGGCGACACGAGTTCGCGGTCCTCGAGTTCGGGGCCTCGGGAATCGGCGAGATCGAAACACTGTCGCGAATCGCGGCCCCGGAAGTGGGGGTCGTCACCGGAATCGCACCCGCGCACCTCGAACGCTTCGGCGGCATCGAAAACATCATTCTGGCCAAAGGGGAATTACTCGAATCACTACCCGTGGGCGGTTTCGCGATCCTCCCGGGCGACGACCCGATCACGAGCGGAATGGCGCGGCGGGCCGCATGCCCGGCGATCTTCATCGGCGAACGAGAACACAACGACCTGCGGGCGATCGACATCGCCATTCGGAACGGCCGGATTTCCTTCACCGCGGACGGACATCGTTACCAGTTGCACGCGACGGGACGGCATCACGTTCAGGCGGCATTGATCGCCCTGGCGATCGGCCGCGAAGTCGGAATGTCTCCCGCGGACATGGAGCGAGGATTGGAAATCTTTCAGAGCGTCCCCGGACGATGCGTCACCGAGCGGATCGGGCGGTGGACCGTCATCGACGACACATACAACGCGAACCCGGCTTCGATGCGGGCCGCCTGCGACACGCTCCGCGACTGGCGAACGGCGGGCCGCAAGCTGCTCGTCGCCGGCGACATGCTCGAACTCGGAACGGAGGCGACAGCCAGGCATCGCGCCCTGGGGCGCTACGCCGCGGCGTGCGGCATCGACCGGATCGCGGTACACGGAATACACGCGGGGGAGGTGATTCGAGGCTGTCTCGAACAGGGAATGAGCGCGGATCGACTCGCGGAATGCCAGGACATCGACGTGCTGCTGATGACGCTCGACTGCTGGTTGGACGACACCGCAGTGCTGCTGGTGAAAGGCTCGCGCGGGATGCGCATGGAACGCGTGATCGAACACTGGAAGGAACAAGCGCGGCAATCCAACCGCCGCGCCGCCTGAAAACCGCCGACTGCCTACTTCCGACTGCCGACCGCCGACTTGATGCATACCCCGCGGGGCGCTGCCCGCGGGCGTGAGACACACACATCCTCATACGTATCGAACCATCTCTGGAGTTCCGCTGAGTGCGTTAGGGTTTGCGGGGATCCGACGTGCCGGCTGGTTTGTCGCCGGTCGGAAGCGTTCACGTTCCCGGGTCGAGTGGTTACTGGGTCAATCACTTCCGGGAATGGCTTCGCAGCGGAACTCATTGACCGGACGCCGGGAAGTCGCAAGGCCTCCCGGCGTCCGGGGATACACAGGCAGTCGGCAGTCGGCATCCACTCGCTTGCGGTTTCGCGCCCCTCAACCCTCGCTCCGACTCGGCATGCTCTACTGGCTTCTCAACCGTTTCGCGCCACTCCTGGAGCAGTTCGAACTGCACTCCTCCGGCGACTCGCGCGTGTTCCTCACGTTGCGCGTCGCGCTCGCCAGCGTCACTTCGTTCCTGATCGCGCTGGCGCTCGGCCCGCGGGCGATTCGTTGGTTGCAAGCCCGGTTTCGCGAGCGGATCGACAGCGCCTCTCCGCGGCTCAACGAATTGCAGGCGAACAAATCGAACACCCCCACGATGGGGGGCGTTTTCATCATGGCGGCCGTCGTGCTCTCGATCCTTCTGTGGGGGGATCTCGAAAGCCGATACGTGCAGATCGGGTTGTTCGTGGCGATCGCCTTCGCCGCGCTCGGCGCGGTCGATGATTGGATCAAACTCCGCACCACGCGGAACGGATTGCGGCCCCGGCAGAAACTGGCCGCCCAAGCGGTGCTCGCGGCGCTCGCGGCGAGCGCGCTGTTTTTCGAGCAAAGCGGCCGGCCGCTCGGCCTGTCGCTGATCTGGCCGTTCGGCGGCTATTCGCTTGCGATCGGGGCGGCGTTCATTCCCTGGAGCACGTTCGTGATGGTCGGCAGCTCGAACGCGGTGAACCTCACCGACGGACTCGACGGACTTGCCACCGGCTGCATGATCTTCGCGGGGTCGGCCTTCATCGCCCTCACGTATCTCGGCGGACACGCCGTGATGGCGGACTATCTCACCATCCCCTTCATCTCCGGAGCGGGGGAGCTGGCGATCGTGATGGGGGCTACCGTCGGGGCGCTCCTCGGCTTTCTGTGGTTCAACTGCTATCCGGCGCAGGTCTTCATGGGAGACACCGGGGCGCTCGCCATCGGCGCGCTGCTCGCCTTGGCCGCCCTCGTCACTCGGCAGGAGTTCCTGCTGCTGGTCGTCGGCGGCATGTTCGTGATCGAAACGCTCAGCGTGCTGATGCAGGTCGGCTGGTTCCGGATGACCGGCAACCGGCTGATCGCGTGCAGCCCGCTGCATAATCATTATCTGTTCAAGGGACAACATGAACTGAAGATCGTCGTCCGCTTCTGGATCGGCTCGGCCTTGCTGGCGATCGTCGCCGTCGCAAGCCTGAAGATCCGGTAACCAAGCCCGCGGGCGGCGTCCCGCGAGATGACGAACGCGGCGATCACACCGATTTTGCAGGCGACGTCAGGGAGAGAGGGGAACCGGAAGCCGGTTCGGCTGGTGACAGCCGATCCGGCTTCCACCCTTTAACCCGCCCAGTTCCCCCGTGCGCGATCGGAATGCACGCGCAAGCCCGCGCGAGTCGATCTTCGTGGGGGAGACATTGTTTTAT
>JBBDNT010000186.1:8438-20424 GCA_040877445.1 Planctomycetaceae bacterium
CGCCCGGTGCAGAAAAAACTCGGGGCAGACAGGAATGTCTGCCCCACGGTCCGCCTATTGCCCACTGCCTACTGCCTTCCCCGTGGACCAATCCCGGCATCTCTTTCTCGCGCTGACCGCCGTGCTCGTCGGGTTCGGCGTGTTGATGGTCCACAGCGCGAGCGTCACCTCGTGGCCGACCGAGGCGGAGCGGATCTACCTGTCGCGGCATGTGGTCTTCCTGGCGATCGGCATGACGACCGCGGGCGTCGCCGCGCTGCTGCCCGCGTCGTTCTGGCGGCGTGCGGCGCCTTGGTTGTTCTTCGCATCGCTCGCGCTGCTGGGCGCGGTGCTCGTGCCGGGAATCGGGACGGAAGTGAACGGCGCCCGCCGCTGGCTGCGGTACGGTCCGCTGTCGCTGCAACCGTGCGAACTGGCGAAGATCGCTTTGCCGCTGCTGTTGGCCCGAATGCTGGGGCGATCCCGCGCGAAGTACGTCCCGCCTGCCGGGCGGGACGTGGAGCGCGCGGTAACGCGTCCCGAAAGCGAGCGCTGCGCTCGTACGCGCCGGCTGCCGTCATTCGTTCGATGGTTGAGGCGCAGCGTCACGGCGAAGCCGCAGCCTTCGGAACCCGCCATCCCGCTCACCACGTCCATTCCGGCAGAATGGACGTACATTTCGCCTGCCGGGCGGGACGTGGAGCGCGCGATGGCCGAGGCCCGTTCCGGCAGAACGGGCCTGCTGCTCGTCTGGCCGATTCTGCTCGTCGTTCCGCTGGTGGCGATTCAGCCGGATCTCGGCACCGCGCTGTTCCTGGCGGCGGGGGCGGCGATTGCGCTGTTCGCCGGGGGGTGGCCGCTTCGGAACTTCGTCCTTGCATCGCTCGCGGCGGTCCCCGCGTGCTGGTCGCTGATGGCGCTGAAGCCGTACCAGATGAACCGCATCAAGGGTTTCGTCGCCGCCTGGTCCGACTGGAACGAGGCCCCGTATCAGCTCAAGCAATCGCTGATGACGCTCGCCGCGGGGGGGACGTGGGGCGTCGGCCTCGGTCGCGGATGGCAGAAGCTGAGCTTCCTGCCCGAGGCGAACACCGACTTCGTCGTCGCCGTCGCGGGGGAGGAACTGGGACTGGTCGGCACGCTGAGCCTTGCCGCCGTGTGGCTCGCGCTGTATCTCTCGGGATTGCGGTTGTTGAGCCGGTTGGAAGCGCGGTCGTTCGAATGGATCGCCGGCTTCACGCTGCTCACGCAACTCGTGGCGCAGGCGGCCCTCAACGTCGCGGTCGTCACCGCGATGGTCCCGCCGAAGGGGATTCCGCACCCGCTGATCAGCTACGGCGGCAGCAACCTGGTGGTGAGCCTCGTCGCGATCGGAATCGTCATCAGTCTTTCGCGGGCCGAAGCCGATACGCCATGCCCCTCTTCGACGTTCTCCTCTTGATCGCGATCGCGCTCATCGCGTGGTGGGTGGCGGGGGAAGGATTCTGCGGCGCGGCGGTGTCGTTGCTGGCGGTTCTGTTTTCCGGCCTGGCGGCGATGAACTTCTTCGAGCCGCTGGCCGAATGGTTGGAAACCGTCTTCCCGCCGAACACGATCTGGTCGAACTCCGCCGACGTGATCGCGCTCGTCGGCCTGTTCGTCGTCGGAGTCGTCGTGCTTCACGCGGCGACCCGCCGCGCGCTCGGCGGAGAGGTCGAAACGCATCCGCTGATCGAAGAGCCGGGGCGCTGGCTGTGCGGCGCAGCGACCGGATACATCGCGGCGGCGTTCCTGCTGACGGCACTGCACACCGTGCCCCTGCCGCGCGAGTTCCTCGGCTTCACGCCGGAGCGAAAGAACCTGTTCGGCATCGCGGCCCCGGACCGGCAATGGCTCGGCTTCACGCAATACGTCAGCGAGCACGTCTTCCCGCGGAACATCACCGTGGCGGATGGCCGCGGTGGCACGCTGTCGGCGAAGCGCGTCTTCGACGGGGCCATTCACGTCACGCCCGATGGCGGGGTGGAATACCGCTCGTCGTTTCCGATTCGCTATGCGGAGAGACGCGGGCCTCGCGCGGCTGAATGAGGCGAAGTCATCGACGAGGCGCCGCCTGCCGATCAATGATTCCGCAGCGCGTGGATGAGTTGCGTCTTCGACATCTTCGACCGTCCGCTTCGGCTGCGCCCACCAGTTTGGCGACCGTTTCTCTGATTTCCGCTTGACAATGCCTACGTCGGTAGGCATAATGCCGTCGTCCGTAGGTGGAGGGAATGATGGCGAAGAAGCGCAACCAGCGGCGACCGCTTTCCGGGCTGCAGCTCGAAATCATGGAGATCGTCTGGGATCGCGGCGAGGTGACGGTCGGCGAAGTGCTCGAAATCCTCGCCGCCCGCCGCCCCATCGCCCGCAATACGGTGCAGACGACGCTCGTGCGCCTCGAGGCGAAGGGGCGGCTCCGCCACCGGCAGGTGGCCAACGCGTTCCGGTATTCGGCCGTCGTCGAACGCCAGGAGACGCTGGGCGAAATCGCGGGCAAGCTGCTCGACACCGTCTTCGGCGGATCGGTCGAGTCGCTGGTGATGGCGCTCGTGCACGAACGCGGGATCTCCCAGCAGGAAGCCCAGAGCATCCGCCGCATGATCGACGTTTCCGAGCGAAAGCGAGGTTGACGATGGACCTCCTGTTGCATTTCTACCCCGGCGACGCAGCGGTTCGCATCCTCGTCCATGTGATCGTGCAGGCGACGTTGCTGCTGGCCGGCGTGTACTGCGCCTTGCGCATTCTGCGGCGACGCGGCGCGGCGATTCGCCATGGCATCGCCCTCGCGACGATGGTCGCGATCGTCGTCCTTCCGCTGGCGACATGGAGTTTCGACCGAGCCCGCGCGCAGATCGCCGACTTCAGCGAGCCGCTGCGGCGGGCGCGGTTCGGCGACGTGATCGAGTACTACCGCATCGAGGATCGGCCCTCCGAGCCGGTCGTGGTGCGCCCGCCGCAACCCCCGCCGGTCAACGCACCGAATGCGAATGAGAACGCCGCCGCCGATTCCAACGCCGTGCAGGAGCGATGGGTGGCGCAGCCGCCGCGGCGCTGGACCGCGGCGGAAATCTACAAGGCTTCGGTCATCGCGATCCTGGCGGTGTGGATCGCCGGGTCGGCGCTTCTCGGCATCCGGCTGATCCTCGGGTTGCTCGCCACCGTGCGGTTTCGGCGATCGCTCGACTCGATCGCGACGGGTCCGCTGGTGGATTCATTGCGCAGGGTCTGCGGCGATTTGCAGGTCCGCGACGTTCCCTCGCTTGCGACGAACGCGCGCGTGACGACGCCGCTCGTCATCGGCTGGAGACGGCCGACGATCGTGTTGCCCGCGGGCGTCGTCGCGGAGTTCGACGCCGAGGAATTGCGCGAAGTGCTCGTGCACGAGGTCGCGCACATCGCTCGCCGGGACGTGCTGGTGGGGCTGCTGCAGCGCGCCGTCGCGGTCGTGTGGTGGCCGCACCCGTTGTTCCACTGGCTGAACCGTCAGTTGTCGCGGTCGCGCGAGGAAGTCTGCGACAACTTCGCCGTCCGTTCGAGCGAGCGGCATCACTACTCGCGCACGCTGGTGCGGATGTCGGAGCGGGCGACGGGCCGCGGACCGGCGGTCCCCGCGCTCGGCCTGCTCTGCCCGCGGTGGAGCCTGCGCGAGCGGATCGCCGGCCTGCTGGACGAGCGCCGCTCATTCGTCCTGCGCCTTGGGCGCTGGCAAATAGCGGCGGTGGCGTGCGTTCTGTTCCTCGCGGTGACGATCGTGTCGGGTGCGAAGTTCCGGCCGGCGTTGCAGTCGGAGGCGATCGAGCGATTCAGGGCGGCAGGGGGATGGATCAGCAACTATCCCCCAACGCAAGCGGCGATCACCTCGGAGTGGCACGGCACGCAGCAGGCTCTGCTCGACCTCAGCGCCATTCCGGATCTCCATGGGTTATCGTTGAATGGCGCCAAGCTGGAGGAACTTCGACTCGACGGCCTGCTCGGTCTGAAGACCATTCGGTTCAACTCCAGTTACTACGACCTGAAGCTCGATCGGCAGGTCTATGGTCGACACTTACCGCTGAGGACGTTGCGGCTCTCGAATCTCCCCAGTCTCGTCGAACTGGATTTGCGGGAGATCAACCTTTGGACCCTGCAGTTGTCGGGAATGGACGGTTTGCAGGAAATCAACTTCGGTCCCGCCGTCACCGATGACACGCTGAAGGCCGCGGCCGGCGCGCCGAACTTGCAGAAGCTCGAAGCCGCCACCGAGTACTGGGATTACGGCGGGCGGACGCGCGTGACCGACGCCGGCGTCGCGGCAATGAGTTCGTTGAAACGTCTCGAACACCTCAACCTCGACGGAGCGCGGCTCACCGACGCCGGCGTCGCGCATCTCCGCGGTCTCGACGCGGTCGAGCTCCTGAGCTTGAATTTCACCGACATCGGCGACGTCGGACTCGCCAGCCTCCGCGAATTGCCGCTCACGCAGCTCTGGCTCGATCGAACGGAAATCTCGAACGCCGGTCTGCGGCGGATCGCCGACGACCATCCCGGATTGAAAAGCCTCGGCATCGCGGGAACGAAGATCACCGCGGATGGGATGGAGCCGCTTCGGAAATTGAAGGAACTCAGCACGCTCGGCGTCGATCCCGGCCAGTTGAACGAGCGAAGCTGCGCCCTCCTCGGGTCGCTTCCGTCGTTGAAGTTCTTGGTGATCAGAGGACGTGCGTCCCGCCCCGGAACGATCCACGGACTCCCGCAGGTGCACGCGCTGCTGATCGAGTTTCTCGAATCCGAGGATGGGGCATCACTGCGTTTCGCGCCGGGGAGCCTGCCGAACCTGACTTATCTGAACACACGCAACACCGACGCCAACGCCACGCGCGCCGTCTTCGAGCATCTTCGACACCTGCCGAAGCTCGAGTCACTCGTGATCAATGCCGTCGGCCAGCGCGACGATGGCTCGTGGGATTTCAAGATACCGATTCACGTCGATGATGAGCTGTGCCGCCATCTCGCCCATCTGAAGTCGCTACGGCAACTGGTGATGGATGGCTCTGCGGAATTCGGCGACGTGGGCGTTTCGCAACTCCAGGAACTTCACAAGCTGGAGCGTGTGTTGCTTCCGGATGCGCGGATCACCCACGATGGTATGGCCGCGTTTGCGGGACTGAAAGATCTGACGACATTGCAACTGGTGGGAAGCGGCATCACGGACGCCGGCTTGATCCATCTGCGGGGCCTCAAGGGGCTGGAAAACCTCTACCTGCGCGACACCTCGGTGAGCAGGGAAGCCAGCCGGGCATTGCGCGAAGAACTGCCGGATACCAACATCCAGGTGAGTCGAATGGTGGATGGCGGCACTGAATGGATTTTCTTGGGTCGCTGAATGCAGCGGAGGCGAGCCGACGTAGTGAGTGGAGCGTTGGGCCGATCGCGGCATCGAAATAACGCTGATTCGGATGGAGCCGAGCCCGCCCCGTTGCCAGCCGAAGAGCTTGCTGGCCCCTCCCGCTGCGCGTATCATTGTCTATTATGACTGTGCAGACCTTCCGGGACCTGTTGGCGCGACGGCCTTTCCAGCCGTTTCGACTGGTGATGTCGAGCGGGCAGACGTACGAAATCCGGCATCCCGAAATGTCCTTCTTGAGCCGGACGAGCATCTTCGTCGGCGTCGACGTGGAAGACGGCATCCCCGCCGAGTTCAGGATCTGCTCGCTGCTGCACGTCACGGCCGTCGAACCGCTGAATGCCCCGGTGGAAGAGCGCCGATAGAGCCATGCGCAGCCGCCACGTGCCGATGAGCTTCGAAGAATTCAAGCTCATGCCGCACGAAGTCGGCTGGAAGCACGAATTTTGGGACGGGCAAGCGCATATCTCTCCCGGCCATCAGGTCGCGGTCGTGAACCTGCCGACCAATCCACGCGAGCGGACGAGTGCGCAGACGCTGCGGCCGGTGGAAAGCCGCGACCGCGAGGCTTTGATCGCCGCCTTCGTGGCGGCGTTCGGCGACACGATCGAGTATTGCGACTGGGAGCCGGCGAAGATCGCGCAGTCGGCCGAAGACGCGATCGACGGATTTTTCTCCGGTGCGCGCGGGAGGCCGCACGCGGCGTCGCGCATCGCGATGGAGCCACCGGACGGTCGCATCCTCGGTGCCGCGCTCGTGACCGATATCGACGAGAGCCGCTCGCTCCTGGACATGCTCTTCGTGCTGCCGGACCACCAGCGTCGCTGGCTGGGCAGCGCGCTCGTCTCCGCCGCAATCGACGCGCTCCGTGCAGCGGGAATCGGCACGATGCAAAGCCGCTACGATGTTGGAAACGCAGCCAGCCGGGCCTGGCACATCAACTTCGGCTTCGAGGAGTTGCCGAACGTGCTTCTTGCGCGACACTACGAGCGGCACGCCGCGCACGAGCTTTGGCGACGAAAGGAACTGGGGAACCTCGATCCGGCCGAGCGCCAGCGGCTCGAAGCGGAACTCGCGCGCTGCACGGCTCGCGTCCATGAGTTGGAGGCAATCGCCGAGAAGGAGGGGTTGGAAGCGGTGATGCCCTTGTTGCGGCGGTGAGAGCGCGCGGGGCAAATGGGCGCCGCGCTCCCCTGCGCTTGCGGCTGCGCCGCGGCGCTTCGGGTCGCGGCTAAACGGGGATGGGTTGCGTTCGAAGCGATTCCGGGGGCGTGAATTCGAACCGCGACGACTTCGAAAAGAACTCCAGTGGGTTGTCGTACACGATCTTTCGGATTTTCCCTTCGGAATGCCCGCGGCGGCGCATTTCCATGATGAAGTCGGGCACGGCGAGCGGGTTCGACGGACCCCAGTCGCCGGCCGAGTTCACCATGATCCGCTCGTCGCCGTAGGTTTCGATGATGTCGGCCGCCCGCGCGGGGGTACACTTGGTGATGGGGTACAGCGTCATCGCGCACCAGTGGCCGGCGTCGAGCGCCGCCCGCACGGTGTGCTCCTCGACGTGGTCGATCAGCACGCGGTCGCGATCGAGCCGGCCGTCCTCTTCGAGCATGTCGATGATCATCCGCGTCCCCTTGTACTTGTCGCGGAGATGCGGCGTGTGGATCAGGACGAGTTCGTTGGTCTTCGCGGCGAGGTCGAGATGCTCGCGGAAGATGGTGCATTCGTTGGGCGTGTTCTTGTTGAGGCCGATCTCGCCGATGCCGAGCACCCCCGGCTTGTCGAGGAACTCGGGGATCATCGCGATCACCTCGCGCGACAGCTCGACGTTCTCGGCCTCTTTGGCATTGATGCACAGCCAGGTGAAGTGCTGAATGCCGGATTGGGCCGCCCGCTTCGGCTCGACTTCGGTGAGTTGGCGAAAGTAATCGCGGAAGCCGTCGACGCTGCCGCGATCGAACCCGGCCCAGAACGCCGGCTCGCTGAGGGCGACGCACCCCATGCGGGCCATCCACTCGTAGTCGTCGGTGACGCGGGAGACCATGTGGACGTGGGGGTCGATGTAGTACATGGTGGGCAGTCGGCAGTAGGCAATGGTGGGAGTTCGGTCGAAGCCCTCGGGCGGCGGCCCGTGGGGTATTGATTTACCGAGCGACGTTCCACCCCGCCTGATATTCATCGCTGAAGACGAGTTGAATCCGCTCCGCCCGATCCGGTCGGCCGTCGGCGAGGATCGCGAGACTCTGCGCGATTCCCGCGAGGCGCTCGTCGTTCGCCACGCGCGCCGCGGCAACGGCGCGGTCGATGCGGTCGAGCGATGCGGCGACCTCCAGCAATTTCGCGCGGACTTCCAGAAAGTCCGCGTCGAGCACGGCGGAGGCCGTGCGGGAATGGGCCGAACGGACGGGGGACATCGGCGGGCCTCCGGATGCGGATCTCGCGACGGTTCGATTCGGGGATCGACGGTTGCGGTGCGATCGCACGTTTACTAAACAGGCGTCGGCGTGCGGATGGAGATTCCGTACGACGGTGCGAACTCGACATTCGATGGTAACATGCCGCGACACGCATCGCACGCGCGGCGATCGCTTCCCGTCCTTCGACGGTCGGAATTGCCCGGAAGCGGTCTTGTTCGGCTTTGGCGGTCCGTCTATCATCCGCCGCCCCGAAAGGCGGGCCGGGAGGGTCCGCCGGGCGAGGATTCAGGGATGGTCCGCGCTCTATTGAGGTCGTTCAAGCCGTTTTTCGCCGCGATCTGGATTCTGGCGTTCCTGTTCTGCGCGGCGGAGGTCGGGTTGCGCCTGTACGAAGCGCGGAACGGCCCGCCGGCGATCGCGCACGTGGGTGCGTCGCGGGGCATGTCGGCGCAGACCGTCGCGGAGCAGGGGCCGCAGGGCGCGCTGCATCGCCGATCGTGGTTCACGCACCACGGGTTTCAGCCGTCGCAAGCGGCCATCGTGAAGAACGTCGACACCGGCGAACCGGTCGAATTGCGGACCAACGGGTTCGGCCTGCGGGGCGGGCCGGTCATCGTGCCGAAGCCGCCGGGCGTGTATCGCATTCTCTGCCTGGGGGACGAACGCGTGCTCGGCGCGGACGTGGCCGGGGGGGAGACGTGGGCGGCGCGCTTGGAGGGCTATTTACGATCGCGCGCGCCGATGCGGATCGAAGTCGTCAACGCCGGCATTCCGGGCTATTGCCCGCTGTTGTGTTTCCTGCAATATCGGCACGAGCTTTCATCACTCCAGCCGGACCTGACGCTGCTCGACATCGAAATGGGAGACATCGCCGACGATCATTCCGTTCGCCGCCACGCGTTGATGAACGGCGGGACGGTTCCGGCCGCCTGTCCGCATCCCGAGTTGCTCGCAAGCGAAGGGGTGGGCATCGGCGGGATCAAGGAGCCGCTGTTGCTCGCGCAGCGGGCGCGGCAATGGTACACCGCATCGCGACAGGACGTCGCGAACGCGAGCGATGCCGACGATATCGACCTTCCGCGCGGGCGGTACGCGTGGATCAAGCCGGACGGTCCCGATTGGTCGCTGCATATCGAACAGGCGCTCGCCCCGGTGGTGGAACTCGACCGGTTGACCGACGGGCAATTCTCCCGGCTGGTGGTGGTCCTTTCACCGGCGCCCTGGCAGGTCTCGCCGACGGCATGCGACGCGGCGACGCGGAGTGCGGCAGGCATTCCGGAAGGCGCCCACTACGCCGACTCGCGGCCGTTCGACCTCTTGGGGGCGTTCCTCACGTCGCAAAAGATTCCGTATTGCGACGTCTCGCCGGCGTTCCGCGCGGCGCACGATCGGGACCGGCTGTTCCTGTCGCGGGCGCCGCGGTACTCGGCGGCGGGGCACGACCTGCACGCCCGCATGTTGGCCGCGTGGGTTCTCCGCAACGTGCCGGCGGCGTGGAACCAGGAGGAGATCGGCATCCGGCAATGAGGACGACCAGCCCGCCGGCGGCGCCCGGCGGGATACGACCGCGCCGGCGACATCATCGCCCGTGGCATCAACTTGCATCGACCATCTTGACCGAATTCATGTAGAATGCGGACATGACGACGACGACTCGACGCACCGGCGAGCATCTTGCCGCCCGATTCACTCGACTCCGTGACGAATGGAAGCGGGAGACGGCGCACCTTGGGACGGTTCAGCGCCGCGCGATGCATCCGGCGTACCAGCACATCATCGGGATGGGCCCCGACGCGCTTTCTCTGATCCTCGAGGAATTGCGGAGCCGACCCGACGATTGGTTCTGGGCGTTGAATGCGATCACCGACGCCGACCCTGTGCCTCCGAGCTGTCAGGGAAGGATGGCGGAGATGGCGAAAGCATGGATTCGCTGGGGAGTGGAAAACGGCTATATCGAGGGCGAACACGGTGGATGACGACAGGTTGAAGGAATTCTTTCCGGGACTGCTCGGAACCGAGTTCGAGGTCACCAGTGAAGAAACGGTCGAGTACAATTGTCTCGCGTGGGCGATCGGCGAGACATTCCGACGATGGGATCCGTGTCCCGGCTACTATTGGCCTGCGGGGCACGCTCGAGATGCGAAGGTGTCGACGTTGGTCTCGCTATTACGCCGATTCGGTTTCGTTGAATGCGCGGACGGCGAGCCTGAAGAGAACTTCGAGAAAGTCGCGATCTACGCCAGGGGCATCGAGTGGGAACATATCACTCGACAATTGGAAGATGGCCGTTGGACAAGCAAGCTTGGCAGTCTCGAAGACATTGCTCACCAGACGGTTGAATCCCTCGAGGGGGTCCATTACGGCGGGATTCTGTGCTACCTGAAGCGCCCGAAACCAGCCCCGAACTCGCTCCGCCCCATGGAACCCGCCCTATGATGACGTCGTACGAAACCGCCTGCCACTACTTCGACCAGGCCGCCAAGCTGATGGGGCTGTCGGAGAACATGCAGCGGTTGCTGCTGGTGCCGGAGCGGCAGCTCAAGGTGCAGGTGGCGATCGAGCGCGACAACGGCGAAATCGCCACGTTCATCGGCTTCCGCACGCAGCACAACAGCGCCCGCGGTCCGCTCAAGGGAGGCTTGCGGTTTCATCACGAAGTGGACGAGGAAGAGGTTCTCGCGCTCGCTTCCTTGATGACGTGGAAGACGGCCGTCGTCAACATCCCCTACGGCGGGGCCAAGGGAGGAATCGGCGTCAACGTGCGCGACCTCAGCCAGGGCGAGCTCGAGCGGATGACCCGCAAGTTCATCGACGAAATCCACGACCTGATCGGTCCCGACAAGGACATCCCCGCCCCCGACATGGGAACCAACGCCCAGGTCATGGCCTGGATCATGAACCAGTACGAGAAGTTTCACGGGTTCAATCCCGCGTGCGTCACCGGCAAACCGGTCGAACTACACGGGGCCGAAGGCCGCGAGGAGGCGACCGGCCGCGGCGTCGTCACGCTCACGGTCGCGCTGCTGGAACGGCTCAAGCAGCCGATCGAGGGGGCGACGGTGGCGATCCAGGGGTTCGGCAACGTGGGAACCTTCGCCGCCCGCTTCCTGCAAGAGAAAGGGGCGAAGATCGTCGCGATCAGCGACGCTTCGGGCGGCGTCCGCAACGATTCCGGCCTCGACATCCAAGCTTTGTTGGCGCACTCCGCCGAGCACGGTGAGGTGAAGGGCTTTTCCGGCGGCGAGCCGATCTCCAACGACGAGCTGCTCGCGGCGGCCGTCGACGTCCTCATTCCCGCTGCCCTGGGCGGCGTGCTCAATTCCGAAAACGCCGAGCACGTCCGCGCCAGGTACATCGTCGAGGCGGCCAACAATCCCACGCAGCCCGAGGCGGACGAAGTCTTCCAGCGCCGCGAGATCATCGTCCTGCCGGACATTCTCGCCAACGCGGGCGGGGTGACCGTGAGCTACTTCGAGTGGGTGCAGAACCGCCAGCACTTCAAGTGGGAGCTGTCGCGGGTCCGCAAGGAATTGGACCGCATCCTCATCGACAGCTTCGACCGCGTCTGGAAGCTGGCCGAAGAGAAAAAAGTTTCGCTGCGCACGGCCTCGTACCTGCTCGGCATCGGGCGGGTGGGCCGGGCAACCGTCCTGGGAGGAATTTGACAACCATGCCGACCACCGACTCGATCGTCGAACGCTGCCCGCTGTTTCTGGACATGTCCGTCGCCGAGCGGGGCGCCGTGTTCTCCCTGCTCGAGCCGGTCACCTACACGGCGGGTGAAACGATTCTCCGCGAGGGGAAGTCGATTCGCATGCTGTGGATCATCCGCCGCGGGCAGTGCGAAGTGGTGAAGAAGACGAAGAACGGAATCGAGCAGCGGCTCGCGATCCTCGAGCAGGGGGCCGTCTTCGGCGAAATGTCGTTCTTCGAGCCGGCGCCGCACTCGGCGACCATCCGCACGCTCGACGCCGTCGAAGTGCTGCGAATGACGCTGGAGGAATTCCGGCAACTCGAGGAGGTGCACCCCTCCGCCGCGCACCGCATCGTGACGAACACGGTGACGGTGCTGGTGGGACGACTGCGGCGGATGGACGAATGGGTCCGCGACCTGCTGGAAACCCCGGAAGCCGCCGGCCACCGCGAGGAATGGCAGGAGTTCCGGGCGAAACTGTATTCGGAGTGG
>JBBDNT010000187.1:0-16446 GCA_040877445.1 Planctomycetaceae bacterium
GAATCGACAGTCGATGGCGCATCCCGGAATTCTTGCGAATTCCGCTACGAAGCCCGACGCCACGCCATTCGGGTAAAGCGTTACTTACCGGCATCTGACAACTGACGACTGACGACCTACATCTTCGTCGCTTCCGTGTCCGCTCCGCTCAAAATCCCCTGCACCGTTTCGAGCAGCTCGCGGGGGCTGAACGGTTTCCCGATCAGTGCCGAGAGCCACAGATCGAGGACCACGCCGTCCTCGTCCAGTTCGTACCCTTTGGCCGTCAGCAAGATGATCGGCAGTTGTTCGCAGCCGGGCGTCTCGCGGATGCGGCGGCACAACTCGATGCCTCCCATCCGGGGCATCTGGCAATCGGAGATGAGCAGGTCGGGGGGCGAGCGCTGGAACGACTCCCACGCCGCCTGACCGTCGGGCGCGGTTTCGATGTCGTAACCGGCCCGCGACAGCTTCATCTGCACGGCCCGCGTGATGTGGACTTCGTCATCGACGACCAGTATGCGTTGCGGCATGGGAGGCACCGTGGATGTGCGCGAGGAATGGTTGCCGAGCAGCGACGAGGAGAGCGTGTAAAACCTTTTGTTTCCGCTGTGCAAGCCCCGAAAATCGTTATGCCCATACACGCGCTCCTCCGTCATTCCCGCGCAGGCGGGAATCCAGCAATCGCCACGGCGGCGACCAATGGGATCACCGTCCGTGCATCGACTGGATTCCCGCCTTCGCGGGAATGACGACTGTGCGGACGACTATCGAACGGGGAACGATTCACGACTTCCGACTCCTGCCTCCCGACCTTTGACCTCTGACCTCTGATCCGCCGGCGCCGCCTCACACCGTGCACAACTTCGCCGTCGGCCGCCGGCGCGTGCCGTCGCGGTGTCCCAATGGAAGCGTGAGCGTGAAACAGGTTCCCACGTCGAGCGTGGAGTCGACGGCGATCGTCCCGCCGTGCAGTTCCATGACGATGTATTGCACCAGGGCCAATCCCAGTCCGGTTCCCGCCGCCGCCTGGTTGTTGCGCGGGACGCGGTAGAACCGCTCGAACAGCCGCGGCAACGATTCGGCCGGAATTCCCATGCCGTTGTCGCGGACCTCGATCACGGCCTTCCCTTCGTCCATGCGGCTGCGCAGCCGGACTTCCCCTTCGGCCGGCGTATACTTGATGGCGTTCGACAGCAGGTTGACGATCGCCTGCCCGAGCAGATCGCGGTCGGGGTGAACCGGCAGATACAGTTCGCTCAACTCGGGGATCAGGCGGATCGATTTCTCGGCGGCGGTCGGAGCGACCGTCTCGAGCGCCCCGCGGAGAATGTCGTTGAGTTCGCAATCCTCGCGCCGCACTTCGATCACGCCGCTTTCGATGCGCGCCAGGTTGAGCATGTTGTTCACGAGCCGCGTCAGCCGATCGACCTGCTGCTCGATGAACCCGTACACTTCCCGCTGCTCGTCCGGTTCGGTCACGTCGCCGTCGCGGAGCATCTCGGCGAAGGCGCGGATGCTGGCCATCGGCGTCTTCAATTCGTGGCACACGCTGGACACGAACTCGGCGTGGCGGGAGTTCGCCAGCTTCTGCTCGCCGATGTCGCGGAGGACGGCGACCGCGCCCAGAATGCGGTCGTCCTGCGGGTCGTGAATGGTGGTCGCCGTCGCCCGCCAGGCGCGCGTGGTTCCCGCGTGATCGTGCTCGAACTCGGCGAGCCGGCGGTTCGTGGCGGCGTCTCGCGCGAGCGTTTCGCGAAGCAATTCGGAAAGAGGCGGGGCCGGCACGAACGATCCGCCCGCGGCCGAACCGCTTCCCGCGGCGTCGTCGATCACGACGGCGCGGGCCGCCTCGTTGCGATAGCACGCCTGCCCGCGCGCATCGACGATGAGCACCGGCTCTTCGACGCATCCGAGGGCGGCTTCGAGACGTTGTGCCTCGCGCTGGCGGACCTGTCCCCGGGCTTCGATCTTGGTTCGTTCCTCGCGCGTGGAGCGGGCTTCCGTTTCGAGCGAATCGAAGATCCCGAACGCTTCTTCGAGCAGCCCGGCGTACAACCCCGTGCCTTGCGTGCCGTTGATTCGCAAGTCCGGCCGCCGCAGCCGGGCCTGGCAGACCTTCGCATGCTTCGCCGCCTCATGCGCCGCGAGCAGTCCGCCCCCGAGACACGACGCGACGACGCAGATCGCGGCGGCGAACCCGCCGGCGAGCCACCACGCGATGACCGCCCCCGGCACGCTCGCCACGAGCGACGGAACGCACAGCCACAGCCACAGCCAGATCGAACGCGCGCGATGCATCGGCCTCCTCGGTTCCTGTCGCGGAAGAATCGAGCGCCGCGGACCGGTCGCGCGCTCCACGGCGCAGCGCCCTCCGCGGCGACTCCGCCTAAACCTAGGTCGCGTTTCGGCAACTGTCCAATCGCCGCCACGCCGATGCGGCTCGCGCGCCCGCACGACCCGCACGACCGGCGGGACCGCGCGATTCCGCGGAGCCATTCCACTCGAGCCGCGCACGTCAGTAAGCGGAGGGGGAGTATTCCCGTCGTGCCGCGAACGTCGGTCAGCGGCTCGCGCGGAAACAACCTGGATGATTGGGATGGCACACCCTTCGCCAAGCCTCGGGCAGCGGCGTGAAAATCAACGACCGGTGGTCTCCGAGGACACGCGCATCGAGCCGCGCCCGTCAGGAAGCGGTTTTTCGAACGCGACCCGCTTCGTCCGATCCCTCACGGTCGCGGGGAAAGGGGACAGGTCCATTTTCCGCGGGCGAGTCAACCAAGTTCGTTGAGCACAATGCGGAAAATGGACCTGTCCCCGTGCTTCCGTCACACGTCGCGGCTCGATCCGCGGGCGTCGGCTGCCGGTCGAATCAAACCCCGCCGCTGCCTCGGGGCACGGCGCCCAAGTCGGGGCGCGCGGGCGGATCGCGTCGAAACGGCCGCGGACATCGGCCGTCTCCGGCGACGAAGCTCTACTTCCCGCAGTAGTCGATCAGCCGCGAGATCTCCGCGCGAAGCTCGCGGCGCGGGACGATGCGATCGACGAAACCATGTTCGAGCAGGAACTCGCTGGTCTGGAAGCCGGGAGGCAAGGCGATCTTCACCGTCGCCTGCACGACGCGCGGCCCCGCGAAGCCGATCAACGCCCGCGGCTCCGCCAGCACGATGTCGCCCAGCGAGGCGAAACTCGCGGCGACGCCGCCCATGGTGGGGTTCGTGAGCACCGAGATGAACAGCCCCCCCGCCTGGTGAAACCGGGCCAACGCCGCGCAGACCTTGCCCATCTGCATCAGCGAGAGGATGCCCTCGTGCATCCGGGCGCCGCCGCCGGATCCGCTGACGATCACCAGGGGCAGGTCGCGCTTGGTCGCGGCCTCGATGGCGCGGGTGAGCTTCTCGCCCACCACCGAGCCCATGCTCCCCATGATGAACGCGGAATCGGTCAGCCCCAGCACCAGCGGGCGGCCCCGCATGTACCCGCGGCCCACCACGCACGCTTCCCGCATGCCCGTGCGCCGCTGTTCCTCGACCAGCCGTTCCTTGTAGGGCTTCTTGTCGACGAAGCCCAGCGGGTCGACCGGGGAGAGTTCGGCGAACCATTCTTCGAAGCTGTCGGCGTCGAGCAGTTGGCGGGTGCGGGTCGCCGCCGAGACGTAAAAATGATGTTCGCAATCCGGCTCGGGACAGACGCCGAGGTTCTCGTCGACGAGCTTGCGGAAGACGGCGGTCTTGCAGCCTTCGCAGCGAATCCACAACCCTTCGGGCACGCCGCGTTTCATGCGCTTGGATGGCTCCGCGGAGAGTTCGGTCGGGGGGTGCGAAAGGGAACTCACGTCGATTGTCCTCCCGAAGGGGCGGCGTTCTTCCCGCGGATCGGCGCGCCGGCCGGCGCATCCCGGCCGTGGCGTTCGGCGGCCGCCCCGTTCGTGCCGATGAATTCGACCAGCGACAAGCGGCCTCCGCCGCAAACCGGCGCCGCATGGTCGACCACGACGCCTCGAATCACGCAGCTCGCCAATGTCGCCAAAGGCTCGGAAACCACCAATGCGAACGGATCCTTCCGTTTGAGCGGCTTCTGCAGACATTTTCGGATGCGGGCGAGCGCGTCTGCAACGAATTCTCCCTCCGGCGGGCAGATCGTCTCGGGCGACTCCTGCCATTGCTTGTAGACGCGGGGAAACTTGCGGCGGACTTCCTCCACGCGCAAACCTTGCCACAGCCCCTGATCGAGGTTTCGCAAGCCCTCGCATTCCTTGACGGGAACGTCGAGCGCTTCGCCGAGCGCCTCGGCCATGGAGCGGGCCGGCTCGCCGGGGGCGGCATAGATGACTTCGAGCGGAACGTCGCCCAGACGATCGCACACTTCCCGCAGTTGTTCCCGGCCGTGCGGGTTCAACGGAAGATCGAGCGTCCCCTGGATGCGATCCTGCTCGTCGTAATCGGTGCAGCCCGGTCGGATGAGAACCACGTCGGGCATTTCGGCTTGTCCGCTATCTTCTGTATGGGTGATGTCGTTCGTCGCAACCCGCGTCGGCGGGGTGGAGTTCAGCGTGACCCGCTTGCGGCGGGACTTTCGGACCGCCGGAATCACTCACGACGAACACGCGTCGCGCAGGCGAGCGATCGCCATGCGGTAATCTTCCTCGTCGAAGATCGCGCTTCCCGCCACGAACAGGTCGGCCCCAGCCTCGGCGGCCGGGCCGATCGTCCGCGGGTCGATCCCGCCGTCGATGGCGAGCAGCGCCTCCCTTCCCAGTATGTTCCGCAATTCCGCAAGTTTGTCGAGGGAAATCGGGAGAAACTTCTGTCCGCCGAACCCCGGTTCGACGCTCATCACCAGCACTAGGTCGCAGTTGTTCAGATAATCTCGGATCGCCGCGACCGGCGTCCCGGGGTTGATCGACAGTCCCGCCGCCGCGCCGCCTTCCCGAATTCGCCGCAACAAGGTGGCCGGTTCGGGAACCGCCTCGATATGGATGGTGATCAGGTCGCAACCGGCCCGCAGGAAGTCGTCGAGGTAGCGGCCGGGGTCGGAGATCATCAGATGCGCGTCGAACGGCAATTCCGTCCGCTTCCGCACCGATTCGATCACCGGTGCCCCGTAGGAGAGGTTCGGCACGAAATGCCCGTCCATCACGTCCCAGTGGATCGAATCCGCACCGGCCGCCTCCAACCGGTCGATCTCCCCGCCAAGGTCGCCGAAGTCGCACTTCAGCATCGAGGGGGCGATCAGCGGGGAGTTGCCGCGAAATCGTTCGAGAACGGCCTGTCGGCTCATCGGGATGCGACCGAGGGTTGTTCGAGTCGCCTCGGCTACGTCGGGAAGCGGTGCGTCGTTCAACCCTCATTGTGACGCGCGTGGGGGGCCACGTCCAGTGATCGATCCGGCTGAGAAACCGCGAACCCGCGCGCGGGGCGGGCGATCGTAGGACGTAATTGTATTCCGTCCGCCGGATTGACGCCGGAATTCGGCGGGTTCAGAATGGCGGGCGACCACGAACCGGGAGGCGACATGGCGAACGACTGGCACGATCCGACCTGGGAAGATCCGACGCGTAGAGAATTCCCGGGCGCGCAACCCGAATCGCCCAAGCCGGGGATGAGCACCGCCACCAAGGTCGTGCTCATTCTGGCCGCCATCTTCGGCGGCTTCGTGATGTTGTGCTGCGGCGGATTGGCCTGGTTCGGCTGGCGGGCGCAGCAATCGGTCATCCGCGACCCGGACGGCGTTCGCGAGGCGACTGCGACGATCGCCGAAATCGAGATCCCCGAGCGGTTCCGTCCCGTCGGCGGTTTGGACACGCAACGGCTCCCGGTGGTCGGCCGCTTCATGCCCGGCGGAATGCGGATGGTGATGTACGAATCGCCCTCCGGCGGCGCGCTCATGCTGATGGCGCTCGACCGCGAGCTGCTCGCGGGCGAAGACGACCCGGAAACGCTGATGCGCCGCATGTTGGAACAGCAGAAGGCGCCGCGACGGCCGCACCAGGTGGAGGTCGATCCGGACGACGCGGTCGTCCGCGAGTTCGAAGTTCGCGGCCGGACGGTTCCGTTCCAATTCACCAAGGCCCGCGACGAAAAGTCGGGAGTGGCGGGACGGCAGGTGATGGGCGTGTTCGACGCGCAGGATGGAAACTCCGCGATCCTCGTGATCTTCGTTCCGGAGACGGAGTACGATGAAGCCGAGATCGTTCGGATCATCGAGTCGATCGAGTGACCTTCCACGATCTTGCGCGTGAGCAGGCGAGCCTCCCGCGTGAGCGGGGGGGTGGCTCACCTCACACCAAGCCCGCTTCGCCGGTGTCGTCCACGGGCAGCGTCGTTTTCAGGAGCCCGACCTGCCGCGGAGTGAGCCGGGCGAACAATTCGACCCCCACGTAAAACGCGTTCCCAACCGCGGTGACGTGGCGGACGACGCCGCGCGTTTCGCATTCGAACCGCTGCACGTCGTTGATGAGGCGGAGCTTGACGTGCTCGTCGAGATCGAGTTCGACGGGGAATTCGGCCCCGATGCCTCCCGTGGAGATGTCCCGCAGTTTGCCCTCGACGCCGACGCGCATGACGTCGTCGTCGCGGATCACGCGGGCGATGCCCCGCGCCCGCAATCGCGGCGTGACCCGTCGCTCTTTCCGCGGAGGTCCGCCGCCGGGTTTTTCGGGCTGTTTCTTTGCCATGTGCGATGGAGTCGACTTGGCTATGACGTGAAATGCCAGACGTGCGCCATGCCCGCCATGTCGGCCGTGGCGAGCCATTGCTCGTCCGGCGAGAGATCGAAGTGGTGAATCCAGTCCTTGAACTGCCCGCCGCGCGGCGCGCCGATCTCGGCGACCTGCTTCCCGTCCTTCGCCTGCCGGATACGGACCTGCGTGTCGCGGCCGGCCGAGAGAATGAACTCGCCGTCGCCGCTGAAAGCGACGTGCCGGACTTCCTCCTTGTGGCCGTCTTCCGACCAGACGATCTCGCCGGTTTCGGCATCCAGCAGGACGACCTTGCTCGAGGCCATCGCCACGCGGGCTCCGTCGGGAGAATACGCGGCCGATTCCGACGCGATGACGCCGCGATTGTTGACTCGGAAATCCTTGCTCTTCGAGAAGTCCTTGACCATCTCGCCGGTGGCGACGTCCCACACGCCGATCGAGCCGGTGATCTCGCGGTGGCGGTCGTAGGGCTCGGAATAGAAGACGGACTTGCCGTCGGGCGCGATGGCGACGCCGCGGGCCCAGCCGCGTTCCTTGGTCTGGAAGCGGGCGATCTCTTTTCCTTCGGGGATGTCCCAGACGACCATCAGCCCCGCGTCGTCGCCGGTGACGAGCCAGGTGCGGTCGGGAGTCATCGAGAAGCCGTGCACCCATTCGGAATGGGCATCGAGCGTTTTCGCCGCGCGGACCAATTCGACCTCGACGGGGGCGACGTCCTCCTCGCCAAGGCCGCGCTTCTTCGCCTGGTCGCCGCGGCGCTGGTCGAACAGGACGACCTCGGTCTTGCCTTCCGGCTTGGCCTGCGTGTCCCAGATGCGGACGGTGTGGTCCCAACTGGACGAATACAGCCAGCGGCCGTCGGGGGAAGCGCCCATCCGACTGACGAGGTTCGTGTGCCCCTCCAACGCGCGGACCGGCTTGCGGATGGGGGCGGCCAGCTCGTCGTCCGCTTTCGCGTCGGCCGGCGCGGGGGAGTCGGGCATCGTTCCCGGAAGATCCCAGAGGAGGATTCCCCCCTGTTGATTTCCGGCGGCGAGCCGCTGATTGCCGCCGAGGAACGCGACGGAATGCGTCCAGCCGGCGTTCCAGGGAAGGAACCAGGCGCGTTCGACCCTGGTGGGATTGAGCTTGGGCATCTTGACTCGACTCGTCGCCGCGAGGAAAGTGAGAACCGGAAAGAACCGCGCGAAACCGCAAGCGTCAGGCGAGCAGTTCCTGGATCACCTTGGAATGGTCGGGGGCGACCGGCACCGGGCGGATGCCGACGTAGTTCATGTCGCGCGGATTGATGCCCAGCGCCTGGAAGACGGTCGCGAAGTAATCGCCCGTGGAGACGAGACCGTCGACGACGGTCCGGCCGTCCTCGCTGGTCTTGCCGTGGACGTAGCCGGCCTTCACGCCGCCGCCGGCGAGAACGGTGGTCCAGGCGCGGGCGTAATGATCGCGGCCGATGCGGTTGTTGATGTTCGGCGTGCGGCCGAACTCGCCCTGCCAGATGACGAGGGTGTCCTCGAGCAGCCCGCGCTGTTCGAGGTCGACGAGCAGGCCGGCCCAGCCCTTGTCCATCGGGGGGATGAGCCGCTTGTGCCCGTCGAAGTTCTCGCCGTGAGTGTCCCATCCGCCGCCGCCGTTGTCGATTTCGACGAAGGGAACGCCTTCCTCGACGAAGCGCCGGGCGAGCAGGCACCGCTTGCCGAACTCGGTGTCGCCGTACAACTCCTTGGCCTTGGCCCATTCCTTGTCGAGGTTGAAGATCTGCCGGACGTCCATCAGCCGCCACGCGCTCTCTTTGGCTTCCTGATAGGCCTGGTAGCTGTCGGCGTGCCGGTCTTCGGTGAACTGGTCCTGCACGAACTGGAACAGCTCGCGGCGGCGCTGCTCTTCCTCCGGCTTCAGATATCCGGTGGTGTATTCGGGAGCGCGGTCGGTGCTCATGCGGAAGGGCTGAAACTTCGGACCCAGGAACCCGGAGCCGGAATTCGGCCCCGACTGTCCGCCGGTCGCGAACTGAATGAAGCTCGGCAGCGAGCTGTCCTCCGGCTTGCCGAGATACTTGGCGACGACGGAGCCGATCTCCGGGTATTCGACGATCCCCTCGTTGCGGCGGCCGCAGTGCATCAGGTGCGTGCCGCTGGGATGGCCGGGATCGCCCGTGGACATGCCGCGGATCACGCACAATTGATGGGCGAGCGGGGCGATGTTCGGCATGTACTCGCAGACTTCCAGCCCGGGCAGGCTCGACTGAATCGGCCGGAAGGGACCGCCGTTGGCGTGGCCGATCTTCATGTCGAACGTGTCGAGCTGACTGGCGCCGCCGCCGAGCCAGATCATGATGCACCGCTTGCCGGTTTTTTGCAGCTCGGCGGCGATCGTCTGGGAGTTGGTCAGGCTGCCCCAATTGGCGACGGCGGCCCCGCCCGATGTCGCCAGCAGGCCCTTCATGAAGCTGCGGCGGCTGACGTGCTCTCCCGGCTGACAGAAGCGATTCATTTCGAATCTCCCTTGTGATTGTCAGTTGTCAGTTGTCAGTCGGCAGTCGGCAGTCGGCAGTCGGGCGAACTGGCTTCTTCCACAACTGACAACGGACAACGGACCGCGGACAATTCAGTGATTGAACCGGAACTCGCTCGAATTCATGACCGCCCACACCGCGTCGTGCCAGACGCGCTCGCGGGCCTTGTCGTCTTCCGCCGCGGCGACGTATTCCGCGAACCGTTGCGTCTCGGTCTCCGTCGGGCGGCGGTTCAGCACGGTCAGGTACAACCGCGACACGCGGTCTTCGACCGACTGCTCCTCATCGAGCAACCGGCTCAGCAGGTTCCCCTCGCGGGGAGCGATGATCCGCGAAACGTCGGCGCTATTGTCGAGATACAGGTGCTCGAACAGGCTGGCCTGGTAGTCGCCCACGCCGTTCTCGATGTCGGCGAAGTAGCGGCCCACCCAGCGATTCAAACTGACCACGGTCGAATTCTTCTCCGGATCGCTCTTCTCCAGCTTGGCCGCGTCGTCGAACCCGGTGACGGTGCGGATCGCCCCCGGCAACTCTTCCGCCACAAGCGGCCGCACGCGGGCCCGCTCGAACCAGCGAGTCATCGCCCGGTCGCTCGAGCCCCGCGAATCGATCTGGTAGCTGTCGCTGTTGACGATCTCGCGGATCAGCCACTTCACGTCGTAGCCGTTTGCGACGAACGCCGCGGCCATCGCGTCGAGCAATTCCGGATGGCTGGGGACCGACGCTTCGCCCATGTTGTCGACGGGATGCACCAGCCCGCGGCCCATGTATTGCGCCCAGATGCGGTTGACAGCGGCCCTCGCGAAGTAGGGGTTCTCCGGGGCGATGATCCATTCCGCGAGCCGGTCCTTCCGCGAGAAATGCGGCTCCGGAGGTTTCTTCCCCTCCGAAAAGCGAGTCGGCGCGTCGAAGCCTTCGGGAAGCGCCGGCTCTTCGAGCGGATCGCCGAAGAGGTACTTCGGCGCGACCGGCTCTCCCTTCTGCCCCGCCTCGTCGTCGATGGCGGGGCCGGTGAACATGATCTCGCCGACGCTCTTCTCGCCGATGTGGATCCGCTCTTCGCTCCCCTTCTTTCCGGCGCGGACCACCGCCAGCCGCTCGTAGAACGCGGCCATGCCGTAGAAATCCACCTGCGAAACATCTTCGTAGGGATGGTCGTGGCAGCGGGCGCACAGGATCTGCTGGCCGAGGAAGATCCGGGCGACATCGACCGTGAGGTCCATGTTCCGGCCCCGGTAGGCGCCGAAGAACGTGGGAGCGCCGTCGTCCACGCTGCTCCCCTTCGCCAGCAGGATCTCACGCGCCCACTGATCGTAGGGAGTGTTCTTCTCGAACTGCGTCGTCAGCCACTTCTGGAACGTGGGCCGCACGCGAATGTCGCGCGCGGGACTTCGCGTGAACAGCACGAGATCCCACACCGTCGCCTGCTTCGCGGCGTAACGCGGATCCGCGAGCAACCGGTCGACCAGTTTCTCCCGCTTCGCTTCGTCGGCGTCGTCCAGAAACGCGACCGTCTCCTCGTGGGTCGGCACGGCGCCGGTCAGATCGAGGTACACGCGGCGCAAGAAGGTGGCGTCGGCGGCGGGACCGGCGGCCTGAATCTCCTCCCGCTCCCACGCCCGCTCGATCTCGCGGTCGATGACGTCCCGAAACGGCTCTTCCGCCGAGAGGGTCGCCGCGATGCCCAACATCAGCGGCATGGAGCCGAGCAGGATGCGAATCAGCCGCCCGAGGGAACTCGGCATCCGATGGTCTCCTGGCGCGAAAGCGAAACGCGAGCGACGGACAACGGACGAAGTACGTGGAAAGCTTGCGTCACGAACGATGCCCGCGGCATCGGTCGTGGCGATCAGGCTGATCGGTCCACCGGCGCATAATAGGCGATATGGCGGCCGAGGCCGAACCTATCATCCACATTCTTTGATGGAAATCAATCCGAAACGCCCCGCCGAGACGGTTGGCGAGAAAATCTCCTTGGAACGGGAACACCATCGGCAATGGCAAGAGACCGTCTTCGATTTCGCTGGATCGGGTTGATTTCGATCGTCGGCGTAGCGGAGAGTTCGATCGGCGGCGAAGTCCGATCTTGATTGCGGCATCGCCGCGCGGAATCAGCGTCGATCAGCGCGGATCAGCGTTCCTTCGCACCTCCATCGCCGTCGGAATTCTTGCGAATCCCGCTACCGCCCAATTCAGGATCTCGAATTGGATGCCGTCGTTCGCCGCCGGCCGATCCGCTGACTGTTGCCGGTGATTCGTTGCGACTACAATCCGCCGATGAGGCGGATCCACGACCGGGCACCAGGCAGGGGGCGGGGCATGGCGGCGAAATTCGAGAATCCCTTTCCGGCGGAAGGCACTCTGAAGGCGGGAGGCGGAGAGTTCGCGATTCATCGGCTGCGGAAGCTGGTCGATGACGGCGTGGGCGACGTCGAAACGCTTCCCTTCTCCATCCGCGTGCTGCTCGAATCGTGCCTGCGGAATCTCGACGGGTTCATCGTCTCCGAGGACGACGTCCGCAACATCGCCGAGTGGAACGCCGCGAAACCGAAAAACGTCGAAATCCCCTTCATGCCGGGCCGCGTGGTGTTGCAGGACTTCACCGGCGTCCCGGCGATCGTCGATCTGGCGGCGTTGCGATCGGCGATGGTTCGCATGGGGGGCGATCCGAAGAAGATCAACCCGCTCGTCCCCTGCGATCTGGTCATCGACCACTCGGTGCAGGTCGATCGCTTCGGCACGATCGACGCGCTGCAGTTCAACGTCGACCGTGAGTTCGAGCGGAACCTCGAACGCTACGAGTTCCTGAAGTGGGGGCAGCGGGCGTTCGACAACTTCCGCGTCGTCCCGCCGGCGACGGGCATCGTCCACCAGGTGAACCTCGAATATCTCGCCGGCGTCGTGCTGGTGAAGGAAGCGAACGGCAAGCGGGTCGCCTATCCCGACAGCCTCGTCGGCACCGACAGCCACACCACGATGATCAACGGCCTGGGCGTCGTCGGCTGGGGCGTCGGCGGCATCGAGGCCGAGGCCGTGATGCTCGGCCAGCCGATCTACATGCTGCTGCCGGAAGTCGTCGGCTTCCGCCTTTCGGGCGTGCTGCCGGAAGGGGCGACCGCGACCGACCTCGTGCTCACAGTCACGCAGATGCTTCGCGAGCACGGCGTGGTGGGGAAGTTCGTCGAGTTCTACGGCGAAGGCTTGGCGGGCATGAGCCTGCCCGACCGGGCGACGATCGCCAACATGGCCCCCGAGTACGGCGCGACGATGGGCTTCTTCCCCGTCGACGACGAGACGCTGCGCTATCTCGAACGGACCGGCCGCTCGAAGGAACTCGTCGATCTCGTCGAGCGGTACTACAAGGAGCAGGGACTGTTCCGCACGGTCGACTCGCCCGAGCCGCGATTCACGAGCACGCTCGCGCTCGATCTTTCCGAAGTCGTCCCCTCGCTCGCCGGTCCCAAGCGACCGCAGGACCGCATTCAACTCACCGGCATGAAGAGCCAGTGGTTGCAGGATTTGCGAAACGTGTTCGGCAAGATCAGCCCCGCCAAGGACAGCACGGCCAGCTCGATGACGGCCGAAGGAGGCATCGCCCTCGACCCCAACGGCAGCGCGGTCGCCGTGGCCGACGAAGACGGCCTCTCGGGCGTGCCGGTCGAGATGGACGGCAAGCGGTTCGACCTGAAGCACGGGCACGTGGTGATCGCGGCGATCACGAGCTGCACGAACACCAGCAATCCCTCGGTGATGCTCGCCGCGGGGCTGCTCGCGAAGAAGGCGGTCGAACAGGGGCTTTCCGTGCCGCCGTGGGTGAAGACGTCGCTCGCGCCGGGCAGCCGCGTGGTCACCGAGTATCTCGCGAAGTCGGGATTGGACGAATCGCTCGACGCGCTCGGCTTCAACCTGGTGGGCTACGGCTGCACGACGTGCATCGGCAATTCCGGCCCGCTGCCCGACGAGATCAGCCAGGCGATCAACGGGCACGACGTGGTCGCGGCGGCGGTGTTGTCGGGCAATCGCAACTTCGAGGGGCGGATCAACGCCGACGTGAAGGCGAACTATCTCGCCAGTCCGCCGCTGGTCGTGGCCTACGCGCTCGCGGGGAGTGTCGAAGTCGACCTGGCGCACGAGCCGATCGGACGGGACCGCGCGGGGCACGACGTGTATCTCAAGGACATCTGGCCGACGCAGCGCGAGATCGCCGACGCGATCGCCGGTTCGCTGTCGCCGGAGATGTTCCGCAAGGAGTACGAGCACGCCGACGAAGGCCCGCCACAGTGGAAGGAGATCGGCGTGGCGGAAGGGGACTTGTACGAGTGGAACGAGGAGAGCACCTACGTGCAGGAGCCGCCGTTCTTCGTCGACATGCCCGCCGAGCCGCCGCCGATTCGCGCCATCGCCGGCGCGCGGTGCCTGGTGCATGTCGGCGATTCGGTGACGACCGACCACATCAGCCCGGCCGGCAGCATCAAGGAGGATTCCCCCGCGGGCGAGTACCTCCAGTCGCGCGGGGTGACGAAGGCGGAGTTCAACAGCTACGGCAGCCGCCGCGGCAACGACCGCGTGATGACCCGCGGCACCTTCGCCAACATCCGCCTGCGCAACAAGCTGGCGCCGGGAACCGAAGGAGGCTTCACGACGTACTTCGGCGAGCGGTCGGCGTCAGCCGGCCGGTATTCGGCGGAACCAGTTGGCTCGCAATCGAGTCTCGGCGTGGGGAGCGAACAGTCACCGGAGCCACCGGGGGGCTTACGCCCCCCGCTCGCCATTTATGACGCCGCCATGCGGTATCAACAGGCCGGCGTCCCGCTGATCGTGCTGGCGGGGAAGGAATACGGCACCGGCTCGTCGCGCGACTGGGCGGCCAAGGGAACGTACCTGCTCGGCGTGCGAGCGGTGATCGCCGAGTCGTTCGAGCGGATTCATCGCTCGAACCTCGTCGGCATGGGAGTGCTGCCGTTGCAGTTTCGAACCGGCGAGGATCCCGAGGCGCTCGGCCTCGACGGGACGGAAGTCTTCGACATCGCCCTCGACGACGACCTCAAGCCGGGCCAGGCGGTGGAAGTGACGGCCCGCCAGGCGGACGGCGGCGAAGTGCATTTCGTGGTCACGTGCCGGATCGACACGCCGGTGGAAGTCGAGTACTACCGCCACGGCGGCATTCTGCACAAGGTGCTGCGGGATTTGGCGAAGTAGCGGCGCGGCGCCGGGCACCGTAGGACGGAATTGTATTCCGTCCGCCAGAACACGGTTGCAGGTCATCCTTCGATCAACGATCTCGGTGGAGTCTCGCAAGAGGGAAGTACCGCGCGCCGGCGCGCGGGCACGACGGATTACGAATCCGCCGGTCGGAGGTCCGACTTCTTTCGGGAGTATTCCCGTCACCGCCGGCCGATCGCGGACGCTTGCGGCCGATCTTCGCATCGGCGAAAGGGTTGGGATCGGCCCCCGCTTCGTGGCCGTCGGCCGGATCGCGGTCATCGCCGGCCGCGTCCGGTCGCGGAGGGGCAAGAATTCGTGCAAGCATCAGTGCAAGCTCGGTGATCCGGGCATCGTTCTCGCCAGCGGATTCTTGATCCGCGGAGACGCCTGGAAGCCGTCTTACGGCGGCCTCCAGATCGGCCACGTCGAGGTGCGTGTAGAAGTTCGCCGTGAGCCGCGGATCGGAGTGCCGGGCGAGCTTCTGCGCTTCCTGGAGCGTCACTCCCTGCCGGCCCAGTTCGGTCACGAACTGCCCCCGCAGCGAGTGGAAGTCGAACACCCGCCCCGACGCGTCCTCAACCGGCAACCCTGCCGTCTGGAGATCGGTGGCGAGCATCCTCGCGGCGCAGTCGCGCCATCTTCCCGGCCAGAGTTTCTCGGTGCGGCCCCGCTTCGCGATCCATTCGCGCAGCTCGCGGGCCAATTCGGGATGCAGCGGCAGTACGTCCCGCCGCCGACGCTTCGAGTACGCCGCCTCGACAGTCACCGTCGGCGGCGTGCTGTCGAAGTCGAAGCTCGTCGCGGTCAGGCTGTCGAGTTCCTGCGCCCGTAGGCCGGTGTAGGCGGCCGTGCGGTACAGCAGTTCGCGATCCTCTCCCGTGAAACCTCCGTACTTTCCACCGTTGCGGGTCACTGCCAGCAGCTTGCGGAACTGCTCCGCCGTGAGCGTGCGCCGCCGCCGCCGCACGTCGGTCTCTGCGTTTAGCGGCCGGACATGAACCAGGGGGTTCACGTCCAGCCGGCCGTTCCGCACCATCCAGGTGCAGAACGTCTTCGCCGCAATCAGGAAGTAGTTCGAGGTCTTGATCCCCATCGGCCGGCGCTTCTTCTTGTCCTTCCCCTTCTCGGTCGGCGTCTCCTTGCCCGAGCCGTTCGCTCCGCTCCCCTCTTCGTGCTTCCGCTGCCGTTCGAGCCATTCGAGAACCGCCTGCTCGCTGATATCGCGAGCCTTGCGGAAGCCGCAGCCGGCGAACAGCCGCGTGAGCCGGTTGCACGTCTGCGCGCAGTGCCTCGGGCTGTTCCCTTTCTGTTCGAGGAACCGGCGGAAGTCTTCGACGTGTCGGTCGATCGGCCGATCGCGATGCTCCTTGAAGCGGTCGGCGAGGTCCACTTCCCCCCGCTCGACCGCCTTCATCTTCTCCGCGAGCATCACTTGCGCCGCGGCCTTGTCCCGACACAACGGGACGCGGTAGACGTCACCGTCAGGGCCGGTGAACTGGCCATACCATTTCGTCGTCTTCCGGGTGACGCGCTTCCCGGTCTTCGGATCGGTCTTCGTGTAGGTCGGCTTGAAGAGGCTTGCCATTTCAGCACTCTCCTTTCACGCCGTTCCACGTCCAATCGTTCCGCCGCGGGCAGCCGGCGCCGATCCAGGCGAGCAGCTCGTCGCGCCGCCAGCGCTTCGAGCCGCCGATACGGAGGCCTCGCGGCAAGCAACCGGACGAGTCGAGCCGGCGAACTGTGCGGTCGGAGAGGCGAAGCAGCCGGGCGACCTCGGGGGCGGTCAGTAGCGGCGACTGCTCCAGAAGAGAGTCGGGCAACGAGTCGATGCGAAGTGCAGTCATAAGGGCACCAACAAAAAACCACGGGAACGCTCTCGCAGGAGCGTCCGTGGTTTGTTGCCTAGCCGTTATTCTACCGTGCCCGCTCCCCTCTTCAAGCCCCGGCCGCGAAAAAAAAATCGCCACCGACGAAGCACGGGTTCCATCAACCAACGAAAATGGCCGCGGGCGCGAGCCCGCGACCAAGCTGCACATGACCATCGTCATTA
>JBBDNT010000187.1:16456-20309 GCA_040877445.1 Planctomycetaceae bacterium
CAACGACCACGGACGTCCCGCACGTAAAGGGCAGAGCGTCCGCGGCCGAAGAGAACGGCCATGTGCGACTCCTAATTCTCCCCCGCCGAGAAGCCGAATCAATTGGAATCTGCCCCACGATCGGCGTTTCGGCGGGCGTCAGCCGCTGCCCGAGTTCAGCCGGGGAAATGAGCTGCGTCCCCTTTTCGCCCTCCTTTTCCGCCCTCGTCCCCTTTTCCGCCCAGCCATCAATCACGTTTCGGACAAGGGATCGGGATGAGCATCTCGCCGTGCGCAGCTTCTCCCCATTCATACCCCTTGAGAAAGATCGCCACTGGCGCACCATTCCTATACAATTTCAATCCGAGTTCAAAACAATCGAACGTCACCATCAGCGATGCGCGCTCCCTCGGCCCCAGCCGAAGCATTGGTTTCAAATCGTCATGAATCATTACACTATATGGAGCGATCCACGTGCCATCAGTAAACATTTGCAGCGTGACGCCGGGTGAGCCACGACGGCTCCCGTCACCGAGTTCAAGTGGGCCGAGCGCAATGGTCACACTCTGCTGGTCACTTTTGTTGCGAAGCGTGATTTTCACGCTCAGTTCCGAGCCGTCAATCTTTGTGATCTCTGCGTCGCCGAGAACGGCATTCGACAGTGTCAAGGGTCGTGCATCAATGATTCCGTCCTTCCCTTCTGCGTTTCCCCCGGCCACCACTCCTGTTGCGCCTGTAGCCCTTCCTGGCGAGTATTGCATAGCGATATTTGCAACGATCAGAACCAAGAGTGCGAATGCACCAAATATGGTCAATGCCAACTTGCGAGCAGCCATTACTTTTTCCCTTCGTACTTGACCCAGAAAGGTGCATTCCACCAGTTGCCGCTGTCGGTAGGGCCGGTAAAGGAGCCGTTCTTGTCCACGCCGTACCCCCACAATGCCTTGCCATCCGCCCATCCGGTCATCCTATCCGTCCCCCATGCAACCGCACCGATGCGCAGAACTCCCTCTGCGAATGGCTTGGCCATCACAATGTCTGAGCCGCAGCCAGGAAACCGAGCTACCGCGTCACGTGTAAACCAGCATCGAACCGGCCCTTGCTTCAATTTCGCTCTGGAGAAGAGCGCAGTTTGATCCAAGTTCAGTAGTGCTGCCGTGTTAAACCCATAAGTGCGACCGTCTTTCGTTCCGGTCATACCTTGAGGACTGCCACTGTGGCCGGCAACAATGGACGGAAAAGGGGACGGAAAAGGGGACGCAGCTCTTTTTCGAGGCGCTTCGACGGTCATTGCGACCCCTCCTTCCGTTTTCGCGGGCGTCCACGGGGGTTGAGAGTCCAGTCGAGGCCGAGAAGTTGGGCCGTGCGGACTTGCCTTTGGGACGGACCAAGCGGAGACCCGCGGCGGATCGCCTGACGGATCGCCTTCTCTTCCCCCTCCGTTTGCGAGCGATTGAAAAACAAAGAGCTACGTCCCCTTTTCCGTCTCTAGATATCGTGGCCAGTGATGCGGGACACGATCGTCCACAAAAAGGCGGTGAGCTTTTCCCTTCCCGGACCAGTTTTCGTCGCTGCACCTCTTGCGTGGATTGCGCAGCCGACAAGCGAGTTAACAATTGAGGCCGAGATGGCGCATGTGAGATTGGCGTTACCTCCAGCGCCGCACGCCCAATTGCACCCCTGCTTGACCGCGCTCTCCGCAATTCCGCTTACGGCACCATAACCAAAAACAAAGAGCTACGTCCCCTTTTCCGCCCTTCGGGATACTCACGATCCTGAGGGCTATTATACCGCATCCGTTCAATACTCTTCCTCCGCGACCAGACCACCTGATTGATTATACCACTTCCATGTACCTGTGCGATTTCCATTTTGGTGTTGACCAGAGACCTTTACAGTTCCATCACAAAAAAACTCCCGGTATTCGCCATGCATCTCGTTGTGCCGCCAGCCGAGAGACCGCTTCACTTTTCCTGAGGTTGTCCAATTAGTCTCCATACCCTCCCGATATGGGTATCCACGCTCATCAATCGAATACTCTGTCCTACTAGAGACCGCGCCGCTCGGATAGCGCTCGAGCAGAACCGCCTGCCCATCCTCTTCGTATTCCAATCGGTCACGATATGCCTTCCATGCCGCTGTGACTGATGGTCCCATTGGATGCTTCCACGAATAGTACACAGCGCATACAACAGCGAAGAAAACCAGGCCGCAAACAATGGCATTGACTGTGCGTCCCATGAGCACCTCCTAGAACATCACTGGCGGATCGCCGGGGAGAGGGGGCGGTGGAGTCGCCGAAATGTCGTCTGCGCCCCACGCCCTCCAGGGGAAGTCTGCCGTGCCACCACAATTGCGGATCACGCGAGTGATAAAGGTGTTGCTGTTGTCATAATATTGATTGTATCCATACACCCCCGAGAGATCATTATTCGCATGCTGCCTTGCGCAATTCCACCAACCGCACAGGCCGTCGTTGAATTTGCCGTGATCTGCCGTGAACGGATAGTACCCGAATGGTTCTTTGACGCCAGTAGCGTTCTTTCCGGCGATCTCATTGTAGTCCCAATCCGCAACTCCGGCGCGTTCTGCACTAACAGTGCGGCCGCACGTGGCCGAAGTCGGATCATCATCCCGGATGCCGGAGACCGCACCTTGATACGTGTCATTGAAGGTCGCCATCAAGAAGCAGTGGAAGAATTTGTGAGACGGATCACTCGGCATCTTGCGACAAGCAAGCCGGATCTTGTCGATTTTGCATGGCTTGTTTGCCGGGCGGGGGCCACCATCATCGATAGCGCACTTCTGGACACATTGCGACACTGATGCAGATGCGGACGCGCCAGCGGAGCCGCACACCGGAATGATGAATCCAAAACCCGATGGATCAACTGCGCCGGTCGGGCGGCTTCGGACGTAATGATACAAATTCATTCCGTCAAAATAGCCGAGTGCATCGCGTTGGACGAACCTTTCAGCAATTGCGTGATAGTAGCGAGCGCGAAAGAAGAACAGTCCCGTTTCCGGATCGAGCTGCCGCCCAGTGTAAAGAATCTCCTGTCCGATAGCCGAAGCCGTTGCCGGATTGGAGAAGGTGGAGTCGAGAAACGTCGCCTGCCCATAGGGCGAGTAATGATACCGCTCCTGCACGTTGGCCGAGCCGTCGATGACCATCGTGACATTGAAGTTCCCGTCGTGCAGAGGGTGGTAGTACACGGCGCTTTCGCTGCTGTCGTCCCAGCGGGCCGCCAGTGCATCCACGTAATACGGGTGCCACACGAACTCGTTCAGCACCTCCGCCGCGCCCATCCCGGTCTGCGTCTGCTCCTCGAGAACCTGGTTCTGCTCGCTCAGGTAGTAGTGGTGGTTGGTGCCGTCGACCGTCTTCTTGATCCGCCGATGCAGGCCGTCGTACTCGTAGGTCGCCAGCGTCGTCTCGCCTTCGAGCACCTGCACCAGTCGGTTCCAGGCATCCCAGGCGTAGGTCTGGTCCTTGGCGGAATTGCCGGGATCGGTCGGAGACGGAGCCAGCGTCATGTTGCCCGCGGCGTCATGCGTGGGATCGGTCCAGGCGCTGCCGGTGGTGTTGGTGAAGTCGGTGATCTCGTTCGCGGCGTTCGCCGTGCGGGATTGATCGAGCGTCGTCGTGCTGGAGACCTTCACGTCGTCGTACAGGATCTTGATCTTCAGCCGCTGGCTGACGTAGTCGACCAGGATCTTGACCTCGATCTCCTGCGGGAAGTTGAGCTGGACCAGCTCGTCGGCTTCCGCGGCCGGTTGCGGTTGGGCCAAGACGGTCGGCACGGCAGCCGTCAAGACGGCTGTCGAAGCGACGAGCAGAATTGCGATCCTTCGCGACATGCTGCACCCTCCA
>JBBDNT010000188.1:0-20173 GCA_040877445.1 Planctomycetaceae bacterium
CCTCCCAGCGGGAGGCCCCGGCTTACTTGCGAATCATCCTCACCAACGGGCGGCGTTCACGCGGACGGCGTGTCGTCGACCGGAGGCGGCTCCGGCATCGGCTCGGGGCGACCCGCGTCGTGAGGCATCGGCGCCGCACCCGGCGTTCCGCACTGACCGGTCGGGCAAGCGCCCTGCGCGCACGGGGCGCACGGATCGCAGCAGACGGTCACCGGAACCATCCGGCAGACTTCATACGCTTCCTGCCGGGGGACGCAGCGGGTCACCATCCGCGTGCAGGTCACCGGAACCTGCTTGCAGACGGTTCGTGCCACGCGGCGGCACACGGTGTAGGGCACCTGCTTCGTCACGCAGTAGGGAACCTGGCAGGTCTTCGTTTCCTGCACGTAGCGGCAGGTGCGAACCGGAACCTGGCAGACGCGCTCTTCGCACACCCAGCGGCAGGTGCGGTACGGAACTTTCTTCGTCACCGTCTCGCACACCCAGCGGCAGGTGCGGTAGGGAACCTTCTCGACGATCTCTTCCTGCACCATCCGGCAAACCTGAACCTGGCACTTCTCGACGACCCGCTCGGGGACGTACCGGCAGACCTGCACCGGGCAGCTCTGGCGGACGACTTCCGGGCAGTACGTCGTGCAGGCGACTTGCCGCTGCACGATGTTCGGGCACCACACACGGCGCGTCACGCACCGCGGCGGGCACTGCACCATTTGGATTTGCGGGCAGCCGCAGGCGTCGACCACGCACTGCTGCATCATCGGGCCGGGAATCTGAATCGTTTCGGTCTTCCAGCAGCCGCGGTCTTCGCAGACGTTGCGGTAGGTGGTGACCGGTTTCATCACGGTGTAGCACCGCTCCTGATCGACGGTCTCGACGACCTGCCGCATGACGGTCCGGCAGCGATTCTGCTCGACGGTCTCGACGACCGGACGGCAGACGACGCGGCGGCACTCGCGCTCGCAGGTTTCCCACACCGGGCGGCGAACCGTGAACGAGCAATCGCGATAGCATGTCTCCCACACCGGGCGGCGGACGGTGTACCGCTCTTCGCGGCAACTCGTCTCCCACACAGGGCGGCAAACCGTGTATTGCTGCTCGCGGTAATGCGTCTCGACCACGTTGCGGTGGCAGGTCTCCTGCACCTCGTCCCACACGGTCTCGGCGACCGTCCGATTGTAGGTGTAGTGCTGCGGCTCGCAGACCATGTCGTACACGGTGCGATAGCAGGTCTGGCGTTCGATCTTGCACGTCGTGTAGCACGACGTCGGCTGACACGCCGCCGGAGGACAACAGTTGTAGCGGGCCGCGCCGCAATAGGCGCCGGCCTGCGCAACGCCGTTCGCCGCGAGCGTCGCGGACAGGACGGCGCCGAGCAACAGGGGCAGTCTCATGCTCAGGTCTCCTTGAAGAGTGCGAGTGAACTTGAATCTTTTCCGGGGGCAGCGCGCCGATTTCATCGCTTGCCGATCGATTATCATCAGGATCCGACCGAACTACAAAAGAATAACCGGCGGAATGATCTGGAAGACCGCACCGCGCGGCGGTTCTTCCGATCGTCCCTGAAAGATAGGTCACGGGAGGTGGGCGATCGGGGGAAAATCCGCGGGCCGATCCTCCCCGGCACGGAGGGCGCCGCGCACGGCGGCAGAGACGGCATCACCCGCAAGGTCTCCCCGCGCGGCCCAGCCGCTACGAAAGGCGGCGCGCCCGTCGGCGGCAATTCACGCTTGCGGTTTCGCGACTTCGATCAATCGCGCCGACGACCCGCTTGCATTCCGCAGCCCGCGCCGCTGAAATGGCCTCCATGTACGAGCACCTCACCATCCTCAGCGGCCGCGCTCATCCGAAGCTGGCCGCCGAGATCGCGCACTACCTCGGCATCCCGCTGGGTGCGGTCGAGCTGTCGAACTTTCCCGACGGCGAGACGAGCGTGCGGCTGATGCAGAACGTGCGCGGCTGCGACACGTTCCTCGTGCAGCCGACCGGGCCGCCCGTCAACGACAACCTGATGGAACTGCTGATCCTCATCGACGCCTGCCGCCGGGCGAGCGCGTCGCGGATCACGGCGGTGATTCCGTATTTCGGCTACGCCCGGCAGGACCGCAAGGACGCCGGCCGCGTTCCCATCACCGCGAAGCTCGCCGCGAACCTGATCACCACCGCGGGGGCCGACCGGGTGCTGACGGTGGATCTGCACGCGGCGCAGATCCAGGCGTTCTTCGACGTGCCGGTCGACCACCTGTACGCGGCCCCGGTGCTCGACGGCTACTTCAAGTCGCTCGGCCTGCCGTCGGACGAACTGGTGATCCTCAGTCCCGACGAAGGGAGCATCAAGCGGAGTTTGCAGCACGTGGAGCATCTCGGAGGGCGGTTCGCGATCGTCGACAAGCGGCGGTCGAGCGCGACGGAAACCCGCCAGGCGAACCTCATCGGCGGGCCGATCGAGGGGAAGACCGTGCTCTTGTTCGACGACATGATCTCGACGGCCGGCTCGATCGTCGGCGCGGTGGACGTCGCCCGCCGGCACGGCGCGGCGGAGGTCTACGTCTGCTGCACGCACCCGGTTCTGTGCGGTCCCGCGCCGGGCCGTCTGCGGGAAGCGCCGATCCGCGAGCTGGTCGTGTCGAATAGCCTGCCGCTCTCGCCCGAGCAAACGCTGCCGAACCTCCGCACGATCAGCATCGCCCCGCTGCTGGGCGAAGCGATCCGCCGGATCCACCGGAACGAGTCGGTGAGTTATTTGTTCGATTGACGGTCGTTCCAAGTTCTCGCGACGCAACAGCGTCTTCCGCATTGCCTTCAATCTCGCAAGCGTTGTCCCGTCAGTTGCAGGAACAATCGCTCCAGATCCGGGTCGCGGGTTTCGACCGCTTCCAAGGGAGTGTTCGTCTCGCGGAGGAGGTCGAGCACGTGGGCGAGCGTGTCCGCGAGCGCCTTCTCGTCCTGCTGTTGATCGCGCGAGACGACCAGCAGCGTCCCTCCGTCGGGCGTCGATTCGATCTCCGTCGTACCGTTCAATCGGCGGCGGAGTTCATCGGACGCCGCGGGAATGCGCAGGCAGAGGTCGGTCGTCAATCGGCCGAGCAAATCGCGAAGCGTGTCGCAGGCGAGCATTCTTCCATGATCGATGATCGCCACCCGCTGGCAGATCGCCTGCACCTCTTCCATGTAGTGGCTGGCATACAGGCAGGCCGTGCCGTCGCGGCTGGCGTCGCGGATGCAGTCGAGCAGGTGCGCCCGAGATTGCGGATCGACGCCGACCGTCGGCTCGTCGAGGATCAAGACGCGCGGCCGATGCAGCAGCGCCGCCCCGAAGTTCAATCGCCGCTTCATTCCGCCGGAGAAGTGTCCCACACGGTCGTCGGCGCGGCCGGTCAGTCCGATCCGTTCGAGCGCCTCGGCGATCCGCTCCTGAAGCAATGCGCCGCGCACGCCGTACAGTCGGCCGAAGAACGCGAGGTTTTCCCGCGCGGACAATTCCGGGTAGATCGCGAGATCCTGCGGGACGACGCCGAGCGTTTTGCGGAGCGCGCGGTCGCGGGAATCGAACGGTTCCCCATCGATCAGCACCGTCCCCCCATCGGGCGGCAGCAGCCCAGCGAGCATCATCATGGTGGTCGACTTGCCGGCCCCGTTCGGCCCCAGCAGCCCGAACACCTCGCCCGGCTCGACGGCGAAATTCACGTCCTCGACGGCCACGAAGCCGTCGAAGGTCTTGCGAAGATGCCGGGCTTCGAGAACGGGCATAAGGGAACGGCAAGCGGGAACGGACGAGACGGAGGGATGATGGACTATTGGCCGGATCGAAGCAAGGTCCAATCGGCATCGGACCACGATCCGCCGGTGCCGAATGCCACTGATTCCGTCATTTCCGTGCCGGCGCCTTTCCGTCATTCCCGCGCAGGCGGGAATCCAGCAAGGGCCAGGGCTTCGTCATTCCCGCGCAGGCGGGAATCCAGCAAGGGCCAGGGCGGCAACCCGATGTCATCCGTCCGCGCACCGACTGGATTCCCGCCTTCGCGGGAATGACGCGCGCCGGCGGATCCCGTCATTCCAACCCTGAGAGCGTCATCGGGGAGGCGTCCGGCCCCGTTCGATGGATTCGGGAAATTTTCCGGAGAATATCGCACGGATTCTCCTCCGCCGGGCCACTATTCTCGTTGGACGGTCGATTCTCCGTTCCAATTCGAATTTCCACCCGGCTCCGAACGATCGGAACCTCGACCATGCGACTCACCCTGCGAACTTTGCTCGCCTATCTCGATGACATGCTCGAGCCGAACCAAGCCCGGGAGATCGGGGTGAAGATCGCCGAAAGCGGGGTGGCGTCCAGCCTGGTCGATCGAATCCGCGAGGTGATGCGGCGGCGACGGCTCGGAGCGCCGGGCATCGGCGACACTCCCGACGCCAACACGGTCGCCGAGTATCTCGACAACACCCTCCCCGCGGATGGCGTCGCCGATCTCGAGCGGATCTGCCTCGAGTCCGACGTCAATCTGGCGGAAGTGGCCGCCGCCCATCAGATTCTCACGCTGGTGCTCGGCGAGCCGGTCGAGATTCCTCCCTGGATGCGCGAGCGGATGTACGCCTTGGGTCCGGTTTCGAACGCCGCCGCAACGCACCGCGGTGCGGACGCCGCCCGCCTTTCCGATGGACATCCGGCGGTGGCCGCCACGGAAGCCGCGGCCGCGCCGCCCGCCGCGGGCACGGCCGTGGGCTCGCCGCGCCGCGAGGCGTTTTCCAAGACGATTCCCGATTACCTCCGCCCCGCGCCGATCTGGCGCCGCGCGCTTCCGGTGGCGTTCGTCGCCGGGATCGCGATCCTCTGGGGAGTTCTGATGTGGGGCGATAAGGCGTTGTCGCGCTTTTTTCGCGGCGAGGAGGCCCCGCGGGCGGGTGAGGGCGCGGTCGCCGCGGTGGACGGGCAACCGGCGGATGTCCCCGGCGATGGCGCGATCGCGCCGGCGCCGCAGACCGCGGACGGCGGGGCGCCCGTCGCGCCTGCTGCGGTCGGCGTGAACGATGGTCCGGAAGGCATTCCCGAACGCGGCGCGGTCGAAGACGCGGAATGGGAATTGCCCGCGGTGGCGGGGGTCGATCGTCCCGCCTCGCCGGTGGACGAGGTGCGGCCGTTCGTCGCGGTCGATGTGCCGCGGGCGCCCGCCGGACAAGTGGAGCCTGGAGCGGAAGCGCCCGGAGCGGCCGCTGCGCGACCGGAGGAACCGCCCGCCGTGCCGCGCCCCGTCGCGCCCGTGATGACCTATGAATCGACGTCGGGCGTCGCCCTCCGCCACGACGCCGCGGTCGGCGATTGGTTCCCGCTGCCCCGCGAGGCCGTCGTCGCGGCGGACGAGTGGCTGGCCTGTCCCGAGCCGTTCGAGGCGGAATTCGATCTGGGGGGCGGCCGGGCGAAGCTGAGATTGTTCGGCGGGACCGGCATCCGCTATGCCGCGCCGCCGCAAGGCGCCGATTTCGCGATCGAGATCGAGCGGGGAATGCTCGCCCTCGAACGGATGCGCAACGCGGACGCGGACGACGTGGACGAACCCGCACCGGCGGCCGATGCGCCGCTGGTCGTCTCGCTCATCGTCCGCGATGAAAGCTGGAGCATCACCCTCGGTTCTCCGGGAACGCGGTGCGCCATCGAAATCGTCCCGCGTCAGCCGACCGGTTTCGAAGAGGAATTGGGAGACGCGAGCTACGCCGGGGCTTTGTACTCCGTTTCCGGATCGGTGCGGTTCGCCGACGGCGGCGGCCGCGAACGGACGGCCGAGCTTTCGGAAGGACAATGGCTGCCTCTCGGTCCCGAGGAGCGGGGCGTCGCCGGGACGTCGCATCCGCTCCCCGCGCCGCAGGCGATGCCGACGATGCCGGCCTGGCTCGATCCGCAGAGTCCGCCGCTCACGGCGGCCGTCCGGCGGGTCCGGGCGCTGTTCGAGAAGGAGTTCGAGCCGGAGGTGGCGTTGGGACCGAGCCTGAGCCCGGTGGTCGGCACCCCCGAGCCGATGGTTTCGGAACTGGCGGTGAAGAGCCTTGCGCTCGCCGGCCGGCAGGCGGAGTTGGCGCATGCGCTGGCCCGCGCTCCGCACGAGGAGTCGCGCGTGGCGGCGATCGTCGGCCTGCGGATCTGGCTGGGGCAGAACCCCAAGCAGGGGGATCTGCTCCGCGCTTCGCTTCAACGCTGGTTCCCTCCGGACACGATCGACATCGTCTACCGCATGTTGTGGGGCTACGCGCCGGACGACGCCCGCGACCCGGCGATCTCCGCCGAACTGGTGCAGTGGCTGTCGCACGAGAACCTCGCCGTCCGCCAACTCGCCTTCTTCCACGTGCGAAACCTCACGCTCGGCCGCACCTACGACTACCTCCCGCACAACCTTCCGGCGCAGCGCGTCGCCGCAGTGATGCGCTGGCAGCGGCACATCGAAAAGGAGGGGGCGCTGCTGGCCCCGGCCTCTCCGTGATTCGTCCCGTCTGGCGCGAAGCCCCCGCGACTCGGCGCGGCGAACAAGTTTTCGACGCAAAGACGATGTGGGTGGCACGCCCCAGTCGTCAAGGTTGTTTCCCGACGTGCCGGTGTCGAGTTCCGAACCGCCTCCGTCGTGCGTGACCGGTTCGCGACCACAAGGTGTGGGGTGGTATCCAGACGCGATTTCTTCGCTTTGCGCGCCCGGGGGGATAGGCAAGGAAGAGCGTGTTCGCAGGAGAAAACGCTGGGGATGCGGCTGTTTCGCGGTGCTGGAAATCGTCAACTTGGGGAACCTGCGGGGTGTTCGCGCGGGCCGTTTTCGAACAGCCGGCGATCGTTCGAAAAAGCCGCCGGCCGAGGTGACCGGGACACGGATCGATCGGGAAATCGATCTCCTCTCGGGATGCAATGCAAAGACCCTCCACCCGGAGCCGGGAAGGTTGCGCGACGAGTTGTTCGAAATCGCAACGCGGCGAAGCCGCGACCAAGCTCGGACTTCCCCGCCGATGGACATCTCAGCGCCCTCGGCGTTCTCCGCAGTTCGGATCCAATCCGCCGCGGAAGTATCGAACCGCCGAGTGCGCGGAGGACGCGGAGAAGACGGAGGACGAACGGCATTCGAGGAACTCCGCCGAATCGCCGGCCTCGATCACGACGGCGACCCGTCGCGAATGCCGCGGAAGATTCGCGGAATCAGCCGGCCGAGGCGGTCGCCCCCGACGCCCGCGACCGCGATGATCCGCTCGATGTCCGCCGGCTCGAGGTGCTCCGGATCGCACAGGTCGGTGACGATCGAAAACGCCAGGCACCGCATCCCGGCGTGGTTGGCGACGATGATCTCCGGCACGGTCGACATGCTCACCACGTCCGCCCCCATCATCCGCAACATGCGATACTCGGCCCGCGTTTCGAGGTTCGGCCCCGGCACCGCGACCAGCACACCGGTCCGCACGGGCAGGTTCTCTTCACGGGCGGCGGCGAGCGCCGCGGCGATCAACTCCGTATCGTACGGGCGGGACATGTCCGGAAAGCGCGGCCCGAGCGCGTCGTCGTTGACGCCCCGCAGCGGGTTCTCCGGCATCAGGTCGATGTGATCGTCGACGACGACGATGTCCGCGAGTTCGAAGTCGGGGTGCATCCCCCCGGCGGCGTTCGTCGTGACGAGAATGTCCGCCCCGAGCGCCCGCATCACCCGGACGGGAAACGTGACCTGACCCAACGACCATCCCTCGTAATAGTGAAACCGCCCCTCCATCGCGACGATGGGGACTCCTTCGAGCAGCCCGCAAACGAGCTGCCCCGCGTGCGAGCGAACGGTCGAATGCGGGAAGTGCGGAACCTCGGCGTAGGGGATCTCGATCTCGGCTTCGATCCGGCGGCTCAGATCCCCCAGCCCCGTTCCCAGAATGAGACCGGCCCGCGGGAGAACGTCCCAACGGGCGCGGATGAACTCGCGGGCTTCGGCAATCCGTTCGACGAGTCCCTGCACGGCGCGTCGCTCCCCAGCCGAGGCGGATCAGAAATCGTCGTCGTCGTCGTCGTCGTCGTCGTCCAGGTCGTCGTCTTCTTCGTCGTCTTCTTCGTCGTCGAAGTCGTCGTCGTCATCGTCGAAGTCGTCGTCGTCTTCGAAATCATCGTCGAGATCGTCGAGGTCGTCCTCATCGTCGTCGTCGAAGTCGTCGTCTTCGTCCTCGTCCTCGAAACCGTCATCCTCATCCTGCAGGAACGCCCCTCCCGTGAGGCGATCGCGCTCATCGGACACGTCGGCGATCGCCGCCACACCGTCCGCGGAAAACAGGACCGCTCCGAACTCGCTCCGTACTGTCATCATCGGCTGCACCTCGAAGATTCCGAAAACCCTGCGACTACTCCGGTTCCCACGACGGGAGCGGGCATGCGCAACGTCCTTATTGAAAATCCGGGGCTTTGTCAAGCGCGTCTTCCGGAAGTTTTTCATCCGTCGGATGTTGCGGTCATTCATCGTCACTCCGCCCGGCCATCGACAAGCAATTTCCGGCGTCGGGGCGATTCCGTCGGGAATTCCACCGCCGCCCCGAATTCGCTCCGAACCGGCACTCGCCCGACACTCGATCGAGCGACTACGGTTTTTGCCGTTGACATCTACGGGTTCTCCCGTAATACTCTCCAGCAGGTCGCCCGTGGCTCGAATTCATCGGCCCGCCGTCGACGTTCCCCACGCTTTGCGAAATTGCGACGGAGTTCCACATGGCCCGTCCCAAAAGCGGACAACCGACGCCGGCCGAACTCGAGATCCTGAAGATCCTCTGGGACCGCGGACCGGCGACCGTCCGCGAAGTCCGGCAGGTGCTCCTGGAAGAACACCGCCCGCGGGCCTACACCTCGGTGATGAGCCTCCTCAACGTGATGGCCGACAAGGGACTGCTCGACCGCGAGCCGGAAGGCCGCGCCTTCCGCTACTCCCCGCGCATCGCCCGCGAGCACACGTTGGGCCGGCTCGTGGGCGATCTGTGGTCGCGGGCGTTCTCCGAGTCGGCCAGCACGCTCGTCTCGCACCTGCTGGACGAAGCCAACCCGTCCCCGGCCGAGCTGGATGAAATCCGCTCGCTGATCGAAGCCTATCAGGATCAGAAAGGGGGCGCGTGACATGTCCGCATTCCTCGCGCTCGAACATCCCCTGGCCCAGCGGCTCGCGATCACGCTCGCCCACTCGCTGTGGCAGGGAGCGCTCGTCGCCGCCACGCTGCTGGTCGTCGTGCGGCTGTTCGACCTGCGCCGCCCCGCCCAGCGGTACGCCGCGACGCTCGTCGCTTTTCTCATGCTGGCAGTTTCGCCGTTGGCGACGTTCTGCATCGTCGCCGTTCCCGTCGATCGTGCCGCGGCCTTCGAAGCGGCGCCTCTCCCGCGGACGGCCCTGCGAAGGGACATGCGAACGGCGACAATCGAGATCGATCGCGCGTTCGTCGAGTCCGTCGGCTTTTCGTCGAGCGCGCCGCGCGCCATGAACAACGTGACGCTGGCGAACGCTCGCGCACTGTTCGCGACGTTGCAACCCTGGCTGCTGCTGGCATGGTGCGGCGGCGTGCTGATTCTGGGGGCGCGGCTGCTGGGGGGCTTCCTCTTCCTGCGGCGGATGACGGCCGACGCCGTCGACGCGCCCGAACGCCTCGCGCGGCTGGCGGCCCGGCTCGGCGCGCGGCTCGGGTTGCGGCGCATCCCGCCGTTGCGGCTGTCCCCCCGCGCCGGCGACGCGCTCGCCGCCGGCTTCTTCCGGCCGGTCGTGCTGTTGCCGATCTCGTGGGCGACCGCCATGCCCGCCGACGTGCTCGAAGCGGTGCTCGCGCACGAGCTGGCGCACATCCGCCGGTACGACCTATGGGTCAACCTGGCGCAGCGAATCGTCGAGACGCTGTTGTTCCATCATCCCGCCGTGTGGTGGCTGTCGCGGCGCTTGCGGCGGGAACGCGAGCTGTGCTGCGACGAAACGGCGGTCCGGCTGACGGGGCAGCCCGTCGGCTACGCCCGCGCCCTCGAGCACGTCGCTCGCTGGCGCGTCGATTCTCTTGGTCCGGTCCTGGCAACCCGTATGGGAGGCACGAAGATGGCCCTGTTCGATCGCGTCCGTCATGTGTTGAAACGTGAATCCGGCGACCGCCGGTCGATGTGGCCCGCGGGCCTCGTCGCGCTCGGCATCCCGCTGTTCGCGCTGCTGATTCCGGCGGCGTTCCTGTCGGCCGCCCCTGATGACGAAGGAGCGGTCGTCGCGCAGGCGAAAGAGAAACGTGACGCGGACCGGGTGAAGCCGGAACGCGGCGACCGCGAACAGCTCGCCGCTTCGAAGGCCGAACGTCTTTCCCAACTCGAGCGCGATCCCGCTTCGAAGGAGCGGATCCTGCGCGAGCGCGGCCAGCTCGATCCCGAGCGGCTGGCGACTCTGAAGGCCGAGCGGCTCGCCGAGCTCGAAAAATCGCGAATCGCTCAAGCCGACCGCCCGCGACCCGAGGGAGAACGCCGCGACGGCGACCGCCCGCGCCCGGAAGGAGAACGCCGCGATGGCGACCGGCTGCGACCCGAAGGGGAACGCCGCGACGGCGAACGCGACCGTCCCATTCGCCCGGAAGCGGAGCGGGATCGCCCGCAGCGTCCCGATGGCGAACGGGAACGCCCCTTCCGCCCGGAAGGCGAACGTCCCCCGCGCCCTGAAGGCGAACGGCCTTTTCGGCCGGAAGGCGGTCCCCGCGGCGAACGTCCGGAGATGAATCCCGAGCTGATCGAACTCGTCCGCCAGTTGCGCCGCGAGGTCGAAGAACTGCGGCGCGAGGTGCGGATGTTGCGCGGCGACGGTCCGCGACCGCCGTTCGGTCCCGAAGGCGGCCCGCGCCGCGAAGGAGATCGTCCGGATCGACCCGATTTCCGCCCCGAAGGCCCGCGCGACGGCGACCGCCCGCCCGGCCGCGGCCCGGCCGACGCCGAACGCCGCGAAGGCGACCGCCCCCGCCCGGAAGGTCGACCCGATCGACCGGATCGTCCGCGTCCGGAAGCCCGTCCGGATCGTCCGGACGCCGAGCGTCGCGAGGGAGACCGTCCCCGCGCCGATCGTCCGGAAGGAGACCGCGACTGAGCGCTTCGACATCTCGGAATCCCTTCCCGATGTCCTTCGGCTGGCGCGGCAGGTCATCGCTCTTGGTGACCTGCCTCTGCGGTGCAATCGTTTCGCTTCCGTTCGTCGTGCGCGAATTTCGTGGAACCACGGATGTCGCGGATGCCACTGATGGAAACCGCGATTCGGCGAAGTTCGTCGAACGCCATCTCTCCAACTCTCGTTCCGGTCTTCTTCGCGTCCTCGGCGCACTCGGTGGTTCGATGCTTCCGCGGCGCATGAGTCGAACCGCGGAGAACGCCGAGGGCGCGAAGAGTTCGATCGGCGAAGTTCGACCTTGATGGCGGCATCGCCGCGCGGAATCAGCGTCGATCAGCGTCGATCAGCGAAGATCAGCGTTCCTTGCATTCGCACGGAGTGTTCGTCCGCCGCGCGGTCGCCGGGGATGAGGAACACTGATCTTCGCTGATCTTCACTGATGATTCTTCCGGCGCCGATGCTTCCGATGCGTCGTCCCGCGCCGGACACCTTTTCTTCGCGTCCATTGCGGTCTTGGCGTCTTGGCGCCGAAAACTCTTCGGTTGCGGCTGTGCCGCGCTGAGGTCTTCGCCGGACGGGTTGCGACGTCGTACGGCGGAAGACCGCCTGAAGGCGGTCGAACGGGAGCGGCATTCGACATCCATCTTCCGACCTCCGACCGCGAATTCGGTCGCGCACGGGCAAGACGGCGGCGGCCCCGCGCGGTAAGATGGGCGCGCGGCACATCACTTGGAACGGCCCGCGTCGCGGAGGACACATGACCGAAGGCCCGTCGATCGATCTCGCCGGCGTGGCGGACGAACTGCATTTCGCCCACCAGCAAGTCGTCAACGTCGTCGCCCTCCTGGACGAGGGAAACACCGTCCCCTTCATCACCCGCTATCGCAAGGAGCGGACCGGCAATCTCGACGAAGAGCAGATCCGCGCGATCGAGCGCAAGGTCACCGCCCTGCGGCAGATCGCCGAGCGGGCCGCCACCATCCTGCGGCTCGTCGACGCCCAGGGAAAACTCACGCCGAAGTTGCGGCGGGAGATCGAAGGGGCCCGCTCGCTGAAGCGGCTCGAAGACTTGTATCTTCCTTTCCGTCCCAAGCGCCGCTCGCGCGCGACGATCGCCCGCGAGCGAGGTCTCGAGCAATTCGCCGATCGCATCTGGTCGCAGGACGCATCGCTTGCCGATCTCGATGCGGCGGCCGCGTCGCTCGTCGATCCGGCGAAGGAACTTCCCGATTCGGCCGCGGTGCTGCAAGGCGCGGCGGACATTCTCGCCGAGCGGATTCACGAAGACGCCGACGCCCGCGACGCCGCCCGCAAGGTCGCCCGCGAAACGGGCCGGCTTGTCGCCTCAGCCACCGGAGCCGGACAGGCGACCGGCCAAGCGTATCGCAACTACTTCGAGTTTTCGCAGCGGGCGATCGACATTCCCCCCCACCGCGCGATGGCCCTCAACCGCGGCGAGAAGGAAAGCGCTCTCAAGGTCCGCTTCGAGTGGGACGACGACAAAGCGCAAGCCGCGGTCGCGGGGCGTTCGAATCTCGACGCGCATCGCTTCTCAGCGTTTCTGTCGAAGTGTCTGAACGACGCGCTGTCGCGGCTGATCCGGCCTTCGCTCGAACGCGAGTTGCGCCGTGAACTGACCGAGCGGGCCGAGACGCACGCCGTTTCCGTCTTCGCCCGCAACCTGCGGAACCTGCTGCTTCAGCCGCCGCTTCCCGGAAAGAAAGTGCTCGCGCTCGATCCCGGCTTCCGCACCGGCTGCAAGCTGGCGGTGCTCGACGAATGCGGGCGCTCGCTCGCCACCGACGTCATCTCCATCACCGGTTCGGCCGAGAAGAAGGACGCGACCAAGGCCAGGCTCGCGACGTTTCTCGCCGAGCACGAGTGCCGGCTGATCGCGATCGGCAACGGCACCGCCTGCCGCGAGACCGAGGAGATCGTCGCCGAGACGATCGCCGAGCACGCTCCCGACGCGCGCTATGTGATCGTCAACGAGGCCGGTGCGAGCATCTATTCCACCAGCACCGTCGCCCGCGAGGAGTTTCCGGAACTCGACGCGACCGTTCGCGGCACGATCTCCATCGGCCGCCGCGTGCAGGATCCGCTGAGCGAACTGGTGAAGATCGAGCCGCAGCATCTCGGCGTGGGAATGTACCAGCACGACGTTTCGCCGAAGCTGCTCCGCGATTCACTCGAAGAAGTGGTCGAGTCGTGCGTGAACTACGTGGGCGTCGATCTCAACACGGCGAGCGCCTCGCTGCTGACGTACGTCTCGGGATTCAATCAGCTCATCGCGCGGCGAGTGGTCGAGCACCGCGAGAAGCGCGGCCGGTTCGACGATCGCCGGCAACTGCGCGACGTGCCCGGCATCGGCGAGGCGACGTTCACGCAGGCGGCGGGATTCCTGAAGATCGCCGGGGGGGACGAACCGCTCGACGGCACGTGGATTCACCCCGAAAGCTACGACGCCGCCCGGAAGATCCTCGAGCGCGCGCCCGATATCCCGCCCCTCGCCGCGGGCGGGCTTGACGTGCGCGAAATCGCGATCGAACTCGGCATCGGCGAGCCGACCTGCCGCGACATCCTCGCCGACCTCGCGCGGCCGGGACGCGATCCGCGGGTCGAAATGCCCGGGCCGGTGTTCAAGAAGGGAATCCTGCGGCTCGAGGATTTGCGCGAGGGAATTGAACTCACCGGCACCGTGCTGAACGTCGTCGATTTCGGCGCATTCGTCGACGTGGGGCTCAAGGACAGCGGCCTTGTGCATATCAGCCGGCTGGCGAACCGCTATGTCGCCTCGCCGCACGACGTGGTCGCCGTGGGCGATGTCGTCACCGTGTGGGTCACCGCGATCGACCGCGAACGGCGGCGGATTTCGCTGTCGATGATTTCGCCGGAACCCGTGGGCCGGACATTCCTGTCCGGCGCGGAACCGGGCGCGAATTCCGCGAAGCCCCAACCAGCCGCGAAACCGCAAGCGAACGGCAGGCAGAAACGCTCGGAGGAAGCCCGGGACGACCGGGAATCGCGCGAGGCCGCGGTTCCCGCAGCGGCGCCGTTGCGCGGATTCGACGAACTGAAACGCGCGTGGGAGAGCCGGCGATGAACCGCGAGCGGATGTTCGTCGCCGTCGGTCTGCGTGCGACGCCGCCATTGCGAAAGATCGCCGAAGAGCTGGCGGGCCTGGGAAAGGCGGTCCGCGCCCTCGATCCCGACGACCTGCACCTCACGCTGAAGTTCCTCGGCGACACGCAGGCCGAGTTCGTCCCGGAAATCGCGCGAATCGTCGAGACGTGCGCCGCGACCGAGTCCTCCTTCACCGCGCGCATCGCGGGGCTGGGCGCGTTCCCGCACGCCGATCGCCCGTCGGTCGTATGGGCCGGTCTCGACGACGCGGAGCCGCTCGTGCGGATGGCGGATTCGCTTGAACAGAAACTCGCGGCGCTCGGCTTTCCCGAAGAGGCGCGCAAGTATCATCCGCACGTCACGTTGGCGCGCGTCCGGTTCAAGCCTCCGGCGGAACTGGGGAAACTGCTCGAGAAGCATCCCGCGACGGCCTTCGGCGACCTGCCGGTGCGAACGCTCGGGCTGTATCAGTCGGAACTGCGGCCGGAGGGTTCGCGCTACACCGTGCTCGCGAGCGCCGCGCTGGCGTGACCGGCGGGGCGGCGAGGTGGCCTGATCCGGTTCCGACGTTGCCAAGAACGCGCACGAAGAGCCGCGCACGAAGTAAGCGGCGGACGGGGCGAACCCGCTTACTTCGTGCGCGGCTCGATCGATCGCGTTCCGCGGTGCAGGTTCCACGCCAGCAGGCCGCACAGCGAAAAGCCGAGGCCGTTGAGCGCGCCGTGCAGCGGGATCATCGCCGGGATGTCGATCGGCTTCGGACCGGGGTCGAGTCCCGTGCTGAAGCGGTACTCGCCGATCGCATAGACGCCCGCGACGCTCATCCCCGCGACCAGCGCGAGCGCCGAAATCATCAGCAGCGTCCAGGCGAGCGGCGAACGCACGTCGTCCGCCGCGACGAACTGCAAGCCAGCGACCGAGACGCACGCGGCGATCAGCCCCAGCGACGCGGCGAGTTCGAGTGCCGGGGAAAAGGTGATCCCCACCCCCACCAGCACGATCGTCGCGACGACCGCGAGCGACGTTGCCGTCGCGAACCGGCCCGGCCGCGCGGCGATGGCGCGGGCGGTCAGCAGGGGCAGCGCGAAGCCGGCGTAGTGAAAATGCACGCCGGTCAGCAGAATGATCCCTTCCGGGAAGTCGCCGACCGCGATGCCGCCGCGGTATGCGAACGTGTTCACACCGCCGACCGCGATCAGCACGAGTGCGGCGTCGATCATCCAGCGATCCGCGCGACGCAAGCGGGAAGGATCGAGCAGCCGCAGCCCGCCCGCCACGGCGCAGAGCAGTGTGAACGCGAGCCAGGGGACTGCCGACCATCCGGCGACCGCGCCCGGAGGTGCCGCGAAACCGCAAGCGAGGAGGATCGCCGCGGGGAGTTGCAGCCGCTTCGCGGTGCGGATCATGCGCGCAGAGATTTCGCGGGCCGTCAGGTCGATCGTTCCTTCATCGTCGATCAACCGCAAGCCGAGCGGGACGATCACCAGCGGCGCGAACAGCAGGAACGCTTCGGCCAGGTCCATCGACCACAGCGCGCAGGCCGCTCCCCAGGCGGCCAGTCCCGCGAGGATCGGGGTCCAGGCGGCGATCCGTTTCGGAATCGCCGCGAAACCGCAAGCGGTGTGGGTGCTCGTCATCGCGTTGCCTCCGTCAATATCTGCTGTTGGCGGAGGCGGGCCGCGACGGCGGCGCGAATCGCTTCGCCCGAAAGCGTGCGGAACCGTCCCTGCTTCCAGCGGACGAACGGCTTCGTGATCTGCGCCAGCGGATGCTGCGGGCGCGAGAAGCAGAACAGCTCGTACCACACGGAATCGTCCGCGAGGTCGCGCTCGATGAGGAACCGCTCTTCGCCGTGCTCGATGTGCCCGGTCAGCGTGCCGTAGGTGAATCCGAAGCGCTCCCCGCGCTCGTCGCGCTCGTCGATCACGGCGACGATCCGGCAGGCGTTGAGGGACCAGACCGGCCCGGCGCGGAACAACGTCGCGACCACGTCGCCGGCGGCGAGGGCGTCATCACCGGGAAAGGCGACGCCCATCCGCGAAGGGAACTGCTTCCAGGCGGTCAACGCGGCGCGGGCCGCCGAGAACGCCTCCGCTCCCGTGCCGATCCGCACGCGGATGCGATCGCAATCGAACCCATCGGGCACGAACCGGCCGAGCGCGCCGACGTCGGCGTAAGAGAACGGCAGCCGCCGCTGCTCGTCGAGCCAGCGGAGGACGCGTTCGCGGGAGGGACGGCGCATGAGGAACATGGCGAGGCTTTCGAAAAGTGAATCGTTGGATTCGCGCAAACTGTCCGCAAAGCCGTATCGCGATGGCGACCGCAATGAAGTTCCCTCACCCTGACCCTCTCCCCCGCAAAGCCGGGGGAGAGGGGACTTCCGTGGCGACGCGATACGAACCGCGATCCGCGGGACGGGATAACAAGCTCGTCGAACAAACCGTGTTTCCGCGAAAAAGTTCTGGCATTCCCGGATCCGGATGTCGTATCATGCGCGGGGAACGCGGTCGTCGGTTCGACATCAAGGAGACGCGCATGATCGCTCGCATTCTGGGCATGGATGGCCGGCGGCTGGCCGAGTTGATGGACGAATACACCGAGGTGGTCGAGCATTCCCGCGATTCGTGGCGGGTCGAGTATCGTGGGCGCGTGGTGTTCATCACCGTCGACGGCGCGCACGATCGGCTGCGAATGATGACCCCGGTCGAAGAGGAACGCCTCCTCGACGAGGACGATCTGCGGACGCTGCTCGCCGCCAATTTCGACCGCGCCCTCGACGCCCGGTTCGCGCTCGCCGACGAGTTTCTGTGGTCCGTATTCATGCACCCGTTGCGGGATCTCACCGAGCGGCTGTTCCTCGACGCGCTCGAACAGTTGACCACGCTCGCCGACAACTACGGCGGCTCGTACTCCAGTTCGGACTTGTTCTTCGCGGCCGATTGACTCTTCCGGGAACTCGATGCGAACTCGGAGACCGTCTCCGAATGTCCGAAACAATGGGGCGATGCGGCCATCGCCGTAGCGGAATTCGCAGGAATTCCGGGCGATTTCGAGCGAGCATCGGAAGTCTTGCGACTTCCGCTACGGATTCGAAGACGGTTTCTCGGCGCGAATCACAACGGCACGCCGATCTCCCGCGCGACTTCCACCGACAGCAGCGACGCCGTCAGTTCCCCCAGAAAGACGAGGATCGTCGCGGCGAACAGCACGCCGGTCGCCGATTGCGTGTGCCGGTACTTGAGAATCCGCCACACCATCGCCGACAGAATCAAAGGGCCGACGATCCCGGCGGCCCACCGCAGCGACACCCACAGCAGCCAATCGCTGCGTCCGGCGAGGCTCGGCCAGGCGACGACGAGACCGATCGCCGACAGCACCAGCCGGGCGCTCACGCTCGCCGCCAGGAATTGGTTCAACCGGCCGAGCGGGGCGATCGACATCGTCGGCGCGGTGAGATACCAGTGGCCGAGCAACATCCCGGTGACCGCCGCGCCGAGCACGCAGGCCGTCGCCAATTCCGAGAGGGCGTGGAAGATCGCGAACCGTGCCGCGTCGCTCGGCCAGGGAATGCCCGCCAGTAGAAGCACGGCTGTGGAAACCGCGGCGACCGCGAACACGAACGCTTCTCCCGCGCCGCGGCGTTCGAGCGTCCACATCACGCTGCCCAGGAAGCATAGCCCCGCCAGCAGGATGCACGACCCCCGTCCGGCCCACGCGGGGAGCAACGCGACGCGCGCCGCGTCCTCCGGCACGCCGAGCGGGGAGAACGTGAGCGCCGCCAGCACCGACAGCCCCAGGGCGACGAGCATTTGAATCCGGAAGAAGCCGGAGGTCACCTCGCGGCGCGGCATGCCGGCCCACATCAGGCTCATGCCGCACACCAGGCGGAGGGCGAAGAGAGAGAGCATTCGGTGTCCGCGAGCGTCGTGTCGTCGACGAAGCTCGAATTTCCATCAGTGGAGTTCGCGGTCCCTCACCATAGCGGGTTGCGGCGGGAGGTCAAGCGTTCCCTCGGTCCGGCAGACTGGACCTGCGCGGAACGATTCCCGATACTCGGGGGCGCATTCGGATTCGCATCTCGCAACTCCATCCACGAAGGACGTCGTCATGGCCGAGGCACGCAAGGGAGCCGTCACGCTGAAGGGGAACCCGGTCGAACTGGCCGGAAAGGAATTGAAGCCCGGGGACCAGGCGCCCGAGTTCAAGCTGCAGAGCACCGCCCTGGAAGATGTCACGCTGGCGGCGAGCGCGGGCAAGACGCGAATCATCGCCACGATCCCGTCGCTCGACACGCCGGTCTGCCACGAGGAGACGAAGAAGTTCAACGAACAGGCCGGCCAGCTTCCCAACGTGCAGGTGCTCGTCGCGAGCATGGATCTGCCGTTCGGCCAGAAGCGGTGGTGCGGATCGGAAGGGGTCGAGAACGTGCAGACGCTTTCGGCCCACCGCTGCAAGCAGTTCGGCGAGGACTACGGCGTGCTGATTCAGGGAGGCCCGCTCGACCGCTGCCTGGCGCGGGCGGTGTTCGTCGTCGATCCGCAGGGGAAGCTGAAGCACGTCGAGTACGTGTCGGAGATCACCACGCATCCGAACTACGACGCGGCGCTCGCCGCGGCGAAGGGGTGATGCGCAGCACGCGCGGATGTCCCTTCCGTGCCACTGCTTGACGGAAGCGGGAAGCGACTCGACGACGCGATTTCGGCCGTCCCCGCTTCCGGCAAGCAGTGCCCGCCGCTAGGTAGGCAAAACACTCGTCATCGTCTCCGCGAACGCTCCGCCCGCGAGAAGAGCTTTTTCAGCGACAGCCGAAAACCCGGCAGCACGTCGCCGCCGTCGAGCGTGCCGCGAGCGGAGATTCTCTTCACGTCGTCGAGCGACGTGTAGGCTTCGGCGGTGCGGGTCGGCGGGTCGATGTACCACACCAGCCGCACGCCCGCTTTGAAATAGTCCCGCAGCTTGCGGTCCATCTCCTTCGGGGTATTGCCGTCGGACAAGACCTCGACGGCCAGATCGGGGACGAGGTTCGGGATCGGCGTCTGCTTGGGAAGACGGCGATTGGGAAACCGTTCCCACGAGATGAAGCACACGTCGGGAACGCGGACCTGCTTGGGGAGGATTCGCAACGTGCCGTCCGCTCCCAGGACAAGTCCCAGGTCGTGCTCGTCGAGGAATTCTTCCAGAATGGTGATCAACGCCACCGCGATCCGCGATTCGAACCATCCCATCGTCTTCTCCACGAGCACGCCGTCGATGAGTTCGCAGATCCGGTCCTCGCGCTCCGCGGCGATCACGTCGTCCACGGTGGCGGCGCCCGGCGGCGGATTCAGCAGAATTCGCGAAGTCGGAATGCCCCCCAGCCGCTCCTGCAAGTCGGCGACGGTGGCGAACGTGGTGGTCATGACGGGGCTTGGGTCGGGGGATCGGCGCATGGGTCGCTCCGAGATTCGCGATCGGCGTCGCGAATCATCATACCAGTTCCCGCCGGCTGGCGGGATGCCCCTTCGCCGATCGTCGCGTCAGAGAGCTGCGCGACGACCTCGCGTGCCGGGCGGCACGGCTGTTGGTCTTGGGCCCCGAACGCCGGCCGCGGGCAATCGAAGCACCCTGGAGAGAACTATCAGGACGGAATTTCATTCCATCCTGCCCGCCCGCCCCGCATTCGGAGCGATTCTCTGGCGAAACTTCGGTGAGGAGGTTGATCGAACGACGGGCCTCAACCGTGCTCTGGCGGACGGAATGAAATTCCGTCCTTCCCGCCCATGCATCGCCTCACAAAGAAAAACAGATCGAATTTGGAGGTTGGCGACATGTCAGACGGATTGGCAATCCTTCCCACGGCAAGCGAGCCGGCAGAACGATCGACCTCCGGCGAGGTTCGAAGCCTCACCGCCGGATTGCCAATCCGTCTTACTACGCCTTCAACCTTGATCTTGTGGGTCGACCGTAGGATGGATTGGCCATGA
>JBBDNT010000189.1:0-3286 GCA_040877445.1 Planctomycetaceae bacterium
AGCGGACGGCAACAGACGCTCCAACCACGACATCGGCCGCCAGCGATACCACGCGTAGAGGCAGCCGAAGAAGATTCCGTGCATAGCCGCGACCGCTACGGCAATCAAGGCGAACTCTTCGAACATCGAACGACCAGAACCTTAAGTCGACTCCGCGGCGAACTGCCGCCAGGAAGTGGGATTTCATCAGTATAGTTCCAACATTTGCTCGCCGCCGTGGGCGGGGTTGCCGATCAGCTTGCGGGACTGGAGATCGACCACGTAATCGAGCATTTCGAGCGGAATCTGCCCGATCAGCACCGGCACGTCGTCGGGGATCTCGATGACGTCGACCGTGCAGAAACGGTCGCCGATCGTGAGACGCACCGCGTCATAGACGTTGACGAGGGCGACCCCCTGGCTCGAGGTGGCCTGCTTCTCGTAGGTCTTGCGCAGCCCGAGGCGCTCGATGAACCGCGTCGGGAGCGCGAGCGTCGTGGCGCCGGTATCGACGAGAGCGTCGTCGACGGCGATGGAACGGATCTCGTCGGGTCGCAACATGCCGCGATCGACGTCCCACAGATCCTGCAGGTTCTCGACCGTCGCCTGCGTCACGACTCGGCCCATCGTTTCGGTCTCCATCAAGAACCTCCCGCGTGGAATGATCTCGAACATTCGATCGTTCATCATCGCGAACACGCCGACGGGTGTCGAATGATGCGGCGAACTTCCTCCACATCCACGACGCGTCCCGTCGCGGCGTCATCCAGGCCGGAATCGATGCACTGGCGCACGTAGACCCGATCCATGACGTCGTCCCACGTCGCGTTCTCGGGAAGCGCATCGATGAGGCGGTGCGCGTCGGATCGAATATCGGCTGATTGCGTGTCGGACATGGTTCTCCTCGCTCTCAATTCTTCGCCTCCACCGGCATTTGCACCGTCACCAGTTGCCTGCCGCGGCGGACGATCAGCGTGAGTTGGTCTCCCGCTTCGAGCCGCCCGAGTTCTTCCTCCAGCGTGCGGACGGAGTGGACGAGTTCGTCGTTCACGAACAGCACCAGGTCGTCCGGCTTGAGGCCCGCCTGTTGCGCGTGCGAGCCTTCTTCCACCGAATAGATGTACGCCGGGGTGCGGAACAGGACGTCGGGGACCGTCACGACGCCGAAGTCGAGCGTGCGGTACCGCCGCGGGTTCGTCTCTTCGTCCGGCTTCTTCTCGCGGGCGATGTATTCGCCGGCGATCATCTTCTTCACGACGTCGCGGAGTTCGTCGATGGGGACCGCGTAGTTGATCCAGGTGTTCGTTTCGGTGCTGCGGACCTCGCGGCCGATCATGCCGACGAGGCGGCCGTCGTAGGTCGTCACCACGCCGCCGCCGGCGCCGGGATTGTTGGTGATCGCGTCGAGAATGTAGACCGGGCCGTCGTAGGGGATGTCGAACGCGCCGCGGCGGGCGGCGAGGTTCGTCTTCGCCGCCACCACGCCGTGCAGCACCGAGACCGGCTCGTCCCCCGCCGCCACCTTGAACATGTTGCTGAACCCGAGTATCCGCGTCCCGGGTGAGACGCTCGCCGTTCGCTCGAGGTCGAAGTACGGCAGGTCGCGGAGCGGCTCGACGAGTTCGAGCACCGCCAGATCGAGTTGCGGCTCGGCGCTCAGCACGCGGGCCTGCGCGCGGCGGCCCGTGTCGAACACGACGGAAACCTCCTCCGCGTCGAGCACGTGGTTCCAGACCGTGACGATATGCCCTTCCGGCGAAGCGACGAACCCGGTGCCGTAGGCATGCAACCCGCGAATGCCCCCGGCCCCGAAGATCTTCACCATCCGCGGCAGGACGTGGCCGACGGCGTCGTCGGCGGCGCGGGCATTGAATTCGCCCGTCACGACGCAGGCGAGCAATAGTGCCGGGATGAGAATGAATCGCGGAACAGTACGCGGCATGGTGTGACTCGAAACGTTTGCCGAAGATTCACTTTATTTCATTTTTCTGCCCAACATTTTTCTGTCCTGTCTTCGAACCGAACAAGGACAGAAAAATGATGGGCAGAAAAATGGACAAGAAAGCTGGTGCGTCAATTCCGTTCCGCGGGAGCGGCGGGCTTTCCTTCCGCCAGTTGCGCCGATTCGATGTGGAACGTCGCGTAGTCGATGCCGCCGCTGCGGACGGTGAGTTCGTTCGGCAGCTTCTTGCCGTCGAAGTCGCCGAGGTTCGCGATGCGGATTTCACATGGGTCGGTGTCGGGCATGTGCCAGGTGTTCCAGCCGATGAGCTTGCCGTCCCCTTCTTCCTTGTCGAAGTAGAAGTGCGTTTCGGCGGTCGCGAGGCGGGCGACGAGGACGTCGACCAGCGGGCCGCGGCCGTCGAGCGGTTCGCTGCCGAGATATTCGTACTCGGTGAATTCCTCGCCGCGGTGCACCAGCAGCAGCTTGAGGTGGTGCATCGCGATGAGCAATCCGCCGGAGCCGGGAGGCTCGTCGGTGACCGGGGCGCCCGCGCCGAGCTTCAGCGGGAAGGGCTTGTCTCCCAGCAGCAGCCCCACGCCGTCGTCGGCGAGCTTGAGCGAGAATTCGACCGCCCGGTCGGTCTTGCCGGCCAATTGCCACACGCCCGCCGCCTTCGAGAAATCGCCCCATGCGTCGAGCTGCTTCGTGAGCCGTTCCTGGTGTTGCTGGTTGAACCAGAAATTCGCGTAGCCGGCCTTCGCGACGTGCATGTGCTTGTACTTTTCCGGGGCGGCCTGGGCCTGCCGGAGAACGCGCTCGATCGGGTTGCCCGGCGCGGGGCGCGGGGGGCGGCCTTCCGGCTGCTCGCCGTCGGGCTTTTCGCCGTCCGGGCGATCTCCGCGGCCGCGGCGGGGGCGTTCTTCGGGATCGTCTCCCGGCTGCGGTTGCGGCATCGGTCGACCGGGTCGCTCCTTCGGCCGCAGTTCCGATTCGCGATGCAGCGCGCGGAGGCGGACCATGACTTCGCGGCGTTCGTTGTCGCGGCGATAGACCAGCGGAATGCTCCACCCCTTGGGGTAGATGCCCAGCACGTTCTTGAACTGGTTGACGCTGCCGATCGGCCGGCGGCCGAAGGTGACGACCTCGTCGTCGATCCGCAGTCCGCGGCGGTAGGCGTCGGAGTGTTCGAGGATCGCCCCGACGACGACGGTCCCGTCGCGCTCGGTGGCGACGGTCGCGCCGAGGGTGGCGTGGTCGACGATTCGGCCGCTCTTCAAGTGGTCGAGGAAGTTCTTGATCTGATTGATGGAGATGGCGTAGCCGGCGCCGGAGTTGACGCGGCCGCGCTTCTCGAAGGAGCCT
>JBBDNT010000189.1:3296-19979 GCA_040877445.1 Planctomycetaceae bacterium
GTCGCTGAACAGCGGCCCGCCGGAGTTGCCGGGGTTGATCGAGGCGTCGACCTGAATGCAGTCGGCGTATTCGAGGATGGTGCCGGCGGGATACTGGTAACGATTGACGCCGCTGACGATGCCGTAGGTGACGGTGGGCTGGAAATCGGTCGCGAGCAGGAAGGGATTCCCCATCGCGTACACCCAGTCGCCGGGGCGAACCTGGTCGCTGTCTCCCATGACGGCGGTGGGGAAGTCGTCGCGGCCGAGCAGTTTGATGAGGGCGACGTCGCCGGTGGGGTCGATGCCGACGATGACGGCGTCGTACAGCTGGCCGTCGTCGAGGCCGCACTTCATGAAGTTCCCGGCCCCCTGCGTGACGTGGAAGTTGGTGAGGGCGTACCCGTCCGGAGAGATCAGCACGCCCGACCCGCCGCCGGCGCCCCCGGCGCCGAAGATGGCGACGACGGAGGAAGCGACCTTCTCGACGACCTCGATGCGGCGCTGCTGGGCGGCAAGGACATCGGCATCGACGGCGACGGCCGATGCGGCGGCGTCATCGGCGCGGGCGATGGTCACGGAGGCGAGAAGCGTTGCGACGAGGAACAGAGAGAAATAGGGTTTGCTCATCGTTGAAGTCCGCCGATGGAATAGCGATCCAAGCATTCACGCATTTCCCGGGTTGATACGGATTCCCATATCATCATCGACTCAACCGCTGCACGATGTTTGAGCGTTGATTTTTCGCTTGAACTCATCAATGGAGTTCACTTCGGAAAGCAAAACGTCCATCGTAAAGGAGTCGTTGAGTGCATGGACGTCAGCGTCGCAAGCACGTTGAATCTCCAACGCGACTTTCAGACTCGCATCGCCCATGCCCCAGATAGAAATAGAATCGAGTTCTTTCCACACCAATACTATCGTACTGTCGCCCGCGAAGTCGAACTGACACTCGAACAAAACATCTTCCCGTTCATCGCGCCAGTCGCGTACGCCCTCCATGGCGGATAGGCACTCTCGAATTCGCTTTGGATCAAACTTCCTGCGTCCATTCACATCGAGTACGAGGAACAACCCACCGCTCATCAGGTTCCGCTCCCGACAACGACCGTTGAGGCCACGGCGTCAAAGGCACGGGCCATCGACGCCGATGCGAGAAGCATCGCGCCGAGAACTCGAGCGAAAAGCGGTCGAGTCATCGCTGAAGTCCGCCGATGAGCGAGCGTTCGAAAGGCATCCACGGATTTCGCAGATTGACGCAGATTTCGGAAAGCGGGACAGAAAAGTATGGGGCAGAAAAATGAAGGACGCGAATCAGTGAGGATCAGTGGAGATCAGCGTTCTGCTCTTCATTCCACTTCGATCGACTGCGGAAAGGAACACTGATCGGCGCTGATTTTCGCTGATTCAAACAGGGCGATCGTTGTCGGCGAATCTGGTTGTCATTTTTCTGCCCCTCATTTTTCTGTCCGTTCTTCTGTTCTTGATCGTTGCAACGCGGCGCAAGTGACTCCCCCCGCTTACGCGGGAGGCTCGCGATTCGTCTCTTTGCGAACCTTTGCGTTCTTGGCGGCTTTGCGTCGAAATTCGGTGCGCGAAACCGCAAGCGTGGCGGCTTACTTGATCACCCGCGCGTCGCCCAGCGAGAGGTGATCGGCGATGTCGAGGTTGCCTCCGAAGTCGACGATGATTTCCAGGTCCCGCAGGCCCGACACGTCGAGATCGAGCGGGATCGCGTCGTCGGTTCCCTTCACGTCGCCCTCGAACAGCTTGCGGGCCTGGCCGGTGGTCGTCACGCCGCCGATCGTCACGCGGACGTCGCCGTCGCGGCCGACCGCGCGGTCGATGCCCATCAACGCCTGCAAGCGGCGGTATTCGCCCCCCAGCCGGTAACGCAGCAACGTCTTCGAGTGGATGCACAGGCCGCGGCGGAAGGTCTGGTCCCCGATGCGGATCGGCTCGCCATCGAGGTTCGAGTCGCGGCGGTATTCCCACGTGACGTCGAAGAAGGGGGTGTACTTGACCTCGCGCGGCTCCATCTGCGACAGGAACCGCACCTTCCCGAGGCTGAAATCGAGCGTGCGGACCGCCGCCACCGGAACCGTCGCCTTGCCGCCCGCGAGGAGGTCGAGTTCGATCGCATCGTCCTTCAGGGCGAGGGCGCGGACCTTGATGCGATCGTCGCCGGCGAGTCGGACTTCGCACACCGGTTCGCCCTTCGCCGCTTCGCGACCGGCGTAGATCAGGCCGAAGACGCGGTCGCGGGCGACGGGAATCTTGTTGCCCTCGAACAGGAACTGCACGCTTTTCGCGTCGACGCTTTCGACGACGCCGGCGAGATGGTCGAGGACGTCCTCTTTCTTGACGACGAGCAAGTCGCGCGTGGTGTCGCGCTCGCGGAGTTCGTTCCAGGTCTCCTGATGCGGGCCGGCGGCGTCGACGAAGCGGATGGCCGCGACTGACGCGACCGGAACCCGGAGCTTGCCGGCGGAGCGCGTGTCGAGCGTGGCGTCGCGGGCGGCGAGTTCGATGTCGGCGCAGGCGATGCGGCTGCCGTCGGTCAGTTCGACGAGAACCGGCGCCGGCCCCGGCTGAGCGGCGGGATCGGCCGGGGGGAACTCGACTTCGAGGACGTTGGCGAGCGGGGTCTCGAGCGTGCCTTCAGCGGCGCCTTCGACCCCGGCGAGCGTGACGGCAATCGCGGAAATGCCGCGGAGTTCCCCTTGGCGTTCCTCGCCGTCGAGCGTGACGAGCTTGACCTGCGGCGCGGCGAGGAGGACGGCGGCGAGGAGAGCGGGGGCGAGTGCGGGCATGGGGCAGTAGGCAGTAGGCAGTAAGTAGTCGTCAGTAAGTAGTCGGCAGTAAGTAGTCGGCAGTAAGTAGTCGGCGGTGGGCTGTACTCAGTACCGAGTACTCAGTACCCCTGTACTCTCAACCCTCGACTCTCAACCCTCGACTCTCAACTCTCGACTTTCCTCACGGGGGGGCGGGTTGGTTGGCGAGGCGGCGGAAGTAGTTTTCGATGGAGGCGTCGTAGTGGCCGGGGTAGCGTTCGACGATGCCGCTGGCGGCCTTCTCGCGTTCCTTTTCGGGGAGGTTGCCCCAGCCCCCCTGGTTGCGGAAGTTCTGGGGGTCGACCTCGCCGGGGCCTCGCTGTCCGCCGACCTGGCTTTCGGTCGCCGGACTGCTGGGATTGTTTCCCGACGGCGGGCCTTGCCCTTGTCCCTGCCCCTGTCCTTGATCTTGTCCTCCTCCTCCTCCTCCGCCCGCTTGCTGTTCCAATTTCTCGATGATGAGATCCAGCTTGGCGATGATCTGGTCCTGTCGCCTCTGGACGTCCGGGCCGGTGCGGGCGAGATCCAGGCGGCGCTCGGAGTCCTTCATCAGCCGGGAGACCTCGTCGAGCGTGTCGGGGCGCAGCGCTTCCAATTCGTACTGCATGAGGGTCGCGACGGTCGAGTAGCTTTGCGGGACCGATTCGGTGTCGCTCGTGAGTTGGCCGATCGTCGCGAGTCCTTCGTCCTTCAACAGCAACTGGTGCTCGCAGACCGCTTTGAAGAAGAGCGCCGTCGCCGGGTCGACCGACTTCGACGGGTCGAACGCGGCGAACTGCTCGAGGGCTTCGTCGTACATCTTCCGCTGCGCGAGATGGCGGGCGAAGTGCAGCCGGAGGTTCGTGACGTAAAACTCGTCGAGATCGTCGCGCTCGAGCAGGCTCGCGTCGGGCGGGAGCAGGCCGGGATCGCGGAGGCGGCACTCGGCGAGAAACTGTTTCGTTTCCGGATCGACCGCGGCGAAGGTGGCGATCACCCGGTCGAGCAGGTCGCGGGGCGAAAGATCGGCGGGGAGTTCGCCCCACATCTCGCCGACCGTTCGAGTCGTTTCCGCGGCGGGGCGCTGGGTCGCCACCCAGCGGATCGTCTGGGCGCGGACTTCATCGACGGCGGGAGGCGCATTCACCCCGTCGGCCGCGACGAGGACCGAACCCCCGAACAACGTGCCGCACGCGACGGCGACGGCGAAAGCGAAGCGGCGTGGGTAGTGGGGCATGGATGGCTCCGGCGGAGGAAGAATGAAGAAAGAAGACGGAAGAAAGAAGACGGAAGAAAGAGGAACTTCGGAAGAGGGAAAAGTGTCTCAGCAATGCTTGTTTGTCTTTCTTCCTTCTTCTCTCTTCCTTCTTTCTCCCGTCACTTGTTCCGTCCCGTCGCGAGGTCGTAGGTGGCTTGTTGCACGTCGGACTGGCGTTTCGAGAGTTCCCGCACCTGGGCGACGACGTCGGTTTCGAGCGCCTGGTCCCCTTCGACGAGGGTTCCCAGGCTGACGGTGCGGCGGTTGATCCGCTGTTGCAGCGAGCGGAGCATCTTCAACTCGGCGATCGCGTCGACCAGCGCGGGATCCTGCGGCTCGCCCTGTTGTTGCTGTTGCTGTTGTTGCTGCTGTTCCTTTTCCTCGTCGCTTTTCTGCATTTCCTTCTGCAGGGCTTCGATCAGTTCTTCGAGGGCCTCGACGATGTCCTTCTCGATCGCCTGCGTGAGGTCGCCGACCTGCGCCTGGTCGAGGCGACGGGCGACGGTGAGCATGTCTTCGCGAAGCTGCTCGACGGAGAGCGGGAACGAGACCGACGTGCCGTCCTCCTTGAGCAGTGTGAGCGCCTTGAGCGCCTCTTCGGCGATGAGTTGCTCTTTCTGCGACAGTTCGCGGGAGCGACCGGCGATCGCGTCTACCTGCTGGTCCTTGGAGTAGATCGAGTTCAGGACGAGTGTGTCGCGGTTGACCTCTTTCTGCAACACGAGCATCCGCTGGAACCGCTGCTCGAGGGCGGCGAGCAGTTGCTCGCGTTCTTCCTCGCGGAGTTGCCGGAGGATTTCTTCGAGCTTCTCCTTGGCCTTCTGGAGCTTGGTGATCGCCTCGTCCTGGTGGTCGGCGGCCTTGTCGGGATCGGCCTTCTTCAACTCTTCGATGGCCCGCTCCATTTCCTCGCGTGCCTGTTCGATCTCGTCGCGGCCGGGGGTCCGCTTGCGATCGCCCGATTCGCTGTCGCCGGACTCGGAGTCGCCCGACTTGGAATCGCCGCTCTTGCTGTCGCCGGACTTGGAATCGCCGGACTTGCTGTCGCCGCTTTTCGAGTCGCCGGACTCGCTGTCTCCGGATTCGCTGTCGCCCGATTCGGAATCGCCGGACTCGCTGTCGCCCGATTCGCTGTTTCCGGACTTGGAATCGCCGGACTTGGAGTCTCCGCTCTTGCTGTCGCCGGACTTGGAATCGCCCGACTTCGAGTCGCCGGATTCGGAGTCGCCGGATTCGCTGTCTCCGGATTCGGAATCCCCCGCTTCGCTGTCGCCGGATTTCGAATCGCCGGACTTGGAGTCGCCGCTTTTGGAGTCTCCGCTTTTCTGGTCGCCGCTCTTCGAGTCGCCGGATTCGGAAGCGCCGGCTTCGCTGTCGCCGGCTTCGCTGTCGCCGGACTTGGCGTCGCCCGACTTTTGGTCGCCCGATTTCTGATCGCCCGATTTCTGGTCGCCGGATTCGGAGTCGCCCGAATCGGCATCGCCGGATTTCTGATCGCCGGATTCGGTATCGCCCGACTTCGAGTCGCCGGACTTGGAATCTCCCGACTTCTGGTCGCCGGATTTCTGGTCGCCGGACTTCTGCGCGCCGCCGTCGTTGTCGCCGGACTGGTTGTCGCCGGAATCGCCGTTGCGGGCGGCGTCTTCGCGGTCGATTCGGTCGCGGAGGTCGCGGGTGGCGTCGGCGGTGCGCTGCTGGCCTTCGACCGGCAGCCGGCCGCGCATGGTCGCGGCGCGAAGATCCTTCTCTTCACCGATGATGCGGATCACCTCGGCGCGGTATTCCTCGAGAGCCTCGATGTATTTCAGACGTTCTTCACGTTCGTCCTCGCTGCGGAGCAGGTTGAGGATCAGCTTGAGTTCGGCGACGACCTCCACCTGTTCGTCGAGCGCGCTGCCGAACTGCTCTTTTTCGAGCAACCCGGCGACCGCCTCCATGCGTCGGGAGAGGCCGTCCTGTTCGCTCTTGGCCAAGGCCCGCTCGATCAGGTCGGCCTTGGGGGGATCGATGGTGCGGTAGTAGGTCGCCATCGTCCGCAGGGTCTTCTCGAAGCGCTTGAAGCGGGCCGCCAGCACGTCCTGCTCGGTGCTGACGGAGACTTCCGGCGCCTTCGGTTCGGCGGCGGGATCGGTGGCGGGGGCCGGCTCGTCGGCGGCGAAGCCGAAGGGCATCAGCGACAGACCCAACAGCGCCACGAGGGCCGTTCCGACGATCGATCTGCGGATCCGCATGGGACGTTCCTTGACTGGGAAGGGCCGAATTGCCTGGTTTCTAGTTCGCGTGTCGCGCTTGTGGGAAACGCGCTCCCCTATTCGGGTCGCGGCTAACCACGGGTTCGGGTCGCGGCCGACCTTTAGGGGGTGCCGAAGTCTTCGATCAGTTTTCGGCGTTGTTCCTTGACGATGGTTTCGCGAATGTTTTCACCGTCGACGATGATCGCGGTGAGTTCCTGGATCATCTCGTGGATGCCGACGAACGCTTTCATCGTTTCGAGCACCTTGTTCATATCCTGAATCAAGCGGTCGAGAGAGTCAATACTATTGTTCATTCCGGGGAGGGGGTCGGTCCCGCGATCGTTGGCCAAGCGGAGGATCCCGATCGCCCGATCGACCTCCAGGAACCCGCGGAGGTTGATTTCCTCCAGAGGTTTGACGATCTGGTCGTGAATTCGTTCCAGCTCGTTCGCGGAATGATACTGAATGCGGTTGTTGTCGAGTTCTTCGAGAATCTCGCGGAAGCCGATCTCCACCCCCCGCGACTCGTTCTGGTTCTTGTCGACGTCGTGCTTGGATTGATCGGCAGCGGCGCCCCGCCCGTTCACCAAGGCCCGGATGCGGGCCTCGATCTCCGTGGTCGGCTCGGATTGCGCCCGCAGGCTTTCCAGTTCGGGCAAATTCACGTCGCGCTGCTGGGCGAGCCGGTCGCGGGTGATCTCGAGTTCCCTGATGATCTGCTCGAACCGCAGCCGCAGGTTCAACTCGCGTCCGTACAACAGCGCGAGCAGGTCCTCATCGCTGACGATCTGAAACGGAATCCGCTCGGAGCGGGTCACGCCGGGACCGTTCAACAGGTCGGCGTCGGCCGCGTAGACGTTGAGCCGCAGCACCTGCCCTTCCGCGAGTTCGAGCGGGAGCACGTCGAACCGCTCGAATTCCTCGTCGTCCGAGCGCGACAGCTTGAACTCGCGCGGGAGCTTCACCGGCGGACGCCGGAACTCGCGCTGTTGGCCGCTCTCGCCGTCGTCCACCTGGAACTCGAACCGCGCCTTGGCGAGGCCGTTGTCGTCGGTGATGGTCCCCGTGAAGGGGATGACGGCGCGGCGGGTGATCATGTTGCCGATGCCCCGCAGGCGGATGTCGGCCATTCGGGGAGGTTCGTCGGAGACGCCGACGATCTCCAGCAATTCCGGCTGGACGGAGGCGATTTCGTCGCCGTCGGTCAGGTGAATTCGCAGCCGCGTGCCGGGAGACAGGACGACCGGCGGGCCGAAATCGAACAGGTCGGCGGCGATTCGCGCGCGGGCCGGTTCGGTGGCCCCCTCGCTGAGAGCGAACGGAACCTGGAACGTGTCGCTCCCCGGAGGGAGCCAGCGGGCCGCTTCGCTCGCCGTCAACTCGCGGATTTCCCGCCGGCCGCCGTCGGCCGGCTGGCGGATCACGCGGCCGGACGTGCGCCAGTTGAGGCCCGATTCGAGTTCCATGAGATCGTCGGAAACCGCGGGGCGTTCCACACGCAATTCGATCGTGCGGTCGGCGAATTCGATGCGCACGGCCGTCAGCGGCTTGTTGCAGCGGCATTCCAGGAGGAAGCGGGTTTCGACCGGGATCGCGATCTGCCCCCCGTGCACCGCGACCGGCACGCCGGGGGTGTTGCGGACGCGCGGGGCGGTCGAAGGCGGGATCGCGTGCGGCGGGAAGTCGCAGTGCAGCGTGGGCTGCACGATCCGCGGCGGATCGACCACCCGAACTTCATACGGCTCGCGGTTGGTGTAGTCGCCCCCGTAGACGGAGAACGTCAGGTCGCCGATCAGTTCCGACAGCGAATGCCGGAAGATCGCGAGCGCCTGGTGCTGGTCGAGCAACGCCTGGTCGGTCACGCGGGTGCAATGGACCGGACGGGTGCGGTTCTGCCCGGCGATGTGGTACTTGAACTCGACGCGGTCCGGGATTTTCCACGGTTCGACCGCGGCGGCATAGGCGGTGAGCGTTTCGGCGAGGCTCTTCTGCGCCGCGAGGGCGGCCGGCCAATCGTGCTTCTCGATCGCTTCCACGGCGCGCGGGGCATCGTCCAGACCGCCGGGAGGAAGCCGCAATTCGGCCCGCTCGGCGACGAGCCGCTCGGCGAGTGTCTTTTGATCGGCGAGGAGTTGCGTGGAATCGGCGGAATCGGTCGATTCGGCGGAGGCATCTCCGGCGGCAGCGGAGAGCCGTTCCGTGGCAGCCCGCAGTTCCTGTTGTCGGCCGGCGAGGGCGCGCAACCGGACTTGGGAGTCGGGGACGATGATCAGCGGGACGAACGCGCCTCCCTTGGGGTGCAGATGCACGATCGAGGAATCGAGCCGGCGGACGCGATCGTCCGGCGGCGTGACGGTGAAGACTTCCAGGTGATACGACCGCTCCCAGTATTCCTCGTGCAGGGCGAAGTAGGCCCGCCACCAGCGGTTCATCGCGTGGGCGTTCGTCGCGGCGAACGCCCCGATGCCCACCACCAGCACGACCGCGGCGATCAACGCCCGGCGGAGCGGCCGGCGTTCGAACACCGCCCCCACGTCGATTCCGCGCGCCTCGTCGGCCGCCTGGCGGACGGTCCGGTCGAGCATTGCGCGGGTCAGCTCGCTTTCGCGGCCGGTGGTGTCATCGGCGGCTTCAACGGCCGTGATCAGACGGTCGTCGAACTCGGGGAAACGGCGTTCGATGACCAGGGCGAGCGCCTTCAAGCGGAAGCGGCGGAACATCCGCATCGCGATCCACAGGCAGAACGCCGCCGCCACGCATGCGAACCCGGCGACGAGAAACGCGGCGCGGAACCAGCGAGGCAATTCGAGCCGGTTCAACTGGAACCACAGCGCGTCCAGCCCGAGGCTGAGCCAGAACAACACCCCCAGCACGACGAGCACGATCGCCGTCCCTTCGAGCAGCACGTAACGGCGAATGCTCCGCCGCAACCGCACGAGCACGGCGGCGACTTCCGGCGGAATGGCGTGGCGGGATTCGTATGACATGGTGGGATGCGGTGGATCATCGTGAGTGGTTAGCCGCGACCCGAAGCCGAGCGGCGACGCCGCGAGCGCAGGGGAGCGTTCAAGCCAGTTTCAACAGTTTGCGGGTCAGCCATTCCAACGACAGCAGGCCGACGAGGACGTACATCACCCAGGCCTTGTCCCAGGCGAGTTTGAGTTGCTCCGAGATGGTGGTCTCGGAGCCTTTGAAGTCGAACTCGGAGGGGACCGCGACGGCGGCCTGTTCGATGGCGATGTAGCGCCCGCCGGTGTCCTTCACGAGTTCGGCCAGCAGGGCGGCGTCCTGTTCGGGACGGTCGTCTTCGAGGTTCGGCAGCCGGACCTGAATCGACGCGTTCTGAGTTTCCGTCGAATCGGGAACCGCCAGTTCCAATTCGTAGTTCCCCGCGGTGTTGGCGCGGAACTCGCCCACGTACTGTCCCGGGCGATGCGGATCGCGCTCCAGCGACAACGGCGGAACCCGCGGGCGGCCGTTCGGATCGAACAATTGCACCGGAACCTGCGCCACGTCGACCGGTTGATACTGCGCATCGTGCAGACGCACCCGCACCCGGACCGTCTCGCCGAGGGCGTAGACGTTGCGATCGAGGACGAATTGGGCGCGGCTGCCTCCGGTGCGGAACCGTCCTTGCCCGGCGTCGCGAATCACCTTGGTCCAGAAGCGATCGTAGTACTCTTCCCCCTTGCTGCGGATCCGCCAGATTTCGCCGCTGCCGAGATAGAACGTGCGGCCGGCGCCGTAGAGTTGCCCGGCCATGAGGATCGGCAGGCCGTACTCGTTCTGCGAGCGGGCGTCGGAGAAGTACGCATAAACGGTGGCCCCGGCCTTCGCCCCGCGGGTGGGATAAGCCCCGTAGACTCCGGGGAATTCGTCCCACGCCTGGCGCGATTCGGCCGGGTCGTCGACGATCTGCAGGAAGCCGGCGTTGCGGCCTTCGTCGCTGAAGCCGACGGCGTACGCCTGGTCGGCGTCGCGATCGAATTGCAGGTCGAGCAGATAGGGGCGGAGGAACACGGGGTACAGCGTCTTGATCGGCTCCAGGGCCGGGTCGTCGCTGACCATTTCGGGCGTGTACACGTCGCCGGCGACGGCGACCAGCCCGCTGCCCGCGAACACCCAGCGTTCGAGCATTTGCAAGCCCTCCGCGGGAATTCGCCGCCAGTCGGGATCGAACGCGACGATCACGTCGTATTGAAACAACTCCGCCTGGTCCTTGGGGAATTCGAGCAGCAGCTCGTCCGCCTCCTGGCTGACGCGCGGAAAGCTGGCCCGGTCGACCGTTTGCAGCCAGATGTCCAACTCGACCCCCGAGTGCCGGTAGAGCATGTTGCGGACGAACTGGTATTCCCGCGTCGGCCCGCCGGCGATGATCAGCACCCGCGTCTTGCGATCGACCACTTCGGCCACGTGGTCCATGCGGTTGTCGTCCTCGCGCAATTCGCGGATGGCGGTGGTCGGCCGCACGCGCACCGAATAGCGGAACTTGCCCGCGAGCTCGGGAACTTCCCGGAAGGCGACCTCGACCGGCACGCCGTCTTCCGCCAGCGTGACCGACTGCCGGGCGACCACGCGCGGCTCTTCGTCGCCGCGGTCGTCGGCCTGCACCAGCAGTTCGATCTCGACGCCGCGGCCGGCCATCTCGTTTCCCGAGACGAGCGCCACCAGATCGAACGGGTCCCCCATGTGCACCTGCGTCGGCGCCTGAAGATTGGCGACCCGCAGGTTGGGCTGCTTGTCGGTGCCGCCCACGCCGACGGCGACGAGCTTGACGGGGGGCCGCGACTTGACCGCCGCCTCGTTGGCGGTCCGCGGCTCGTAGCCCGCATTCGATCCGCCGTCGCTCACGACCATGATTCCCGACAGCGTGTCCCCCTGCATCTTCACGATCAGCTCGTACAGCGCCTCGCCCAAGCGCGTTTCCTGACCGCGGGGAGCGAGCAGTTCCTCCCAGTCGATCTCGATCTCGGCGATCTCGGCCGGCGCGGCCGGATCCTCCGCGGCGGGGTCGCCGGTCGAGGCGTCGTCGCCGGGTTCGCCGTTCGTTCCCGTTTCGTCGTTCGCGGCCGATGCGGAGTCGGTCGATTCGTCGGCCGCTTCTTCGGCGGCGAGACGCGCTTCGCGCTCCAGTTGCTCGTCCGACTTGAAGATGCGGTGCGGCCCCTCCAGTCGCGTATCGAACGTGTAGACGTGGACTTCGTGCCGCTGCCGGAGTTCGCGGAGCATCGGCGACTTGGCGAACAGTTCGATGGCGGCGTCGGCCCGCGAGCGCGCGGGCGGGCTGCCCTCGGGCTGCGTTTCGGTGGGAGGCGCGCTCGCCGGCAGACGCATCGAGAACGAAGTGTCGAGCAGCACCGCCACCTGCGAGGGACGGTACAGCGTTTCCTCTTCGCGGAAGTGCGGGTTGAGGGCGATGACCGCCAACGCCGCCACCACCAACAGACGCAATCCCAGCAGCCAGAACCGCCAGATCGAGCCGAGCATCGCCGTGTCGCGGAGGTACATCCAGACGATGACCACCAGGGCCGCGGCGAACCCGCCCAGATACAGCGCCCAGCCGCGACCGGTCGTCGGCAGATCGAACTGCAACGACCGCAGCGTCCGCCACTGCGTTTCCCACCAACTCCCCGCGACCATCTCATCGACGGCCAGCAGGGGAATCGGGAATCGGTCGAGAATGAAAGCGAATTCGCTCATGCGGCTGCACCCGCCCCGGCCATCCGGGGGTGATAACTCAATCGATAGGCCATCAACTGCTCGCACAGCAGGAACACGATCAGGCCGATCAACAGCCAACGGCGGACTTCCTGCCCCGGCTCTTCACCTTCGATCCAGGCGACCGTGCCGGGGGCCTGAATCTGCACCCGCACCGCCGGCCCGAGTTGGGCGCGAATCGCGTCATCGTCGGCGATCGACAGATCGCCTTCCTCCACCGGCACATTGTACGCGAACAACCTCTCTTCCGGCACTTGCTTCTGATCGAAGTACCGCGCGACGTAAATGCCCGGATGATCGGTGTCCGGCCCGCCCACGCGGCCCTGTTCGGGGAAACTCACCGTGTACCGCGCCTGGCCCGCGGTGCGGCGCTCGGCATCTTCATCGCCGTCGCCGTCGCCGTCGTCCGTTCCGGGCTGTCCGGTTCCGCCAGCCGCCGCGGAGGCCAACGTCGCCTTGATCGGAAAGGTGCGGTCGCCTTGCGGACCGGGGACGATGACCTGCACGTCTTCGACGTAATTCGCGGCGTCGAGTTCGATCTGGATCGGCACGCCGACGGTCCGCCGCTCGGCGCGGGCGTCGCGGAACGCGGTGTGCCGCACCGCTTCGAGCATCAGAATGGGATAGCTGCGGGTGCGGGCCCAGTCGTTCCACTGCGGCGCGGCGGTCGACAGGAACGTGATGACGCGGCCTTCGCCGTAGCGATGCTCGAAGAACACCGGGTCGCCGGTCCGCAAGCGGCCGAACGTCCGCACGCCGTCCTGCCGGCGGTTGTCGTCCCGTTGCCAGCCTTCCGCGACCGGGAAGAAGCGGGACACGCCGATGATGTCGATCAGCAAGGCCCGGCCGTCGTCGCGATCGAACAGGTTGAAGAAAATCGGATGCCGATCCACATCGAGATCGGGCGTGGTCGAGCCTTCCGGCTTCGGGGGCAACTCGCGGTGCGTCGATCCCAACGGGACCGGGAACAGGCCCTTCCCCTCGGCGTACAGCGTCTCGTTGTAGAACCGCCGCTGCACCGTGTCTCCCATGAACCACACCAACCCGCCGCCGGAGCGAACGTAGTCTTCCAGAGGCGCCAACGCGTCGGGCGGCAGGCTGGCGACGTTGACCATGAGGATCGAAGTGAAATGATCGAGCGGCTGACGGCGGAGATAATCGACCGATGCCACGACCGAATCGGTCGCGTTGAACTGCGGGTCGAACACCGTTTGCACGTAGGCCTCCGCCAACCGCCCGGCGGGGTCGCCGTCGATGACCAGCACCTGGGTGGCCTGCTTCACGTCGACCGCGACGAACCGGGAATTGTCGTGCGGCAGCGCATCCGGGTCGAGCCGGGCTTCCAGCCGGTTCGGGCCGGCCTTGTCGAAGTTGATGTACTTCTCGACCGTGGTCTCACTCCCCGGTTCGATCGCATCGACCTGAATTCCTTGCGGCAGCTTCTCGCCGTTGAGGAACAGGCTCACCGGCACATTGGACGCCTTGGCGTCGCCGAAGTTCCGCACCGTGACGCCGACGCGGTGATCGAACCCGACGGTGGCGATGTGGAAGTCCCCCGTGACGGCGGTGACCGCCAGGTTGGCGTGCCGCTCGGGGACGGTGCGGACGAGATTGACCGTGACCCCCGAGTCGTCCATCGTCGCGATCACTTCCGCGACCGCCCGCTGGCTGGTCCAGTCCTTGCGGCGGAAGTCGGAGACGAGGTGCAAATGTCGGCTGACCGCCTTCTCGTCGGCGAGATGCTGGCGGGCCGCATCCAATCCGACGGCGAGATCGAGCGCGCGGTGTGTGGCCCGGCCCTTGAGTTTCGTCAGTTCGGCATTGGCCTTTCTGAGCAGTTCGTCGTCGACGTCTTCCTGGCTGAAGATCGGCTGCTCGGGGTTCGACAGCAGGATCAGCGTGAACTGCTGGGTGTTCGGCCGCCGAGCCCCTTCCGCCACCAGTTTTTCGACGACCGACAACGCTTCGTCGAACGCGGTCGTCTCGTCCCAGCGGTCGCGCATCGAGCCGCTGTCGTCCAGCAGCACCACGTGCTGGGCGCGGTTGTTGCCGAGGGCCGCGAGCGTTTTCGAGTCGAGGATCAAGCGGGCGATGAGGGCCACGATCGCCAGCACGATGAGGATTCGCAACAGCAATAACAGAAGTTGCTCGATGAGAATCCGCCGGCGGTTCCGCTGCTTGCTGGCGAGCAGAAACTCCATCGCCGCGAACCGCACCCGCCGATACCGCATGCGGTTGATGAGATGGATGATGATCGGCGCCGCGACGAGCGCAGCGCCCCCGGCGACGAATGCGGGATTGAAGAAGTAGGAGGCGAACCAAGCCATGGGGAAGAAACAAGAAGGAAGAAGGAAGAAACAAGAAGGAAGAGCGCGTGAAGGTTATTCGGACGGGTGATCCTTGCGTTTTGGTTTGTTGTTGCGAGGAGGCCGCGGTGCGTCGGCTTTGTTCTTGCACACCGTGAGAATGGCGATCAACTCATCCACTTCCGCGAGAAGAGGCTTGAGCCGCGCAGTTTTGACGATTTCGCTCTCGACAAGCAATTCGAACCAGTAGGCGGTCTCGCCGAGTTCCATCAATGCGCCGCCCAGTTTGCTGACATATTCCTTTGATGATCGCGCGCGCCGTCCTTCCCTGTAGTGAGCGCCCACCGACGTGCCGCACTTCAATACCTGATCTCCAAGCACCCTTGTCACGTGATTCCGGGGAAGCGAACCGCACAGACGAATCACCCGCAGAGCTAATGCCTTTGTACGCTTCCCCAAATCGACGGTTGCCGAGGTCTCGTTCCGATCGCTCATGCGTCACCTCGCTGAAATCTCTTCATCGAATGCGCACAGGTCGCAGGAACCCCTTGATCTGCTGTTTTCTTTCTTCTTTCTTCCGTCTTCTTTCTTCCTTCCTTTCCCTCAACTCCGCACGCTTTGCCGCATCCCGATCCGGTGATTCAAGTAATGCGCCAGCGCCGCGTCCAGGTGGTCGCTGGTGCGGATGGTTTGGAAGTCGATCGTGTTGCGGGCGCAGTGCCGGCGGAGGTCGGAGCGGAAGGTTTCGACCGCTTCGAGATATCCCTCGCGAAGGCTCCGCGGGTCGCAGATCAGGTCGCCCGTTTCCTCCATGCCTTCGAACTTCGTCGTCCCCGCGTAATCGAAATCGAGTTCCTGGTCGTCCATGATCTGGAAGATCAGCACGTCGTGCCCGCGATGTCGCAGGAACCGCAACCCCTTGAACAGGCTCTCGCGCTCGGCGAACAGGTCGGAGATGATGACGATCATGCCCTTCCGGGTCTGTTGCTCGGCCACTTCCCGCAGCACGCCGTACATGTCGGTCTTCTTCACGGGATCCTGCGCGTCGAGCGCGGCGAGGATCCCGTGCAGGTGCGTTTGCCGGCTGCGCGGCGGGACGACGGTGCGCACGGCGTCGTCGAAAGCGATCAGCCCCACCGAATCCTGCTGCTTGAGCAGCAGGTACGCCAGCGAGGCGGCGACCGTGCAGCCGTATTCGTACTTGGTCATCGCCCCGCTGCCGAACCGCATCGACTCGCTGAGATCGACGAGCAGCGTGGTGCGGAGGTTGGTGTCTTCCTCGTAGAGCTTGACGTAGTATTTGTCGGTCTTGGACCAGACCTTCCAGTCGATGCGGCGGACGTCGTCGCCGGGGACGTAATCGCGGTGCTGCACGAACTCGACGGATTGCCCGAAGAAGGGGCTGCGATGCATCCCCGACAGGAACCCCTCGACGACGTGCCGTGCCCGCACTTCCAGCCTCGAGATGCGCGACAGCGCCTCAGGCTGCAAAAATCTTCTGTAGTCTTGGGTCACGGGTCAGTTCGCCTTCCTTCGTGGGGGTCTCCTCCACCAGCCGCGCGATCACCCGGTCGGGCGTCACGCCTTCGCTCTCGGCCGAGAAGTTCGTGACGATCCGATGCCGCAACACCGGCGCGGCGAGCGCCTGGATGTCGTCGGTCGAAACGTGGGTGCGGCCATTGAGCAAGGCCCGCGCCTTGCCCCCCAGCAGCAGGAACTGCACCGCCCGCGGACCGGCGCCCCAGCTCAGCCACTCCTTGATGAAGTCGGGCGCGCCGTCCTGGTTGATCCGCGTCTGCCGCACCAGCGCGAGCGCGTAATCGACGACGTGGTCGGTCACCGGCACCTGCCGCACGATCGTTTGCAATTGGAGAATTTCATCTCCCGACAGCACCGATTGCACCGTGTCGCTGAGCACGGTGGTCGTCTGCTTGGCGATCTGCTTCTCCTCGGCGAAGCTCGGGTAATCGACGAACACCTTGAACATGAACCGGTCCTGCTGCGCTTCGGGCAGCGGGTAGGTGCCTTCCTGCTCGATCGGGTTCTGCGTGGCGAGCACGAAGAACGGTTCGCTCAGGGGATGCCGCACCTGGCCGACGGTGACCTGCCGCTCCTGCATCGCTTCGAGCATGGCGGCCTGCGTCTTGGGGGGTGTGCGGTTGATTTCGTCGGCGAGAATCACGTTGTGGAACAGCGGACCGGGAATGAACCGGAACTCGCGCTGCCCCGTCGAGCGGTTTTCCTGGAGGACTTCCGTCCCGGTGATGTCGGCCGGCATCAGGTCGGGGGTGAACTGGATGCGGGCGAAATCCATCGACAGGCACCGCGACAGCGTGCTGATCATCAGCGTCTTCGCCAGCCCCGGCACCCCTTCC
>JBBDNT010000190.1:0-19957 GCA_040877445.1 Planctomycetaceae bacterium
ATCAACTTCGCACTTCAATCGTTCCAATTCCGTTCGCCGTGCGCGAATTTCGTGCGACCACGGATGTCGCGGATGGCACGGATGGCGGCCGGCGATTCGGCGATTCTCGTCGAACGCCCGTCTCTCTGGTCTTCTCCGCGTCCTCGGCGCACTCAGCGGTTCGATCTTTCCGCGGCGCGAGGGATCGAACCGCGGAGAACGCCGAGGGCGCGGAGAGTTCGATCGGCGAGGTCCGATCTCGATGGCGGTCTCGCCGCGCGAAATCAGCGTCGATCAGCGAAGATCAGCGTTCCTCAGGTTCGCATGGAATATTCGTCCGCCGCGGGGATCGCCGAGGTTCGGGAACACTGATCTTCGCTGATCTTCGCTGATGATCCTGCCGACGCCTCGTCCTGCGCGGGACTCTTCATCTTTGCGACTTTAACCCGAATGGCGTGGTGGCCGATTCGGCTTGTCGGTCGACGATCGGGACACTTTACCGGAGTGACGTGGCGTACGGGCGGTAGCAGGATTCGCAAGAATTCCGGCGATGTCCCAGTTGCTGGCGCATGTCGGAATTCTTGCGAAATCCGCTACGACGACGACTGCTCCGCCATTCGGGTCAAGTGTTACGAAAGACATCGACGAGAATCCGCGGAGCTTTGCCGAGTGCCGGGGGCGCGGGCTTCTCGGCGAACTGAAGTTCGCCCTACGAAGCCGCGGAGTCGAACTCGACTTCCGCCAATCGGGTCAAGCGTTGCGATTCGAGAAGACCCGCGTCGCCGGCGTGAAGGTTTCCCGATTCGAATTCCGGACGATCCGATCGACTCGACACCGATCGACTCGACATGAAGTCCGCCCCAAACTCGCCACACCATCCGCCCCGGCGCGAAAAACACGAATTCGTTCTTGGACAGGTTCTTATTGCGCGCGGGGACGAATCCGAAAGTCATCGATCCCGGCTCACGCCGTCCTTCCGCATCCGCTCGGATTTTCCGTCTTCGAAATCTCCGTCTCTCCTTCGGCCGGCGTTGTCGCGGCGTCGCTACGAAGCGATTTTTCGCATTTTCCGGTGTTTTCGGTGGAATTCCGCGACACAATCGGGTGAGGTGCGCAATTGAAGACGTGTTCCCTTTCATCCTGATCGAGAGCCGCAGTGCCTGACGGACCGACCGAACGGGAGATCGTCCGCGGGCTGCGGATGGGAGACCGCCGCGTTTGGGCCGAACTCTGCGAACGGTTCGGCCCGCGGGTGTGGAGACACATCGCCCGGCTGATCGGCGGCGACGCGGAGGCGGTCGCCGACGTGTTTCAAGAGACCTTTCTCGCAGTCGCCCGCTCCGGTCGACGGCTCGACGAAAACGCGAAGCTCTGGGGCTGGCTGACGCGAATCGCTCACAACCAGGCGGCCCTTCATTGGCGAAAGGTTCATCGTGGATCTCGTGCCGAGACGCACGGCGAGCCGGCCCGCATCAGGGCGGAAGGCGATCCGTTCGACGCGCTCGACCGCCGAGAGACCGCCGCGATCGTGCGCGGCGCGCTCGCGGAGATGCCCGCCGATCACGTCGCCCTCCTCACCGCGAAATATCTGGACGAGTTGAGCGTCGCGGAGATCGTCGAACGATTGGGAGGGACGGTCGAGTCGGTCCGTTCGCGACTGGCCCGCGCGCGACGCGACCTGCGGGAACGGTACGAACGGATGACCGCGAGTCGGGCCGAAACTTGAATTCACCGAGGCAGGATCCGTCGCCATGAACGATGATCGCCGCGACCACGAAGAATCCGAGCACGAAGCACGGATCGCCGAACTGCTGCGCACGCTCGATGCCGACGCAGCGGCCCCTCGCCCGGACGTCGTCGAGCGCGTCGCGCGTCGCGCCGGCAAAGAGTTCGCCCTGTCCGGGCGCGATGATGGCGCGGTGGATGATCGAACGGTGCGATCCAAGCCGGCGGGCCGCCGAATCGCCGCGGGCGACGCGCGTATCGGCAGGTTCGCAAGGTCTTCGACCGGGAAGGCCGTCGTCGCGATCGTCGCCGCGTCCGTCGTGGCGTTCCTGTCGTTTCTCGGTTCGTCCCGGACGACGGGAAGCGAGCCGACGCTCGGGGCGGCCCTCGATCGGACCGCGGCGGCGGACACACTCCAGTTGAAGGTCGTCCGCGACGGTGCCGAAGCGGAGGTCTGGATTCGCGATTCGAGCGACGTGCATTGGCGGGACACGCCCACGCGGTACCGCATCGCGTCGGGTGCGCGGCTGTGGCGGATCGACGAAGAGGCCAACTCGGTCGCCGTCGAATCGAACCCCTGGCTCCGCGAGGAAGCCGCGGATCAACACGAGTCCGAATCGACGGAGAAGCCTGCACCGCGCGTCGATCTGCTGGCGCTGCTGGGAGTCGATGCGTCCGCGGCGCGCGAGTTGAGAGCGGCGCTTCCGGTCGGGCGGGAGCGACACGCCGGTCGCGATTGCCGAGTCTATCGCCTCGCGGTCGCGCACGCGACGCGGCCGCAGGTCGTCGAAGCGTACGTCGATGCGCGATCCGGTTTGCTGCTCACGCTCGCCGCGTGGCCCGGCGAAACGGACGAATTCGGCGAAGTGGACGCGCGTTGGAAGGCGGGACCGCGGCGGGGAGCGCCGCTGGCGGAACTGCGGCTGATTGCCCGCGATGTGCCGGTCGATGACGCGAAGTTCATCGTCGCCGGAGCGTTGTCCGAGGACGGCCGCATCGGCAAAGTGATCGACGTGCAGGGGATCGTCGCGTTGCGTCCGCCGCTCGCGCGGCGCTGGACGCCGGTGGCCGGGCCGCTGCTCGTCAAGCCGGGGGACTGGCTGCGGTGCGACGTGCGGGGGGCGAATGCGGCGTCGATCGCGCTCGCGTCACGGTTCGAGGCGACCGCCGGTCCGGGCACGCTCGTCGAACTGCGGAAGGCCGATCGGCTCGTGCTGCGCTCCGGCGAGATTCATGTTTCGGGAAACGCGGCGGAAGGGGCGACGTTGGTCGTGCTTGGCCCGGCAGACGCCAATGAAAGCGACCCGGACGATCGCAGCGTCCGGGTCGCTGAACCGGTCCGGGTCGCGGCCGGCGATTCGATCCATCTCCGCGTCGCCGACGACGGCACGCTCGCGCGGGTCGAGAAGGAGCCGCGGTGGCTCGCCGGGTTCCGCGGCGCGACGAGCGACGAATCGCTCGGCTCGCTGATCGCCCACGTCGACGGCCGCAACGTGCCGCTGTCGGTCGGCTATCACAAGGTGAAGGTCGAGATCCGCGACCAGATCGCCCGCACGACGATCGAAGAGTCGTTCGTCAACCACACGGCCGGCCGGCTGGAAGGGGTGTTCCACTTCCCGCTGCCGCAGGACGCCTCGATCAGCGGGTTCGGCATGTGGATCGGCGGCGAGTTGATCGAAGCGGATGTCGTCGAGAAGCAGCGAGCCCGCGAGATCTTCGAGATGATCCTGCGGGAGAACCGCGATCCGGCCCTGCTGGAATGGGCCGGCGGAAACATCTTCAAGGCCCGCGTGTTCCCGATCGAGCCGCACTCGGAGAAGCGGATCAAGATCGTCTACACGCAGGTGCTGCCGCTGCGGGGAGACACGTTCCGCTACTCCTACGCGCTGCGGAGCGAGATGCTCCGGAAGACGCCCTTACGCGACCTGTCGCTGGAGGTGCTGTTGCATTCCGCGACGCCGTTGGAGTCGGTCCTCTCGCCGACGCACGCGGTCCGCTCGCAAGTCACGAAGCATTCCGCGCAGCTCGATTTCTCGGCGCAGGAATACGTTCCCACGCGGGACTTCGAAGTCGTCTGCCAGGTCGCCGACCGGCAGTCGGACGTGGCGCTCATCCCGCACCGTCGTGGCGACGATGGATACTTCCTCGTGCAGATCACGCCGCCGTCATCCGACGACGATCAACCGCGCGACACCCTTCCCGAAGGAGAACCGCTCGACTTGCGGCTGGTGTGCGACACCTCCGGGTCGATGGATTCCCGCAGCCGCGAGATGCAGGCGGAGTTCGTCGCCGCGATTCTCGCGTCGCTGGGGCCGGACGATCGCTTCGACCTCGCGGCGTGCGACGTCGATTGCGCGTGGCTGTTCGGCGAAGCTGTCGCGCCGAACGAAGAACGGATCGCGAAGGCCCGGCAATGGCTCGTCGAGCGCGTCTCCCTCGGCTGGACCGACCTCGATCGAATGGTCGCATCGGCCCGCGCTCGCTCGGGGAAGAAGACGCATATCGTCTACATCGGCGACGGCGTCCCCACCGCCCGCGACGCCGATCCGCAGGCCTTCGCCGATCGCCTTCGGCAAAGCACCGTAGGACGGGCTTCAGCCCGTCCGAACAGCGACGCCGCCGCAACTCCGCAAGCCGGCGCGGACGGACCGATGTCCGTCCCATTTACACCAGCGGGAACATTCCACGCCGTCTCCGTCGGCAGCAGTTTCGAATCGGCCGCGCTGCAAGCGATGGCGGAAACCGGCGGCGGTTCCGTTCGGCACATTGGCGGCGAGCAGACTCCTTCGAAGGCGGCCTTCGAACTGCTCGACGAGATCGCCCGCCCCGGTTTGCGCGACTTGAAGGTCGAATTTCGCGGCATCGACGTGGCCGCGGTCTATCCGGAGAAACTGCCGAACCTCGCCGCCGGCACGCAGCAGATCGTCGTCGGCCGGTATCTCCCGCGCGGAGAAGACCAGTCCGGGGAGGTGATCGTCAGCGGCCGCCGCGGCGACGACACCGTGCGATTCGCCGCCCGAGTTTCCCTGAAGGATGCCGAACGGGGGAACTCGTTCATTCCGCGGCTGTGGGCGCGGGCGCACCTCGATCATCTGCTGAAGCAGGGGGCGACGCCGTTCATTCGGGACGAGATCATCGCGCTGTCGGAGCGGTTCCACATCATCACGCCCTACACGTCGCTCCTGGTGCTGGAGACTGACGCGGACCGCGAACGCTTCGGCGTGAAGCGCCGCTACGAAATGCGCGACGGCGAACGCTTCTTCGCCGACGCCCGCGACGCCGCGAACTTCGAATTGAAGCGCCGGCAGATGCAACTCGCCGACGAATGGCGGCTCGGGCTGCGGCGACAAGTGCTCGCGCAGCTCGCGCAACTCGGCCGCGATCCGCAAGTGTTCGAAGTTCGGCCCGGATGGGGGAGGGCCGAGGAGTCGTACTGGACGACGATCACCGACGGCGCCGCGAATGTTCCATTCGACGCGCCGTTCACTCGTGGGCCACGTCGCAAGTGGGCGTCGGTCGACTTCAATCCGCTCATCGAACTGATCGAGAACGAAACGTTCGGACCTTGGCAATCGATCGACGGCTTCGGCGGAGAAATCGGTCAGCACTCGACGGAACTGTCGCTCATCATCCGACAGACGCAGCACTTATTGGACGAGAGCGTTCACGGCGTCGACGACGATTACGAGGGACTGCCGGCTCGTCGAATGTCGCTCGCCTCGCACACCAATCTTCCGTCGCGTCCGGTTCGCCCCCGCGAAGTCGGCGAGGTACCGTTCGGAATCTCGCGAGACTTGCGGCGTGGCGCGCGGAGCCCGATGGTTGACGGCCAGAATGAAATCGGCCTCAGGCGGTTCTTGCAGGAAAGTTCCCGCGATCGCACCTCGATCGTGGCGCTCTTCCCGCAGGTTCCCCCGCCCCCCAAGCCGGTGAAGGCCGAGCCGCGCAAGTTGCAATGGCCGGCGGAGGCGATCGCGATTTCGGAAAAACTCGCGCAGCGGCCGGTCATCGACGCCGGCGGGCTCCTTTTCGTCCGCGAAGTCGAAACCCGCGACCCGAACTGGGATCGCACCACCGGCAAGACGACCACGCTGGAATTGTTCTCGCCGCGGCGGCGGCTGACGTGGAGCGAGTCGCGCTGGCCCTCGCTGGTTCGCTGGCACGATGGCGACGAGCGGGGGATCGCCTCGCGCGGGTTCGACATGGGGACGGCCCGCCCGGCGCAGCCCCGCGATCTCGACGCATTTCCGCTCTTCACGCCTGCCGACTTCGCGCAGGTCGGGTTCCCCCTGCACGTGGCGTTCTGGAATCACGAAGTCGAGATCGAGCGCCCCGCCGAGGATCGTGTGGTGTTGGTGCTCGCCGGGGGGAGCCTGCGGATCACGATCGACACCGCCCGCCACGCGCTGCTCCGCGTCGAGTGGCGCTCCGTCGATGGGGGTGTCACCGGCGCGACCTATGGCGACTACGTGCACGCTGCCGGTGCCTGGTGGCCGCGGAAGATCGAGACGTTCGACCGCAAGGGCCGCGTGCTGTCGCGCACGGTCCAGTCGGTCGAGCTGCTGGACGAGGACGCTTTCGCTAAGCGGTTCGCGGCGGAGCGGCCGGATCCCGGCCGCGCGTGGCTCGTGCGGTCCCCGCTGCCGGGCGTTCGCGCGGCGCGCATCGCCGTCGCCGACGGTTCCGCGGGAATGGACCAGCGGCTCGTACTGCTGCTGGAGGCCGCGCGGATTCAGAACTGGGACGAAGCGTTCGCGCAGCTCGCGGCGATCGAAAAGCTCGCGCCGGAGAAACCGGGGCTGGCGTGGCTTCGCGTCGCGGTGCTGAAGACCGCCCGCCGCCATGAGGAGGGGCGGCAACTGCTGCTCCGTCAGGCGGAGCGTCTCGCCGCGGATGCGCGGGCGGACGACCTGCGCGTCGCCGAGCACATGTGCGACATGTCGTACTCGATCCTCGAAGCGAACGAGACGCTCGAACTGCTCGACCGGCTGCGCCCCGTGTTCGACCGCCAGCCGGAACATTTCGACGGCCCGCGGAATTGGAAGGAGATGCGGCTCGATTGGTTGCGGCAACTCGGTCGCCGCGACAAAGCCCGGTCGCTCGCCCGCGAACTGGCGGAAGCGGCGCCGTGGAGCGCGTGGGTGCAAACGCGGTACGCGGATGAACTGATCGCGGCGGGCGAAATCGATGCGGCGCTCGCCTGGTTGCGGCGGGAGATCGACCGCAATCCCGAACGTTCGCCGCACGACTTGGATCAGCTAAGGAGCAAGTACGCGGACGTTCTCCGCACCGACGGCCGATACGCCGACCATCTCGAATTCATCGAAGAGTGGGTCGCGACAAACCCATTCACACCGATCGCCTACGAATGCTATCTGACGGCACTGACTCTCGTCGATCGCGACGACGACGCCTGCGCGGCGGTCCGTCGCTGGCTGAAGGAAGGCCGTGTCGATGATTGGCGAATCACCGCCGAGCAGACGCGGCTGAACGTGGCCGTCGCCTTCGCTCTGGGCGAGCGCGACGGGCAGCGGATGGAGTGGATCGAGCCGGAATGGATCGTCCCCCTGGCGGAGACCGCCCGGTTCTTCCTGTGGAATCACCTTCGCAACGGCGGCAGCTTCGACGTCGCCCGGAAAATCACGGACGACTGGCGATTCGCCGACACCGACGAATCCGACCGGCTGCGAGCCGAAATCGCCCGGAAACTGAACGACTCGCTCGACGAATTGCACGTGGACGCCATTCGCGCTCACGTCGAATGGGTCGTCCACCGCGACGACCTGAGCCGGGACGAATGGGCGGCGATCGCGGCGACGCTGCGGCGGATGTGGGACGAGATCGATCATCCCGACGTGCGCTACCCAGTCGACGAGGCGCTCGTCGCGATCCATCGGCGGCGACTTCCGGACGAGTACCTGCCGTTCCTGCGTGCGCGAATCAGGCGCGCCCAGGCGGAAGAGCACAGGCCGCACGTCGCGTCGGCCGCGACCGGCTTATTCCACGAATTGCTCTACCGCGAATGGGAACCCGCGCACGAGACGGAGTCGCTGGAACTGCTGCCGCTGCTTTCCGGATGGGACACTCCCGCGCGACGGCTGACGGCGTCGGTCACGCAGTTGCACCACTGGACCGACCGCATGGTCCACAGCCGCGTCGCCGCCGCGACGACTCGCCTTCAGGACACCGGCCGGCCCGATCGGCTGACGCGCACCGAACTCGCCGCCAAGCACGCGGAGATCCTCGCGGAGGCGCGGCAAGAAGTCGCCGCAAGCCTGTCCGCCGAGATCGTCCGCGAACCGGGTGCCGACGCGACGCCGGACGACGTCGCCTTTCGCGACGCACTGCGGCCATGGCTGCGGATGGAGCGGGCGTATCTCGACGTTCAATCGGAACGCGACTTGCCCCGGGTGGCCGAAGAGTGCTGGGCGATTCTCGGCGACGCGCCGCCCGCGGCGGACGAAGATGATGGTGCGCTGGAAGAGCCGGCGGACGATGTCGCCGCGAATCAGGAAATGGAAGCGGCCCATCACCGCGCCGCGATCGGCGCTCTCCGCCGCCGCGCGTTCGCGACGGCGACGTTCCTCGCGGTGCGGCGCGACGCTCCGCTGGAATCGGTCGAACGCCTGTTGCGATACGTCGCGGCGGGCGCTGAGCGAAAAGGAGACGCGGCGCTTACCTGGAAGGAGGCCCGTTTCGCGCTGCTCGTCGCGCTCGATCGCCCAGACGATCTCGAACGCGAACTCCGCGCGTGGATCCGCGCCGACGAGTTCCCGGCGCCGTGGCGGCTCGCGCTCGGCAGGCTCGTCGCCGAACGGGGCCGCATCGACGAGGCGATCACGCTGTTCGAGACCGCTCGTGACGAAGCGCCGCTCGATCCACAGGACCATGCGGCCCTCGCCGCGTGGCATCTCGTCATGGGCGATCGCGATCGGCACGACCGCGCCCGATTCGCGATGTACGTCGCCATGGAAGAAGCGCAGTTGGCGCACTTGCTGCGGGTCATCGCGGTGCAGCGGTCCTTCGAAAGCACCCCGACGCCGGCCGAACTCGACGAAGACTCATTGCTCGTTCTGCAGGCGCTGTTCGAAAAGAGCGGCGAGCCGGGGAACTACGTCGGCCAGTTGCGGCAGCTCTACACCAACTTCCGCGACTTCCGACTGCTGCGGATGGCGCCGGACTCGGTCATCGGGCGCACGCCGCGGCAGGTCTATCATTTTCTGGGCGCGGTCCATTCCAGCTTGTTGGCCGAAGTGCGAGACGAAGCGGCCGCCGACGAGATCATGGGGCGGCTGAAGGAACTCCGACGGACGGCGAAGTCGGCGATCGACCTGCGGGCGCTCGACCTGCTCGAAGCCCTCGTTGAACGCCGTTCTTCGGAAGTGCTCGACCAGCCGGGACCGCACGTCGAGGCCGCGCTCGCCGCGCTGCGACGCGCCTTCGATCGCGACTGGGCTGAGGGAGAAGTCCGCATGATGAGCGACTTCCTCTCCGGACTGGGGACGATCTCGCAAGCGCCGCTGGCGGACGAACGACTGCGGCAGCTTCGCGAGCTGCACCGGCTGACCGAGCCGGGCACGGACGACCGGCTGTTCGTCGCCCTGCGGCTGACCGGCGTGCTGTTCCATCGTCATGACCGCCGCGACGAGGCGCTGGCCGTGCTCGAAGCGGCCATCCGCGAGTTCGAGCAGGCGCATCCCGACGGCTGGCCCGCGCATGCCAACTCGTATCTGGAATCCTACGTCGGCTATCTCCAGAGACCAAAGCGATACGCCGCCGCGGAGGCGGTTCTCGATCGGCATCTCGCGAACCCGCTCAATCCCGCGCAGCGGGAGTGGCTGGAAGCGCGCCGCGACCAATTGTTTCACGAGGCGCTGGCCGGCGACGGCACTGTCTCGCTGGGAACGGGGGAAACGCTGTATCGCAATCTCGTCGAGCATCTTCTGGAGCAGACCCAGGCGGAGAACGAGTACCGCCGTTATCAGGCGCTCGAACAGCTTCACCAGGTGTTCCAGACCGCTCATCAAAAGGAGTACGACTATCACCCCGATCTCCGCAAGTACGCGTTCGAATCGCTGCCGGAAATGTTGAAGCGGCAGACCGGCTACTACTCGAATCTCGTCTCCGATGCCGCGAGCCTGCTCCGCGAGCGGCTCGGTCCGCGGGAGGCGCTCGAATTCCTGCTCGACCGCATCGAAACTTACCCTGCGCGTGCGAATCACGCCGCGGGGGCATGGCAGCAGTTCGCCGGCCAACTCGCCCAGTGCCACACGCTCGTGAAATCCGCCGATGGCAAGGATCCAGCCGTGGTGGAACTCGAAGCGCGGCTGTTGAAGCTGGTGCTGGCCGAACTGCGGCGCGAACTGCTCACCAATCGGCAATCGACGAGCTACTTCCATCGCGGGGACGGCACTTACTTCTGGGTCGAGAAGAAGGAAGAGTTCGCCCGCGTCGCCGAAGAAGTCCTCGCGGAGCGCGGGGAGTCGGGCCGGTTCGCGGCGCACGTCGCGCAGTACCTGCGGGATACGTTGCAACGGAACGAACGGGCGGTCGCGATTCTGCTCGCCGCGCCGGAGCGAGGCCGATTGAGCCTCGCATCGAGGAGCATGCTGTGCGACTGGCTGCATCACGACGGCCGCTATGCCGAGGCGATTCCGCTCCTCGAAGCGCTCGTCGAGGACCAGCCGGAGACGATGGCGTACCGCACGCGACTGCTCGCGGCATGCGTTCTCGCCGGGCGCGACCGAGAGGCCCGCCGGGTGCTCGCCCGCGCCGACGCCTATTTCCGCGACGGCGGACGCTGGATCGAACAGAACATCGCGCAGCTCGCTGCGAGCTGCCTCGAGTTGGGACTGCATGCCGAAGCGGCGGGCTACTTCGGCGAAGCCATCGCGGTGCATCAGCGAACGCGGTCCGACCGCGGCGTCGGAAACGAGACGCTCTCGGGGTATTATCGCCAGCAGGCGGCCGCGTATTCCGCATTGGGGAAGACGCGCGACGCGGCAAACGCCGCCGCGGCCGCCATCGTCGCGTGGGGACCGCGGCAAAGGCAGCGCGCGGACGGCGTCGCGCAGCTCGACCAGGTTCTCGAATCCGCGGCGGATCTCGATGAGTACATCACCCATCTCGATCGCCAGGCCGCGGAGACCGGGCAGGACAGCCCGCTTATCCGGCAGCGGATCGGCGCCGTTCTCGCCGGACGGAACGAATATGCGAAAGCGATTCCCCAGTTGAAGATCGCGATCGACTTGCAGCCGAACGATCCGGCGACGCGCCGCGAACTGATCGCCGCCTGCGACGCCGTCGGCGATCCGCAGGAAGTGATTCGACAGATGCTCGTTCTGCTCGATCTCGAGCGGCACGATCTCGACCTGCACATCGGGTTCGCGCACCGGGTGATGGGGGATGCGCTACTCGCGGAGCGCGCGGCGACGAACATCGTCGAAGCGGCGCCGCGCGAGGCCGAGCATCACCAGGCGCTCGCCGTGTTTCGCCAGGAGCAGGATCGCTGGGCGGAAGCGATTCCGCACTGGGAGCACGTCGCCCGGCTCCGCGCACTCGAGCCGGACGGCCTGATCGGACTGACCGAAGCGCAGATTCATCTGCGCCGCCGGGAGGACGCCCGCGCGAGCCTCGCCCGGTTGCGCGAAACGCAGTGGCCGGCTCGGTTCGCGAACGTGCGGAGCGAAGCCGACCGGTTGGAGCGGCTGATTCCCGGGACGCCCTGACGGCCCTTCGCCGCGCGAACCCCGCGGATCGGCCGGTCCGCCCGCCGCGTATTGCGCGGACTCTCGCCCCGGCCGGCTCGCAGGCGCGCGGTCACACGCGCAGATGGGCGAGCGCCTCGGCGGGAGGCGTGACGTAGCCGAGGTGGAACGGGCCGAATTCCGCGTAGCGGGCCGAGGCCTGGTCGAACCGCATCGTGTAGACGATCTCCTTGATGTGCTCCGGAGCGCGGGCCCACAGCGTCACGCCCCATTCCCAGTCGTCGAATCCGGTCGATGCGGTGATGAGCTGCGACACCCGTCCCGCGAACTTGATGCCGCTCGTCGCGTGCTCCGCCATCAACTCCGACCGCACGCTGAACGGCTCGGCGTACCAGTTCGCCCGCGGATGGCGAATCTTGTTCATGGGATAGAACGACATCACCGGCAGCGGCGGGAAATCGGGATACAGCCGTTGCTTGTTCATCGCCGGCAGACGTTGGGCATACGCGTTGACCTTGGCGGCGAACATCGGATCGGAGCGAGCGGTCCCCTCCCGCTCGAGCTTCTCGGAGTATTGCTCGACGGTGGGCACGTACTCCGAAACCTCGGTGATCGACACGAACGACCACGTCGGAACGAAGACCGTTCCCAAGGGCGAAGTGCGGATCTCCTGCACGATTCCGTCGATGACGAGCGGATCGGGGTCGAGGATCATCACGCCGAGGTCCGCCTTGTGCCCGGAGACGATGCTCGTCTGGATGCGCCGCGGCGCGCCGTCGCGCTCGGGCGAGAGGAGGTGCGCGACCTCTTCGCGGGCTTTCCCGCGCATCGCTTCGTCGAGCTGCGCCAATGCCCACTGGTCGACGCGGTAGTACAGATGCAGGCAGTGCCAGCCTTCGCTCATGCGGATCGTCGGTTCGGGGAGCGGTTGCGAAGCGTGGGCGGGGCGGGACATGGGCGGTGAATGGTAGGCAGTGGGCTGTGGGCAGTCGGCAGTCGGCGATTGCGAGGAGGTGGCGAGCCTCCCGCGTGAGCGGGGGGTGGCCGGCAGTCGTGCCCCGTCAACCTTGACGTCGTGGGTCGATCGGACGGGCGGGTAGGACGGAATTTCATTCCGTCGTGCCCGCCCGCTTCCGAACGTGCGGTCGATGTTCCTGTTATGGACTTCAGACGCCTCGGACGGACTGGCAGTCCGTCCTACGGCAACTTCGCCCCACAAGACCAAGGTCGACGGGGTGGCATGCAGATCGTCGAGGAGGTGATTGTACGGGATCGACGCGCGCGGGGACAAGAAACTCTCGACGGTGACGGAAAGCGGTTCCGGTCCGGCGCCGCTCCCCCAAATGAATTCGCGTGATTCGTGAGCGGCCCGGCGGTATAGTGACAGTACTTCCAAGAACGCGACCTCGTCATGCCCGCGAAGTGCCTGCCCCCAGCGGAGGCGGGGGCGGGAATCCAGTCGATGCGCGGACAGCGATGACAATGGGTTGCCGCCCTGGCGATTGCTGGATTCCCGCCTGCGCAGGCATGACGCGCCGTCGCGAACTTGGAACTACTGAGTGACAGGCCGCTTCTGTTCGGCCGCGAAACCGCAAGCGGAGTGGCCCGCTTCCAGTCGATTCCTTCAGCGCGGATGGCGCTGCGATGATCCGATCGGCATCCGACGCGCACTCGGACGACGAAATCCCGCGGCATACGCCGCGCGCTCCCGCCGTGGCGGTCGCTGTCGCCTTTGCCGCGGGCATCGCGATCGATCGCACGGGCGGGCTCGCGTGGGCGGCGTGGATCCTCGTCGGCGGCGGCGTGTGGTGCGGCTGGATGGCCGCCTTTCGGTACAAGAACGATCGCGCGGCCGCCCTGCTGTTGCTTGCGGCATGCTTGGCGCTCGGCGGCGCGAGGCATCATCTGTTCTGGTCGATTCGCCCGGAGAACGACATCGCGCGGTATGGGTCGGACGAATCGACCCTCGCACGGATCGAAGGAGTGCTCGCCGCGCAGCCCTGGATCAAGCCGGCCGATCCCGAGGGAATGGGGCCGGGCGGATTGCAGGCGGATCGGTCGATCGCCCTCGTCGCGTGCGACACGCTCGAAAGTGATTTCGGAGCGATCCCCGTCGAGGGACTCGTTCGCGTGAGCGTCTCGGGGCATCTGCTGCACGCTCGCGTCGGCGATCGCGTCGATGTTCGCGGCTGGTTGAGCAAGCCGCCGGAACCGGCGAACCCCGGCGAGTTCGACTTCCGCGACCATCTCCGTCGGCAGGGCGTCGGCGCGACGTTGTTCGTCGATCATCCGGACGCGGTCCGCATGATCGCGGCGGGCGACGACTTCCCGGTCCGCCGCTGGTTCGCGCGGCTTCGCGCGCGGTGCGGCGACACCCTGGCGCGGACGATGTCGCCGCAACGCTTGCCTGTGGCCGAAGCGCTGCTGCTGGGCGATCGCGCCGGCATGACCGACGAGATCCGCCGCGCGTTCGCCCAAAGCGGGATGATGCACCTGTTGGCGATTTCGGGGCTGCACGTGGGGATTCTGGCGGCGTTCTTCTGGTTCGGCTGCCGGATGCTGCGGCTGTCGGAGTCGCCCGCGTGCCTCGCGGTGATCGCGCTCGTGGTGGGATACGCGCTGCTCACGGAAGGCCGTCCGCCAGTCGTGCGGGCGACGATTTTCGTGGTCGTGTACGCGGCGGGTCGGCCGTGGTTCCGACAGGGGTCGATGAGCAACACCCTGGCGATCGCGGCGATCGCGGTGCTGGCCTGGAACCCCGCCGACTTGTTCGACGTGGGAGCGCAGCTTTCGTTTCTGGCGGTCGCGGGGATGTTGTGGTGCGGCACCTGGTGGAAGGACGCGACGTCCAAGGAGCCGGATCCGGGAAAACCACCGGCCGACGAGCGCTGGCGATTGGCGATGCATTGGGGACGGCGACTCGGCCGCGGCTACGCGCTGATCGCGGCGATCTGGCTGTTCACGCTGCCGTGGGTGGCGTCGCGGTTCAACCTGATCGCGCCGGCCGGCTTCGTGTTGAACGGTTTGCTGATGCCCGTCATCGCCCTCGTGCTGTGGGCCGGCTATACGACGTTGCTGGTGGGTTTGGCCTTTCCGGAACTCGCCCTCGTTCCGGGCGTGGCCTTCGATTTCATGCTGGGCCGGCTGCTGTGGGCGGTGGACGCCGCTTCGAGTTGGACGCTGGGGCATCGCTACGGACCGGGACCGCCGGGGTGGTGGCTCGTGGGGTATTACGGCCTGCTGGCGGGAATCGTCGCGCTCCGCGCAAGACGATTCGCGATTCCACCGGATTGCATAGGAATCCTGCGCCACGGGCGGCTGCGTGGCGGAACGCTGCTCGGCGCATGGGCGGTCGCGGGCATGGCCCTCCCTTTCTGGCCGGCCCCCCGCGATGAGTTCCGCTGCACGTTCCTTTCGGTGGGCCACGGTTGCGCCGTGCTGCTCGAATTCCCCAACGGACGCACTCTGTTGTACGACGCCGGGTCGCTCGAAGACGGCCGCCGAGCCGCGCAGGCGGTGCAAGGCGCGTTGTGGCGATCGGGCCGCTCGGCGATCGACACCCTTGTCGTCTCGCATGCCGACATCGACCACTTCAACGCCGCGCCGCATCTGCTGGCGCGGGTTCCGGTCGGACGCATCCTGATCGCCCGCTCGTTCCTCGACCTCACGCAGCCGGCGGTCGCGCGGTTCCAGCGGACCGTGGAGGAACGCGGCATTCCGGTGCGGCTCGTGCGGACGGGCGATCGCCTGCTGGCGGACGACGATGTCGCGATCCGCGTGCTGCACCCGCCCCCCGGACCGGGCTTCCCCGAAGACAACGCCAACAGCATCGTCCTCGAAGTCGAAACGGCCGGCCGACGGATTCTGCTCACCGGCGACCTCGAAGGACCGGGACTCGATCTCCTCATTCGGTCTCTCGCCGGGCCGGTCGACGTGCTGCTGGCGCCGCATCATGGAGGGATCAAGGCGAACGTGCCGCGCCTCGCGGAGTGGGCCGCCCCGCGATGGGTGATCGTCAGCGGCAACCGCCGCGCGCCGGTCGAACGGTTGCGGGCGACCTACGGTGGGAAGACGACGATTCTTTCGACCGCGCAGGCCGGCGCGATCGCGTGCCGGATCGATGGGGCGGGAAATCTCGGCGTGTCGCCGACGCGGCGGGTCGCGGTCGCGGCGTCGGGGAACGCGTCTCGGCCGGCCGGAGAATGGCGAAGCTCGAAGGTCGAACGAGAAACAACGCGTTGACCCGCGGCCGCGCGGTTTCGAGCATTCGGTTTCGAGCTTCGCGTGCCATTCCCGGCCGCGTCGCCGAGCCGTCTTTGATTGCCGAAGGTCTTCGGGCCGGTCGTTCGCGACGGAAAAGTCGGTTTACTTCGCGGCGCGGAGTTCGTCCATGACGATGTCCAGGCGGGTTCGCATCGCGACCCATTCTTCCAAGGCGCGATGAAAATCGGCCCGGGCCTCGACCAGCATGTGCATGGCCGATTTGCCTTCGCCGACCGCCCGATTGACCTCCGCCAACCGAGGCTCGACCTGTTGCTTCAGGTGCGTGCAGAACTCGTGTCCCGCCGCCTGGACGCGGTACGACAACTGCCGCAACTCCTGCCGATGCTCCATCAACTCCTGCTCGGTCCAATCGTTCCACTTCGCGTTCGCGGCGGTACTGGGTTGCTCGCTCGCCGCGGCGGGCTGCGCGCCGACGAGCCGGCCGAAGGGGCTGATCGCGCCGCGCGATTTCTTCACCGCCTGCTCGGCGGCCTCCAGTCCCACCCGGGCTTGCTCGAACTCGGGACGAATCTCGAGCGCCTTCGTATAGTTCGTGATCGCTTGCTGGTGATTTCCCATTTCCAGGTAGGCGTTGGCCAGGTTGAGATACGCCTCGACCATCTCCGGCGCGCGGCGGATCGCCTCGCGATACGCCGAGATCGCCATCGCCAGTTGCCCCAGGTGCCGCTGCGCGATCCCGAGGTTGTAGAACCCCTCGGCCGATTTCTCGATCTGGGTTCCGCGGCGAAGCGTCTCGACCGCCTTGTCGTGCTTGCCGAGGCGGTTGTAGGCGGCCCCCAGGTTGATCAGCGACTTCCCGCACCGCGGGTCGAGCCGCGTCACCCGGGTGAAGTGCTCGATGGCGGCATCGTAGTCGCCGGTCAGGAAACTCGCGGCCGCGAGGCCGCGATGAGCCGCGATGCTCCGCTCGTCGCGCTCCAACTCCTCGCGATACAGCGCAATCGCTTCGGAGAACTCTCCCGCGCGAACGAGGCGCGCGGCTTCCTGGCAGACGTCGCTGCCGGTGGTTTGGCCCGTCATCGGCGAACACTCCCTGGTCAGGGAAAATCGCGACTCCGGTCGATCATAACGCGCCCCCCTTCCGATTCTCAAAGGAATTTTCGGCCAAGGGCGATTTTCCGGTTTTTTACGCCGACCCGCGAAGTCATCGCCCGGCGTACAGATCCCGACTCCCGACTCCCAACTCTCAACTCGCGATCTCGCAGACCAGACTCGCCGAAATCCCCTCCAGGATCTCCCGCGTCTCCTCCAGGTCGCGGTCGTCCGCCTGATACAGCACGAACGCCGTCGCGTCCCCCGCCCGGAACGACCGCACGCACGCCGTGTTGAGCACGTCCAAGCTCACGAACTCGATGTCCCGCCCGACGTTCGGCACCCCGGCGAGCCGGCTCTCGACCGGATACTCGTCGAGTTCGTCGTACTCGTCGCGGAAGGCTTCGACCGCGGTGTCGATGACGTCCTCGGGCCGCGGAGCGCCGTCGTATAGCGAGACCGACCAGAACGAGGTTCCCTCCCCCGCCACCGTCACGCACACTCCCTCCTCCAACCGCTCCTCGGCGATGTCCCAATCGTCGGGATAGCGAAATCGAATGCCGTGCTTCGCGTAATGCGCCATGGAACTCCGCCTGCGAAAGAAGACGCCGCAACTCGACTCCACCCTTCTTTGTACCATCTCGACTCGCAGGCCGCACCCGGAGCGAGTTTCGACCACGGATGTCACCGATGGGCACTGATGAGATCGAGCGAGATCCGTGCTCATCCGTGCCATCCGTGGTGAGAATCCTGTTTCCGTTCGGTTGGGCTTCGCCCCGCAGGGTGCTTCTTTCCGACGGCGAAAACGGCTGGGGCGAATCCGGACGGCCTGGATTCTCCGCTTCGCGCGACTCGTGCAGAGTCCGATTCCCGGATTGCCTCGCGGCCCGCTTTCTGCTATTCATGGGCATTCCGTTCGCACAATTCCGCTCGATCAACCCGCGCCAGCAGGCGGATTCCCCGGCACGACGCCGCGGAGACCGTGCAGGGAGGCACCATGAGTTCCACCACGGCTCACAAGCTGCGGGTGCTGTTCGTCGACGACGAAGCGCCCCTGCGGAACCTGATGAAGCTCGAACTCCCGCGGATGGGGCACGAAGTCACTCTTTGTGAAGACGGCCGCGCCGCCCTCGCCGCCGTCGAGAAGCACACCTTCGACGCCGCCATCGTCGACCTGCGGATGCCGGGGATGTCCGGCTGGGACGTGGTCGACCGCATCCGCGAGAACCACCCCGAGACCGAGTGCATCATCAGCACCGGTCACGGCAACATGGAAGAGGCGATCCAGGCGCTCCGCAAGGGGGCCTACGACTTTCTTCCCAAGCCGTGCAAACTGTTCGAGATCGCCAACGTGCTGCAGCGCGTGGGCGAGAAGCGGGCGCTCACGCACCGGGCGCTCGCGCTCGAAAGCCGCCTGAAGGCGGTCGAGGGCCGCACCGACTTGATCGGCGAGACGCCCCCCATGGCCCGCGTGAAGTCGCTCGTCGCGAAGGTCGCCCCGACCGATTCCACCGTGCTGATTCTCGGCGAAACCGGGACCGGGAAGGAACTCGTCGCCCGCCGCATCCACGAGCAAAGCCGCCGCGCGCAGGCCCCCTTCGTCGCGGTCAACTGCGGCGCGCTCCCCGAAAATCTGGTCGAAAGCGAGTTCTTCGGCCATCGCAAGGGGGCCTTCACCGGCGCCGACACCGCCCGCAAGGGACTGTTCGAAGTGGCCGACGGAGGCACGCTGTTCCTCGACGAACTCGGCGAGTTGGACAAGGCGATGCAGGTCAAGCTGCTGCGGTTCCTCGAATCGGGCGAGATTCGCCGCGTGGGAGAGAACGAACCGTTCCACGTCGATGTCCGCGTGGTCTGCGCCACGAACCGCGAGATGGAAGACATGGTTCGCGGCGGCGAATTCCGCGAGGATCTGTACTTCCGCGTGAACACTTTCGAAATCCGCCTGCCGTCGCTCCGCGAGCGCAAGGAAGACGTCCCCCAGCTCGCCCGGTTCCTCATCGCCCGGCATCTCAAGAAGGCCGACGTGCCCGACGACATCCTTTCGCCGGAGGTCGTCGAGGCGCTGGTCGAGCACGATTGGAGCGGCAACGTCCGCGAGTTGGCGAACGCGCTCGAGCACGCGGTGATTCTCTCCGGCGGCGAGGTCATCACCGCGGACGATCTGCCGGCGAGCGTGACCAAACGCCGGCCGATCGCCGGGACGACGGTTTCGGCGGGGGTCGGGTTGTCGTTCGGGACGATCGACCGGCCGATGTCGCTTCGCGAGATCGAGCGGGAAGTGATCCACCACGTGCTCGACAAATACGCGGGAGACAAGCCCGCCGCCGCCGACGAACTGGGCATCGCCCTCAAGACGCTCTACAACAAGCTGCACCAGTACCAGTCGCGCGCCGCCGCCGGTTAGTCAGGGAGCACGATTGTCGAATTCGCGCCGGCGCGCCTCCCGTCGTCATCCACTGGCAAGGCGCGTTCGACTCGGAAACTCCCCGGATACTCGCCGTACTCGCGCGTCGTCACGCCATGCCGCGCCGAACCCGCGTACGAATTCCGTCCCGGCGCCAGCGTCACCTTGACGATTCCCGTCTCGCCATCGCGCAGTGCGCCGGCATGAACCGCGGCTGTCGCGAGGGACGAATCGTCGGTGTAAATGTCGCTGCCCCACACCGAACCGGTCGTGGTCCCGGTGACGCGGAAATACAGCGGCTGCATGCGCACTTGGCTCAACGAACCGGGATCGGGCTGCACGTTCACGCCCGGCGGGAGCGCCGGCGTAACAGCGGGATCCTCCGGCCCTTTCTCGACCCAGTAGCTGCCGGCCCATGCGCCGTAGTCGTGCGTCGTCACGCCGTTGCGGGTCGACCCGGTGTAGGAATCGCGGCCGGGAAGGATCGTGACCTTGACGATTCCCGTCTGTCCGTCTTGGAGGACGCCCGCATGAACAGCGGCGACCGCGAGCGTGGAGTCGTCGGTATAGATGTCGCTGCCCCAGACGTTGCCGCCACCAGCAGCATATTCGCGAGGCTCCCCGATCTCTGGGATCGGGCCGACGTAAGGAACTGCCGTGCGCCCCGTGATGCTGAACAGAAACGCCTTTCCCACTTGGCCGCGGTGCGCGGTCAGCGAGACGGGGTCCGGAAGCACCTTTGCGGCCGGCGAAAGCGCCGGCTTGGGCTTCTGGGGAACGCGTTCCACCCGAATACTGCCCGGATATTCGCCGTACTTGTGCG